>NZ_JAAKVA010000007.1:0-186694 GCF_049175415.1 Aeromonas sp. 600527 | reverse complement strand
GAACTCAGAAGTGAAACGCGGTAGCGCCGATGGTAGTGTGGCATTCGCCATGCGAGAGTAGGACACTGCCAGGCACCCAATACAAGAAACCCCGCTCATCGAGCGGGGTTTTTTATTGCCTGCAATTTAGAGAATTGCCTGATAATTGACCCATCTTATCTCTTTTCTTCTGTTCTTATTGTTACTCGCCGCTGTTTTCTGGTTCCACAAATAGCCTGATATTTCGCTTGGTACTCTTCCTTAACTGAACCGCTGTCGCTCTGTGCGGTGGCTCTGCAGTTGTCATATCCCGTGCATCCCATGATCGCCTATACGTCATGACCTCTTGCTTGGAATCTCTGCTTCCTGAGTTAGCCATCCGCTCTTTTTAAGCCGCAACCCCATCGCCCCTGCTTTTCTATGACTGTGTTAACCGGTCCTGACTTTATTCCGAAGAGGGGTTATTGGCTATGCCATGCCAATCTGGATCTGTTGTGGGAGCGTTTGGTCGCTGTGGTTTGGAGTAGGAAGGGATGTGCACAGGAACGCAGAGGTTCGATATTGATAGGTGATCTTGTGGCAGCTGTTGAGCCCGCAGGTGAGAAGATCAAGACAGGTGTTGGAGAAGGCTAGTATTTTGAGAGCTATTAGGAATGGCAAATCGCAGGCAAATAAAAAGCCCACGCAACATGGTTGCATGGGCTCGGTATAAATGGCGGAGGAGGTGGGATTTGAACCCACGGATGGTCGCCCATCGCCGGTTTTCAAGACCGGTGCATTCAGCCGCTCTGCCACCCCTCCGCAGCAGTGCGGCGAATATTACCATGCTGATCCGGCTTGTAAATCCCCGTCCGGTTCGATTGCTGGTTAATTGTGCTAAACAACATGAAAAAGTGGCAATCAGGGCGCATCAAGCGCTTTTTTGGCCAGATAACTTGACTTGAAAACAGACTCAACCACTATAGTGGCCTCTATCATATCCTCTGCAAGATAACGTTATGACTATTAAAAATGCCCTGTTTTGCGCGCTGGCTGGTGTGACCCTGCTGGCGACGCCGGTACATGCAAGCGAGCTGACCAAAAGCGATGTCGAGCAAATCGTTCGCGACTATCTGGTCAAGAACCCCGAGATCCTGGTCGAGATGTCCAATGCCCTGCGTGCCAAGCAGGAGAGCCAGCAGGCCGAGAGTGACAAGGCGCTGATCAAGGCTCACTCCAAGCAGCTTTATGCCAATCAGGATCCCGAGATGGGGAATCCGAAGGCATCTCTGACCATTGTGGAGTTTTTCGATTACAACTGTGGTTACTGCAAACGGGCCCATCCGCTGGTCAAGCAGCTGATGGCGGAAGATAAAGATATCCGTTACATCTACAAGCAGTTCCCCATTCTGAGCGAGTCCTCCTACTTCGCAGCCCGTGCTGCGCTGGCGGTCCAGCTGGGTCAGCCTGACAAGTACCAGGCGTTCCACGAGAAGCTCTATACCCATCAGGGGCCGCTCGCTGATGAAGCACAGGTCAAGCAGTTGGCTGTGGCGGCCGGTGTTGACTGGAGCAAGGTGGAAGCCAAGATCAAGGATGGCAGCATTGACCAGAACCTCGGTACCAACCGTACGCTGGCTGAAGCGCTCGGTATCTCTGGTACCCCGGCCTTCATCATTGGTGATCAGATCCTGCGCGGTGCTCCCCGTGATCTGGCCAGCCTGAAGGGGTTTATCAAGGACGTGCGTGCCGGCAAGAGCATTCAATAAGCGGTTGTCATGGTCGAGGGCCTAGCGCCCCGGCCAGATACAGAAAGAGGGTCGGTATCACTACCGGCCCTCTTTTTTATTATGTCCTTTGGCACAAGTGGTCGTCGCGAAAGGACCATAACAACGTGCTCAGGACCCGGCCTGTTGGCCTCAGTAACAAGTATTAGCAGAGCCGTTCGGAGTCTAATGATAAATATTTCGCCTCGCAGAGGTGTGTCGTGAGCATTGCTTAATTCCGGTCAAGATTTTTTCTGCTGCTTGCCTTAGAATCGCCGCCCGTTGCAGGAGAAACCCCTATGTTAGTTGATATTTTACGGCTGGTTTTTATAGCCGGAGGCCTCGTATTTGTCTTCATGCTGGTGCAAGCCTGCTGTCGGAAGAAGCAGAGTGGATCCTTTGAGGCGACCCCCTTTTGGCCGGTGGCGTTGATCGGTGGGGTTGCCAACTTCCTCGATACCCTGGGGGTGGGCAGCTTTGCGGTAAAGACCGCCTGCTACAAGCAGTTCAAGCTGATCGATGATCGGGTACTGCCGGGTACCCTCAATGGGCAGTGCGTGCTGCCGACCGTAACTCAGTCGCTGATCTTCGTCGGTGCAGTCGCAGTGGAGCCGCTGACGCTGATCAGCATGATGATGGCCGCCGCAGCGGGCGCTGCCTGGGGGGCTCGCCATGTGGCCTCGTTTGATCGGCAGACCATCCGGTTGGTGATGGCTATCTCCTTGCTGGTCGTTGCAGGGCTTATCTTTGCCGGTCTGCTGGGGCTTTTTCCTGTAGGCGGCGATGCGATGGGGCTCAGCGGCTACAAGCTGACGATTGCCCTGCTTGGCAATTTCATCTTCGGGGTGCTGATGAATGTCGGTATCGGCCTGTTTGCCCCCTGCATGACGTTGGTTTATCTGCTGGGGATGAATCCGCTGGCGGCGTTTCCCATCATGATGGGCTCCACCGCCGTGCTCAGCGTTTTCTCCGCAGGCACTTTTATCCGCAAAGGGGCGTTTGATGCCAAGGCGGTGCTGGCGGTAGCCATCTTTGGCCCCATCGGTGTGGTGCTGGCCGCCATGCTGGTCAAATCCATGGATATGGAGATGCTGAAGTGGCTGGTTGCCTTTATCGTCATCTATACCTCCTGGACCATGTACGCTTCCTGGCGGGCGGCGCGTCGCTCCCCTGTGCAGCTGACGGTGGAGAGCGCAGGCTAGCCTGTACCAGTGCCGCTTCGGCCTTGGCCCCCAGAAAAACATAGAGGCCAAGCGCCAGCAGCAAACCCACCGCACACCCCATCACTCCGACCGCTGGCCAGAGCAGCTCGCTCTGGCCGAGCGAGCCTTTGAATAGCAGCAACAGCCCCTCGATGGAGACCGCGATCAGAATGGCGGCGATAAAGCGGGTGATGGTGCGGCGAATAGCGCTGTGGCGGAAGATATCCTTATGCAGCAGTACCTCCTCTTCCAGAATGGTCTTGCCCAGATCGAACACCGCCAGTGCCAGCGTCAGGAAGATGATGGCGCTAAAGGCGCCGAGCTGGTTCTGCTGCTCACCGCACAATAGCTGGTAGAGCTGCTCCAGCCCGTGCCAGATCAGGGTGGCGACGATCAAAAACAGCGCCATGCTGAGCACCACATAGACCGCCTTGAACCAGGGCATGGCGCGGCGGCGCTCCCTGTCCCCCATCAACCAGCCAATCAGCTGATTCAGACAGACGGTGATCTCCCGTCCTTGCCCCTGCACGATAAGGTGCAGCCGGTTATGGGCCGTCGGTGCCGCAGGCTGGATGCACATCGGCCCCTGATAGTGGTCAATGCTGACAACAAAGGGATACCCCTTGAGCGAGACAAGGGGGGCGCTGAGCAGCCCCTGCAGTAGCGGGGTCAGCTCCTCCTGATACTCCTGATAGCGCCGCAGCACATCGATGGGGCTCATCTCTGCCATATGGACCTCGGTGACGTGGGCTCTTGTGGTGAATGTGCAAATAGTGGGCCTGCTTTATGACAGGGATGATGGGGCAAGTTGCACCAGAGGATGACAAATCGGCGGATGACCAGGGGACAATGCACCATAAATGGGCGTATTGCCGCCCTGTGTGGTGATGGAGTCTCTGTAATAGAAAAGGGCCCATGACGGGCCCTTGGCGACAACCAGCGGTGATTTAGCCAGCCAGCTTGGCGAAGCTGCGCTCGGCGGCGGCCAGGGTGTGTTCAATCTCCTTGTCGCCGTGAGCCAGCGACAGGAAGCCCGCCTCGTAGGCGCTCGGCGCCAGATAGACGCCCTCTTCCAGCATCAGATGGTAGAAGCGCTTGAAGCGTTCCATGTCGCAGCGAGTGACCTGCTCGTAGCGGGTGATTTCGGGCTCGTCGGTGAAGAAGAAGCCGAACATGCCGCCCACATAGTTGATGGCGAGCGGGATGCCGTGTTTGGCTGCGGCCGCTTTCAGTCCCTCGGCAACACGAGCCGTCTTGGCGCTCAGCTGCTCATAGAGACCCGGCTCCAGCAGCAGATCCAGCATGGTCAGACCGGCTGCCATGGCCACCGGGTTGCCGGAGAGAGTTCCCGCCTGATAGACAGGGCCGGTCGGTGCGATGTGTTGCATCACCTTCTTCTTGCCGCCGAAGGCGCCCACCGGCATGCCGGCACCGATGATCTTGCCGAGGGTGGTAAGATCCGGGTCGATGTTGTAGTGGCCCTGGGCACCACGCAGGGAGACGCGGAAGCCGGTCATCACCTCGTCCAGGATCAGCAGGGCGCCGAACTCGTCGCAGATGGCACGCAGCCCTTCCAGGAAGCCGGGCACCGGCGGGATGCAGTTCATGTTGCCTGCGACCGGCTCGACGATGATACAGGCAATCTCGTTGCCGTATTGGGTGAAGGCTTCACGCACCGAATCCAGATCGTTGAAGACGCAGGTCAGGGTATGCTTGGCAAAATCAGCCGGTACGCCCGGGCTGTTGGGCTGACCCAGGGTCAGGGCGCCGGAACCGGCCTTGACCAGCAGGGAGTCGGCGTGGCCGTGGTAGCAGCCCTCGAATTTGACGATCTTGTCGCGGCCGGTGTAGCCACGGGCCAGACGAATGGCGCTCATGGTGGCTTCGGTGCCGGAGTTGACCATCCGCACCTGCTCCATGGAGGGGACGATCTGGCGGACTTTCTCGGCCATCAGCACTTCGATCTCGGTCGGCGCACCGTAGCTCAGCCCCTTCTCAACGGCCTTGATGACGGCGGCCTTGATGGCCGGGTGGTTGTGACCCAGCAGCATGGGGCCCCAGGAGCCGATGTAATCCACGTAGGCCTGACCATCCACATCATAGAGATAGGCGCCGTCGGCGTGATCGATGAAGCGGGGTGTGCCGCCGACCCCATTGAAGGCGCGGACCGGTGAGTTGACGCCACCCGGAATGGTCTGGCGGGCCTGTTCAAACAGCTGATCTGATTTTGACATGGATCATCCTTAATGGGATTTTGGTCGTCACACAAGGGATTGCAGCCGATTGAGACTCGGCAGGCCGGAGCATCAGGAGTATGCTTTGCGCTCTCGCCACCCGGACTCTCGGTCTGCTCCCGTGACAAAAATTTAACGGGCCGACTATAGCAGAAAGCCCCAGCCCTGGGCAGCCGAGCAACGCACCGGGTGATCCTGATCTCAGCTAGCTGACGATATGGTTTTTCCAAGTTGGTGTAACAAGATGGCGCAACAAGCTCTCTCCTCTGAAGCCGATACCTCTTCGCGGGGGCCGCTTTCCCGCATTATCCGGCAAGACAAGATGCCCTTGCTGGTTCTGTTGCTGGCGGCGCTGGTCGGCACCCTGGCCGGACTGGTGTGCGGCCTGTTCGAATCGGGAGTCCACTGGCTGGCAGAGCAACGCATTGCCTTGCTGGCCGACCGTCCCTGGTGGCAGCTCGGTCTGCTCGGCTTTGGCTTCAGCGCCTTGCTGGGATTTGTCGGCTACTTCCTCACTCATACCTTTGCCCCGGAAGCGGGCGGTTCCGGCATTCCCGAGATCGAGGGGGCGATGGATGATCTGCGCCCGGTGCGGTGGTGGCGGGTGTTGCCGGTCAAGTTCTTCGGTGGCATCTGCACCCTGAGCTCCGGTATGGTGCTGGGGCGGGAGGGGCCTTCGGTACAGATCGGCGGCAACCTCGGCAAGATGGTGGCGGATATCTTCCGGCTGCCCAAGGAGCATGGCCATGCCCTGTTGGCCGCCGGTGCGGCGGGCGGTCTGGCGGCAGCCTTCAATGCGCCGCTGGCGGGCATCCTATTCGTGATGGAGGAGATGCGGCCGCAGTTTCGCTACTCCTTTCTGGCCATCAAGGCGGTGGGGATCTCCGCCATCATGGCGACCCTGATGTTGCAGAACATGAAAGGGCAGGGGGCGGTGATCACTCTGCCCCACTACGATGCGCCAGCCCTCAAGGCGCTCTGGCTGTTCCTCTTTATGGGGGCCACCTTCGGGGTGCTCGGTTTTGTCTTCAACAAGCTGGTGCTGGCCTGTCAGGATGGCTATCTGGCGTTGCACCAGAACAAGCGCCACCGTTTTGTGGCCATCGGCATGCTGGTCGCCGGAACGTTTGGCGTGCTGTCGCTGTTTGCTCCTGCGGTGACGGGGGGCGGCACAGAGCTTATTCCCCATCTGATGGGGGATGAGTATGCGATGGCGACCCTGTTCCTCATCTTTTCGGTGCGGCTGGTCGCGACCCTCATCTGCTTCTGCTCCGGTGCCCCAGGCGGGGTGTTTGCGCCGACCCTGGCGCTGGGCACCCTGTTTGGCGTGGTGTTTGGCCATCTGTTTCATGCGGCGTTTCCCGAGCTTGGCATCGAGCCCGGCGCCTTTGCCATCGCCGGAATGGGGGCGCTGTTTGCTGCCACCGTGCGTGCCCCCATCACCGGTATCGTGCTGGTCACCGAGATGACCGACAACTATCAGCTGATCCTGCCGATGATGATCACCACGGTCGGTGCGACTCTGGTTGCCCAGTGGCTGGGGGGGCGGCCCATCTATTCCCAGATCCTGGAGCGAACTTTACGGCTCGCCGCGCGTCAAAAGCGAGGTGATGGCAGCGCCACGGCCAGTTAATTTTTCCCTTTATCGCCTTTGGCCCCGGTCAGGGCGGTATAGTGAAGGGAGAGCGCTGCCGTAAATGGCGTGATAACGGGATGAGGGGCTATGTCCAATCTATTGAAGTTATTGGTCGTGTTAGCCGTCGGCGGGCTCATCGGTTACTTTGTCGGTAACCGTCAGGAGCTGGCCCAGAGCAGTCTGTTGGTGGTACAGCAGGAGACGCTGGATCGCCAGGGCAAGGCCATCGGCCAGCTCAAGACCGAATTGGGGGTGAAAGATACCCAGTTGGCGACCCAGAAAGCGGCCTTCGAGCAGTTGCAGACCACCCTGAAGAGTCAGGAGGCGCAGGTGCAGGAGCTCAAGCGCCAGCTGGCCTTTTTCGAGCGGATCATGCGCCCCACCGGCGAACAGGTGGGGGTGGTGATCGACAACCTGACCCTGCAGGAGACCAGCATTCCCGGTCGCTACCACTATCGTCTCGCCCTGACCCAGCCTGCCAAGAAGCGGGAGCTGTTCCGTGGTCAGGTGCAGATCCGGGTAGAGGGGAGCCTGGCTGACAAGCCGAAGACGCTGACCGGCCGCGATCTCGGGATGAAGGTGAGCGAGTGGCGCTATGCCCTGCGTTATTTCCAGCTGCTGGAAGGGAATTGGCAGTTGCCGGAAGGCTTTGTGCCGGATCGAATCCGTGTCACCATCAACAAGGACGGCAGGCAACCGGCGCAAGAGCTGCTGGTTGAGTGGGGCGAGGTGATCAAGCCGCTGGTCGCCGCACCGCCTGCCCCGGTTCCCGCGGCCGGTTAAACGTGGTGAATACTTGAACTGAATGGTCGGGTATTGGATAATTTCGCGGTTTCCATGTTTGTGGATCTAATGGTTGTGAGGTCAGTAATGAGTGCAGTAGCAGAAGCCCCGCTGCCCATCCAGATGACGGATGCGGCGGCCAACAAGGTGAAGAACCTGATCACCGAGGAAGAGAATCCCGAGCTGAAGCTGCGGGTATACATCACGGGTGGGGGCTGCTCCGGTTTCCAGTATGGCTTTACCTTTGATGAGAAGATCAACGACGGGGACACCGTAGTCGAGAAGAATGGCGTCACCATGGTGATCGATCCCATGAGCCTGCAATATCTGGTAGGCGGCAGTGTGGATTACACCGAGGGTCTGGAAGGTTCACGCTTTACCGTGACCAACCCCAACGCCACCACGACCTGTGGCTGTGGCTCCAGCTTCTCCATCTGATCGGCGTTATCGGTCTGATGAAACGGCTCTCGGCAACGAGGGCTGTTTTTGTTTGTGGTGATCAGTGAGCTCCATCAAACAGCATTTCTCTGAAACAACAAAGGCGCCTTGGTGGCGCCTTTGTTGTTTCAGGATGGCTTAGCGGGAGCTTGCCGCCGCGACCAGCGGGATCCGGTTCACTGCCTTGCCCATGTAGGCGAGGATGATGGTCACAATGATGCAGGTGAAGCTCAGCCACATGTAGGGCAGGTAGTCGAGGGTTGCCACCCCCAGAACCCCGGCCATGAAGATGCCGTTGTCGCTCCAGGGCACCATGCCGCAGGTGAGGGTGCCGCCAAACTCGGCGTTGCGAGAGAGGTTCTTGCGCGCCAGTCCCAGTCGGTCGTAGTTTTTGGCCATGATCTTGGGGGTCAGGATCAGCGACACATACATGGCTGAGCCAAACACGTTGGCCAGAAACGCGGTGCCGATGGTGTGGCTGGTCAGGCTGCCGACGCTATTGATGCGCTTCTCGAAGGCGCTGGCGATCACTTCCAGAATACCGACCTTCTCCAGCAGGCCGCCAAACCCGAGACCGAAGATGATGACCGCGACCGAGCCCAGCATGGACTCCATGCCGCCGCGCCCGAGAATGTTGTCGATAAAATCGATGCCGGAGGTGATGGCAAACGGACTATAAGCCGAGTGCATTGCCTTGACTGGATCCATGCTCTGGAAGGCGATGGCCCAGATCAGGCCAAGCAGGGCGCCGAAGCTGATCACCGGGAAGGCGGGCTTGCGGTTGGCCAGCAGACCCAGCACCAGCACCACGGGGACTATGGCCAGCGGGGTGATATTGAACTGGTTGTCGAGAGCCTCCATCACCAGATTGACCTGCTCCAGGCTGACATTACCCGAATACTGCATGCCCACCACGGTGAACAGCACGGCGGTGATGACATAGGAGAGCAGGCTGATAGGCAGCATCCCCTTGATATGTTCCACCACGTCGACGTTGGACATGGTCGAAGCCAGCACTACTGAGTCGGAGAGCGGAGAGAGCTTGTCACCGAAATAGACGCCGGAGAGCACGGCACCGGCTACCAGCGGCGCAGGCACGCCGAGACTGTGGCCGATCCCCATCATAGCGATACCGGCGGTGGCGGCAGAGCCCCAGGAGGTGCCGGTGGCCAGCGAGGTCAGGGAGCAGATGATCAGGGTTGCCAGCAGGAAGATGGACGGGTGGATCACCTTGAGGCCGAAGTAGATGATGCTGGGGACTATGCCACCAGCAATCCAGGTGCCGACCAGAGCACCGACGGAGACCAGGATCAGGATGGCCCCCATTCCCTTGGCAACGCCGTCAACGGCTGCCTGTTCCAGGGATTTGTAATCGTGGCCGAGTTTGATGCCAAGCCCCATGATGACGAACCAGGCGATGAACAGCGCCAGCTGGATCGGCAGATCGAGCACGCTGGTGAACGAGAATGCCAGGGCCAGGAAAATGGCTAGACAGGCAAACACCTGTGCCATGCCCGGTAGTCGGATGTGGTTTTGTTGGTTTTGCATAGATACTTCCTAAACTCTTGCTCGCCAAGGTCACTCCCTCTCGTCCTGTGGATACATCGATCCCGAGGAGGCAACCCAAAAAGAGGCCGCAATCTACCACAAACCCGGCGGGTTAAAGCCCCATCAAATTGGCAAAAATGCACATTTGATTGAAAAAATCACAAATTAGTTGATCTCATAACCCGTTTTTGAGCGGCCTGTTGACACAAAGGGTCACATACGAAGCTTGCCTGTGACGCCACTTGCATCCCCAATAGATGCAGATGATAATTATTATCAATTGTTGGTTGGGGAGAAAACAATGCGCTGGATATTGCGGGGTATGATGTTGCTGGTGGCGGTGGCCGTACTCGCATGGGGTCAGGATAAAGAGTACGGCACCTGGAGTGTAGGTTTTCTGCTGGCTGCCTGGGTGATGCTGGAGCCCGGATTGCGGCCCGCCTTGATCTTGCTGCCAGTGGCCGGGTTGACCGGTATCGTTACCCTGCTCTGGCAGCAGCCCTGGTTATGAGCTTTTGACGGGAGCCTGCTTGATCTTCTGCTGTGCCACCTTGAGCGATTCGACCACCAGCTTTTCCATTTCGGTGCGCTTGGCGTCGGTCAGGAAGTAGATCATGTCGACATTGTGGCGAATATAGTGGGCCGGAAGCTGGTTGAGGGTAAGGCAGCAGAGGTCGGCCATCTGATCGCTGTTGAGCTTTTGCTGCAGCCCCTGTTTCTCAATCTCCTTGAGCACCAGATGTTCGTAAAAGTTGTGAATGTCGGTATCCAGTATCATATGCGTTCCTTGGCATGACGATGAGCGGGGAGTCGTCAAAAGCATAGCCATAACAAGGAGTAAAAACAAAAGGCCCATCACTTTCGTGATGGGCCTTTTGCGTAATGAATGGTGCGAAGAGAGGGACTCGAACCCTCACATCCGTGGGACACTAACACCTGAAGCTAGCGCGTCTACCAATTCCGCCACCTTCGCACACTGATTTTCTCCAGCTGGTTTTTAAATGCGGTTGGAGCGCATTGCTCTGTGTTTACATGTCAGAATCATGGTGCGAAGAGAGGGACTCGAACCCTCACACCCGGGGGGCACTAACACCTGAAGCTAGCGCGTCTACCAATTCCGCCACCTTCGCACATTCGGGTTTCCAGTCTGGATTTACATGCTGTCTGGATAAAGCATGGTGCGAAGAGAGGGACTCGAACCCTCACATCCGTGGGACACTAACACCTGAAGCTAGCGCGTCTACCAATTCCGCCACCTTCGCACATTGTGTTACCAGTTTTGATTTACATGCTGTCTGGAGAAGCATGGTGCGAAGAGAGGGACTCGAACCCTCACACCCGGGGGGCACTAACACCTGAAGCTAGCGCGTCTACCAATTCCGCCACCTTCGCACATTCGGGTTTTCTAGTTGGATTTACATGCTGCTGAATCAGCATGGCAGTATTGGTGCGAAGAGAGGGACTCGAACCCTCACATCCGTGGGACACTAACACCTGAAGCTAGCGCGTCTACCAATTCCGCCACCTTCGCATCACTGCGGAGGGGGATTCTATAGAGTTTTGGGGGAGCGTCAACAGCCAAAGGGGACTTTTTTCGCTGTTGACGCCCAAAGTGGCGCAAAGGGTACAAAACTTCAGCAATTAGCCGACGTCTGGCATTCAGTAACGGCCCAATGCGCTCTGATACATCCGTTCATACTGGGTGACCGAGTCAGGCCAGTTGAAGCGGGTGCTCATGGCATTGCGCTGCACCTTGGCAAAACGCTCTTTGTCCTGCAGGAAATAGAGCAGGCTACGGCGCATGGTATCGAGCAGGATGGCGGCAGTCGGATCGTTAAAACAGAAGCCGGTGGCATGCTCGGGATCTGCATCCCAATCCACCACGGTATCTTTCAGACCACCCACGGCGCGTACCAGTGGCAGGGTGCCATAGGCGAGGCTGTACATCTGGTTGAGGCCGCAAGGCTCGAACAGCGAGGGCATCAGGAAGAAGTCGGCACCGGCTTCGACCAGATGGGCCAGCCGATCGTCATAAGTGTTGATGAAGGCGAGCTTGCCCGGATAATCCCGGGCCATGGTTTGCAGTTGCGTGGCGAGCGCAGGATCGCCAGAGCCGACGATCACCACTTGTACCTGATGGTGGAGGAATTTCTCCAGCGCAGGGAGCAGCAGGGGAACGCCCTTTTGCTCGGTCAGGCGGCAAACCATGCCGTAGATGGGCAAGTCCGCCACGGCCAGCCCCGCTTCCTGCTGCAGGCTCTCTTTGCAGATCTGTTTGCCAGCCATGTTGTCGATGCTGTAGGTCGCAGGCAGGAATTCGTCGAACTCCGGATCCCAGTCCTTGTAGTCGCAGCCGTTGAGGATGCCGCAGAGATCGGCCGCCCGTTGCTGGAAGATATGTGCCATGCCGTGGGCGCCGAGGTGAGTCAGCAGCTCCTGAGCATAGTTGGGGCTGACCGCATTGATCTTGTCGGCGTAGAGCACCCCGCATTTGAGCAGATTGACGTGGCCGTAGTCGTAGTTGATGCGGCGTTCATAGTCGGCGATCTCGGGCATGGCCCAGAACTGCTCGCGGCCAAACACCCCCTGAAACGCCGCATTGTGAATGCTGATCACGCTGCGGGTCTGCTGGAAGAAGGGGTTGTGAGCGTGGCGAGTTTTCAGCAGCAGTGGCAGCAGGCCGGTGTGCCAGTCATTGCAGTGGGCGATATCCGGGGCAAAGCCAAGCTGCTCGCAGGCATGGAGGGCCGCGGCCGAGAAGAAGGCAAAGCGCTCGCCATTATCCGGATAGGCCTGATTGTTCTCGGCGTAGAGCTGGGGACGATCGAAATATTGCGGGCAGTCGAGCAGATAGACGCAGACGCCATCCAGCTCCATCTGGTAGATGCGATAACCGATATCCGGCAGCCCGGGATGGGTTGGCAGCCAGCGGGACGCCACCAGTCTGGCCTCATCCCGTCGCTTGATCGTCTTGTAGAAGGGCAACATGATCCTGACATCATGTCCCTTCTGGGCCAGGTACATCGGCAGGGCTCTGGCGACATCGGCCAGGCCCCCGGTCTTGACCAGCCCCTCAACTTCCGAGGCAACAAACAGGATTTTCAGTGGGTTAATAGCCAACTCTTGCTCCCTTAGGTACCACCACGATACCGCCTTCGGATACGGTAAATCGCTCTCTATCGTGGTCCAGATTTTCACCGATAACGGTGCCTGGCGCAATTTCAACGTTTTTATCAATGATGGCGCGCCGGATGGAGCACCCTTCACCAATCTTCACATCCCCCAGCAGCACGGATTCACTGATATGGCTGCACGCGCCGATATTGCAGCGGAAACCGAGGATGGATCGCTGGATCTGGCTGCCCTGAATGAAGCAACCGGCGGAGATGAGCGAGTTGGCGATCTTCACCTTGCACTCGTCGCTGTCGATGAAGGTAGCAGGCGGCAGCGCCGGATAGTGGGTGTGCAGGGGCCACTTGCGGTTATAGAGGGAGAAGGGGGGATTGTCGGCCACCAGGTCCATGTGCGCTTGCCAATAAGAGTCGAGGGTGCCCACATCCCGCCAGTAGACGTGCGGTTTCTCGCCGGGGATGACGTTGGTGCTGTAGTCGTAGACATAGACGGGGGCGCGCGGGTAGAGGCTCGGGATCACATCCTTGCCAAAGTCGTGGCTGGAGTTCTCTTCGGCGGCATCCCGCTTCAGTTCGCGGCAGAGGGCATCAGTCTCGAAGATGTAGTTGCCCATGGAGACCAGCGCCTGGGTCGGATCTCCGGGAATGTGCTTGGGTTGCTTCGGCTTTTCCTGAAAACCGATCATCCGCCCTTCGGTATCCACCTCGATCACCCCGAAGGCGCTCGCCTCTTCGATGGGCATGCGCAGGGCTGCGACTGTCATGGCGGCATTTTTCTGCTTATGGAAGCTCACCATCTGGCTCACATCCATCTTGTAGATGTGGTCGGAGCCAAAGATGCAGACGTGATCCGGTTCGGCCCGCTCGATAAAGCCGAGGTTCTGGTAGATAGCATCTGCGGTACCGTCATACCAGCGTTTGCCCATCCGCATCTGGGCCGGGATGGGGTCGATAAAGCGGTCGGTGATGCCGACAATGTTCCAACCTTTCTTCATGTGCAAGTAGAGAGACTGGGATTTGAATTGGGTCAGTACATAGATACGCAGAAAGTCGGCGTTGACGAAGTTGTTGAGGACAAAGTCGATCAGCCGGTAGCTGCCACCGAAGGGGACGGAAGGCTTGCTGCGGGTGGTGGTCAGAGGCTGCAGGCGAGTACCTTCGCCACCAGCCAGGATCATGGTCAAAATGCCTGCCATCGTATTTCTCTCCCTGAATGAACCGCATGAAAAGGTTTTCAATGTCCGGTATAAAAACACCCCTAAAGGGGTGGTTTTTATCGTGCTCTTAGTACCTTATCAGATCCCGTATGGCGCTCTCTAGCTGTTTTATTGTGCTGCTTACACTTATTTACATTTTGCTCAGATAGACCTTGAATTTGGCATCACTGCTGATCACTTCAGTCCGTTTGAAGTGTGTCTCCAGTATAGGCTGGTAGCGCAAGAAGGCGTTGGCAACAATGGTCAGCGAACCATTTGGCAGCAAAAATTCCGGCGCCTTGGCCAGGAACTGCTCGGTCGCCGCATAGAAGGTTTTGAGACCCGCATGGAATGGCGGGTTGGAGACGATGTGCTGGAAACGGGTGGAGACATCCGAATAGACATCGGAAGCGGTGACCTTGCCCTGCAGACCGTTGATCGCCAGGGTGCGGCGGCTCGATTCGAGCGCCAGCGCACTGATATCCACCATGTTGAGCCGCAGATCCGGATTGCGCTTGGCCAGCACAGACCCAATTACCCCAGCGCCGCAGCCAAAATCGAGCAGCTCGCCCTTCATCGGCGGTACGGCGGCCAGCAGCATCTGGGTGCCGAGATCCAGCTCGGCGGCGCTGAAGACGCCGGGCAGTGCCAGCACGGTCAGCTCGGTATCACCCGCCTTGCACTGGTAGCGGCCAAACCAGCTATCCAGATCGAACGGGGCGACCGGTTGGCTCAGCTCACCGTGATAGAGAGAGCAGCGGCGCGCCGAATCGCGCTTGACCGGCTTTTCGCCATAGGGGGCCAGCAGCTTGTCGGCGCCATTGATGCCGCCGCGGTTTTCACCGGCCAGGAACAGATCGGCACCCGCTTCCAGCAAGGGGGTCATCATGGCCAGCAGATATTGTGCCTCGGCCTTGGCCTTGGGCATCAGCAGCAACAGGGCATCGAAGCGAGGGGCGCCACCGAGCTGGTGGTCGAACAGGATAGCCTCGCCGAGGGCGGCCTGCTGGCTGCGGTAGTAGCAGTAATCGGTGGTAAAGACGGTCAGGGTCTGGGCCAGGCTCGCCAGCTGGCGGGGGTAGTCATCCTCCAGCGCGCCGCAGACAAGTAGCCGCTTGCCGACAAAGAGGGCTTGGTTTCGTTCCAGCATCTGGCTGACGGCACTGATTGGGCTGCTCATCGGGTCTCTCCACGCAATTTTGGGCGGCCATTATACATAGCCCCTTTCGCCTTGACATTTATGCCGTGTTCCCGAAATATGCCCAGACACCATTTTTTGACCAGAGATGACGAAATGCGGTTCAACGAGTTGAAACGAAAGCACAAAAAAAGCCTGAAATTCGGGCCTGCCGACGTTCGCGCGTAACCTCTCATCCCTGAGAAGCTTCAAACCCCGGTTGCGCACATCGTACCGGGGTTTTTTATTGCCATATGCGCGTCATTTAGGAGAAGGAGATCCCATGTTTCAAGGTTCAATCGTTGCGTTGATCACCCCGTTTCGACAGGGAAAGCTGGATGAAGAGGCGCTGTTGCGTCTGGTGGAGTGGCATATCGAACAGGGCACTCACGGCATTGTGCCGGTGGGTACCACGGGCGAAAGCCCGACCCTGACCCATGACGAGCACTGCCGGGTGGTGGAGCTGGTGGTAAAACAGGTCGCTGGCCGTATTCCGGTGATTGCCGGAGCGGGCTCCAACAATCCGGTCGAGGCCATCGAGTACACCCTCCATGCCGAGCGGGTGGGGGCTGATGCCACTCTGCATGTAGCCGGTTACTACAACCGTCCCAATCAGGAGGGGCTCTACCACCACTTCAAGGCGGTACACGATGCCACCGCCAAGCCGATCATCGTCTACAACATCCCGCCGCGCGCCATCGTTGACGTGCAACCCGCGACCCTGGCCCGTCTGGCGGAACTGCCGCGCATTGCCGGGGTGAAAGATGCCACCGGCGATCTGGCCCGCCCCTGGACCGAGCGCCAGCTGATCAAAAAGCCCTTCGCCTGGCTCTCCGGTGAAGATGCCACTGCCGTCGCCTACAACATCGGCGGTGGTCAGGGCTGTATCTCGGTGACCGCCAACGTGGCCCCCAAGCTGGTGGCCGAGGTGCAGAACCTCACGCTGGCTGGCAAGTGGCAAGAAGCGCGTGAACTGCAAGATCAGCTGATTCCGCTCCATCAGGCGATGTTTGCCGAGCCGAGCCCGGCCGGTGCCAAGTATGCCGCCTCTCTGCTCGGTTTCTGCAGCGAGGAGTGCCGTCTGCCGGTGATGCCACTGTCGGAAGCGACCCGCGAGCGCATTTGCAGCGCCATGCAGCAGCTCAACCTGCTGTAATGCAAAACGGGTGAGCCAAGGCTCACCCGTTTTGTTTTTGGCTTTTGTTTCCGGTCTTTATTTCCGACCTTTAGTACCGGTATGGCCACGCTCAGGCTGCGTGATGCAGCCATGCGGCGATGGCCAGCTGCAACTCGACATACGCCGGATAGAGGAAGAGATCGGCCAGCTCGGCAGGCCACTCGTCATGCTCGCCCGATTGGGCTTGCAGATGGGCGTGCAGGCTGGTCAATGCTGGCAGCCAAGGTGCGGGTTGTGGCAGCGTGGACGCAGTGCGGGCGACCAGATCGATCCCTAGGCACAGGGCCGCGAGTGCCTGCTGTTGAATGCCTTTATCCTGAGGATGTTCCAGCCAGAGCTGCTCGTGATGCTGCCAGTGGCGCAGCCCCTCGCTTACCCCCGTTGTGCCATCCATACCTTCATGTTCGACCAGCGCCTGCAGGGCCAGCGGTTTGCCAAGACCAGCCAGTCGATAACCGCGCTGGGCCTTGGATTGGGCGCCAAGGCGCAGTCCACCAAGCTTGGCGAGGCGTTGGGCCAGCGCAAACAGCGCCGCGGTAGCGCCGGATTTGAGCTCCAGTTCCAGCTCGTTGATGGTGGTGCTGCCCTGACTGCCGACAATCTCTCCCTGATCCCAGGCAAGCTCAATCTCGGCCCCCTCCAAGACGATCAGCCAGTGGCGGCGCAGGAAGTCGGTACGAAATTGGGCGACCAGCTGCTGCTGAATGTGGTCACGCTCGGTCAGAGTCGGCCAAATCTCATCAGGAAAGGCCGAGAGGGTCGGCAGATCGCCGCTCACGGGAGCGTTGTACTCGGGTCTGGCGTGCAGGCCGCCCACCACCTGGCCACGGCATTTGATGGTTTGTTCGGCGAAGGCATCGCAGCGGCGAATACGCAGCCCCATATCCAGCTGGCGCAGAGCCAGGGTCGGCGTATCGAAATAGACGTTGCCGAGCTGCTGTTGTGATGATTCTTTAATCTCAAGAGAATTCAGCAGGTTGGATAACTCGGCTTGAATGTCGTGGGCGACAAAAAACTTTATCTCGATCTCAGTTTGCATAGTCATTCCGGGCTGGCAGACAACTTTGGGGGGCAGGATTCGGGTCGCGGGGATATAATGCCCGCGAGACGACTAGATTAATTCGCGGTTTAATTGAGGGCGCAGTTCGGTTACCATGCGCGCCTCATAAAATCGTATCGAGTGTTTTTTCACCGACACAGGTTTGGCCATGCCAGTAAATACTATTTTGGGGCTTTTTGCCAAGTCCCCCATCAAGCCGCTGCAGAAGCATATCGTCAAGGTTCACCAGTGCTCCCAGCAGTTGGTTCCCTTCTTTGACGCCGTTGCCGAAGACCGTTGGGAAGATGCCGAGAAGATCCGGCAGCAGATCGCCCAACTGGAAAAAGAGGCTGATACCCTCAAGCGTGAAATCCGTCTGAAACTGCCTCGCGGCCTGTTCCTGCCGGTTGCACGTACCGACCTGCTGGAGCTGTTGACCCAGCAAGACAAGATTGCCAACCGTGCCAAGGATATCTCCGGCCGCATGCTTGGCCGTCGCATGGAGTTCCCCGCCGAAATGCGGACGGATTTCATGGCTTACCTCAAACGTTGTATTGATGCGACCGCTCAGGCCGAGAAAGCGATCGGGGAGCTCGACGAGCTGCTCGAGACCGGCTTCAAAGGACGGGAAGTGGAAATGGTTGCCGAGATGATCCACCAGCTGGATCTGATCGAGGACGATACAGACACCATGCAGATCGGACTGCGCCAACAGCTGCAAGCGGTTGAGCACAATTACAATCCGATCGATGTGATGTTCCTTTACAAGATCCTCGAATGGGTAGGTGACCTGGCAGATCAGGCCGAGCGCGTAGGCGCCCGTCTGGAACTGATGCTGGCTCGTTCGTAATCGACTGACTGGGTAAACACTACTAATGGACATTATCGCGAATTACGGCACCACTCTGGTGCTCGTGGCGGCCTTGTTCGGCTTTTTGATGGCTTGGGGTATTGGCGCGAACGACGTTGCCAACGCCATGGGGACATCGGTCGGCACGAAATCCCTGACCATCCGTCAGGCGATCATCATTGCCATGATCTTCGAATTTACCGGTGCCTATCTGGCCGGTGGCGAAGTGACGGCCACCATCCGTAACGGTATCATCGACAGCAACGCCTTTGCCGATACGCCGGATCTGCTGGTGCTCGGCATGATCGCCTCCCTGCTGGCGGCGGGCGCCTGGTTGATCCTCGCCTCCTACTTCGGCTGGCCCGTCTCCACCACTCACTCAATCATCGGCGCCATCGTCGGTTTCGCTGTGGTGAGCATTGGCCCGGAAGCGGTGCAGTGGAGCAAGTTTGGCGGCATCGTCGGCTCCTGGGTCATCACCCCGGCCATCTCAGGTGTCATCGCCTACTTCATGTTCATCAGCGTGCAGAAGCTTATCTTCAACACCGATGATCCCCTGAACAACGCCAAGCGCTATGTGCCGTTCTACATGTTCCTGACTGCGCTGGTTATCTGTCTGGTGACCATCAAGAAGGGGCTGACCCACGTTGGTCTGCACCTGAGCGATGGCGAGGGCATTCTGCTTTCCATCGCCATCTCCATCGCAGTGGCGTTTGCCGGCTGGATCTACATTCGCGGCCAGAAGTACAACCCGCAGGATGACAGCAAGATGCACTTCGCCAACGTGGAGAAGGTGTTTGGCATCCTGATGGTGATCACCGCCTGTGCCATGGCCTTTGCCCACGGCTCCAACGATGTGGCCAACGCCATCGGCCCGCTCTCTGCGGTGGCCTCTATCGTGGCTTCCGGTGGCGAGATTTCCAGTCAGGCAGCCATTGCCTGGTGGATCCTGCCCCTCGGCGGTATCGGTATCGTGATCGGTCTGGCGACCATGGGCGAGAAAGTGATGGCGACGGTCGGTACCGGCATCACTCACCTGACCCCGAGCCGTGGTTTTGCTGCCCAGCTGGCCACTGCCGCGACCGTGGTGATTGCCTCCGGCACCGGTCTGCCCATCTCCACCACCCAAACCCTGGTCGGTGCTGTGATGGGTGTTGGCCTGGCGCGCGGTATTGCGGCGCTGAATCTTGGTGTTCTGCGCAACATCGTAGTCTCCTGGATCATCACCCTGCCCGCCGGTGCCATTCTGGCTATCGCGATTTTCTATGTGCTGCAGGCTTGCTTCTCCTAATCGAAGCGGCATTCAGCAAAAAGCCCGAGTCATCGACTCGGGCTTTTTTATTGTGCGCGGGAGCTGAGGTGTTGCTCCCTTTGCATATCAGCCTTAGAGGCTGGCGCAGATCTGCCACAGATCGTACTGGATAGCGGCGGCGGTCACTTCCCGGCCTGCCCCCGGCCCCTGGATCACCAGCGGGTTGGTGCGGTAGCTGTCGCTCTCGATGGCGAAGATGTTGTCGCACGGCAAGAGGTTGGCAAACGGGTGGTGGGGCTCCAGCGACTCCAGTCCGACCCGCGCCTTGCCGTCATGCTCGAAGCGTGCCACGTAGCGCAGCACCTTGCCGAGGCGCTTGGCCCCTTCGAAGGCGGTCTGGATCGGGCCATCCAGCTCTTTCAGTCTGTCCATGAACTGATCGGCGGTCACCTTGCGCAGCGGGACGGGCACCAGATTCTCCAGCTCGATATCGGCGGAGTCGAGCTCAAAGCCAGCTTCCCGCGCCAGAATAAGCAGCTTGCGCCGTACATCCTGACCGGAGAGATCCTCGCGGGGATCCGGCTCGGTCAGGCCGTGTTGCCATGCTTCGTCCACCAGCTCGGAGAAGGGGCGGGTGCCATCATACTGCTGGAACAGCCAGGAGAGGGTGCCGGAGAAGATGCCGGAGACCCCCTGAATGCGGTCGCCGCTCTGGCGCAGCATCTGGATGCTGGACTGGATTGGCAGCCCGGCGCCCACGGTGGCGTTGTAGCGCCACTGCACCTGATGGTCGCGGCAGGTCTGCTTGATGCGCTGGTAAAACTCGCTGTCGGCGGCGCCGGCAAACTTGTTGGCGGCGATGATATGAATGCCGAGCTGGGCGAAGTCGGGGTAGTAGCGGCTCACCGTTTCGCTGGCGGTCAAATCGATGGCGATCAGGGTATCGAAGCTGTGTTGCTCCAGCTGGGCCAGCAGTTCGGGCCAGATCAGCGCTTTGGGGGCAAAGTTGTCCTGCACCTTGAGCGGATCCAGCCCCTCTTCATCGAGCAGGCCCCCTTCAGAGCTGAACACCCCGTAGAGGGTGAGCGCCAGATTGAGTTCATGTTCGAGCCGCGCCTTTTCGCGGGCATAGAGGCTCAGCCAGTGGCCGCCGATATTGCCCTTGCCGAACACCACCAGTCCGACCCGGGTCGGGCGGCTGAAGAGGGCGCTGTGGAGGGCGATGAGCAGCGGCTCCAGCACTACCTGACGCAGCACGGCCACCAGACTCAGGCCATCTCGGGCCACCTGTACGAACTCCAGTGGTTGATCTGCCAGCAGCTGATAGAAGCGGTGACACTGCTCGGCGTTGTCGGTGACGCCTGCCCCCACCAGCGCTACCAGACTGTATCCCTCTTTCTGGATGAGGCCGGTGAAGCTCCCTTGCAGCTGGAAGTCGCGCAGCAACTCGAAGGCGCCCTGTGCCACTTCGAGGGTATAGGCGAGGCGCAGCACCCTGCGATCCGGCTGGCGCTGCAGGGTGAGCGGATTGAGACGGTAACGGGCGAGATGGGCCTCGATGGTGGCCACCGTCTGCTCATAGTTGGTTTGTGGCAGCACCTTCAGCTCGATGAGGGCGATCTGATCCACCGAGGAGACGATGCGGGCACCGCCGGAGCGGGGGGCGCGGCGCAGGATGTGGGTGCAGCCCTCGTCCGGGTTGTAGCTGCAACGCAGGGTGAGGCGCTGACGACTGTCGGCCACCGGCTGCAGGGTTCGGGAGTGCAAGACCGAGGAGCCAAGACGGGCCAGCTCGTTCGCTTCGGCGAGGCTCAGGCGCTCCAGCAGACGCGCCTCCTTCACCCGGCGCGGGTCGGCGCTGTAGACCCCGGCCACGTCGCTCCAGATGGTGGTGGATTCGCCGTCCGCCAGCAGGGCCAACAGGCTGGCGCTGTAGTCGGAACCGTTGCGACCGAGCAGCAGGGAGCGCCCCTCCATGTCGGCAGCGATAAAGCCGGTTACCACGATGCGACCGGCATGCTCCGCCAGTCGCGCCTTGAGCAGTTCGCTGGAGAGCGCAGTATCTACCTTGACCAGAGCGCCATCCTCGGCGCGCAGGAAACTGCGGGCATCGAGCCAGATAGCCTTGTCGCCGCGGCTGGTGAGCAGGGCTGCCAGCAGGCGCGCCGACCACACTTCGCCAAAGGCGAGCAGTCCGTTGCGGGCGAAGCGGTCAAACTGCCCTTCAAGCGTTTTGGCGATCAGCTGCATGTCGTCGGCCAGCTGCTTGCTCAGGTCGAGCTGCAGTTCACCCTCCAGCAAGCCGTCGATCAGGCTCTGCTGATAGGCCTGCAGGGCCGAGATGGCTTCACCGGCGGCTTCGTCCCCCGCTTCGGCCAGCTCCACCAGCTGGATCAGGCGGTTGGTGGTCTTGCCAGCGGCGGAGACTACGATCAGCTCGTCGCCACCCACCTGTTGTTCAACGATGCTGGCGACCCGGCGATAACAGACCGGATCCGCCAGACTGCTGCCACCAAATTTGTGGACGTGACGTCGCTTCAATCCTGCTTCTGCTGCCACCGCGATCTCTCCTTGTTGCTGCTGTTCCATTACTTCGCTACCTGTTCTGCCTGCTGCGCCTGTTCAAAAGCCTGAGCCAGATCGGCCACCAGGTCTTCACCGTGTTCAATACCGACCGACAACCGCAGCAGCTGGGCGCTGATGCCTGCTGCCTGCTGCGCCGCCGGGGTCATGGCCCTATGGGTCATGCTGGCCGGATGGGCCACCAGACTCTCCACCCCGCCGAGAGACTCGGCCACCGAGAAGAGGGTGAGGGCCGCGAGGAAGGCGCGAATGCCCGCCTCGCTGCAATCGAGTTCAAAACTTAGCATGGCGCCGAAGCCGGACTGTTGACGGCGCGCAATATCGTGGCCCGGATGGCTCGGCAGGCTGGGGTGATAGATGCGTTTCACCAGCGGCTGCTGTTGCAGGAAGGCGAGGATGCGATCGGTGTTCTCCTGATGGGTGCGCAATCTGGGGGCCAGAGTGCGCAGGCCGCGCAGGGTGAGGTAGGAGTCGAACGCCCCGGAGGTGAGCCCCAGACAGTTGGCCCACCACACCAGCGACTCCGCCAGTGCGGCCTCCTTGGCGATCGCCACTCCGCCCACCACGTCTGAGTGACCGTTGATGTACTTGGTGGTGGAGTGCACCACCACATCAGCACCAAGTGCGAGCGGCTGTTGCAGCAGGGGGGAGAGGAAGGTGTTGTCTACCACCACCTGCGCGCCTGCCTCGTGGGCGGCGCAGGCAATGGCGCTGATATCCACCACTCGCAGCAGCGGGTTGGAGGGGGTCTCGACCCATACCAGCGCAGGCTTCTGGGCCAGCGCGGCGGCCAGAGCGGCCTCGTTACCCTGATCGACAAACTGCACCCGGTAGTGGCCCTTGGCCGCCAGATACTCAAACAGACGCCAGGTGCCGCCGTAGCAGTCGTGGGGGGCGAGCAGCAGATCCCCCGCCTTGAGCAGTGCTGTGGTGACCAGATGGACTGCCCCCATGCCGGTGCCGGTAACCACGGCGCCAGCACCCCCTTCCAACGCCGCCAGCGCGCCCGCCAGATTGGTGCGGGTCGGATTGCCGGAGCGGGCATAATCGTATTGACGGGGCTCGCCAAAGTCGGCAAAGGTGTAGTTGCTGGAGAGGTAGATGGGGGGCACCACGGCACCGTGTTGCTGGTCTGTCTCAATCCCGGTGCGAACCGCCAGGGTGGCCTTGTGGGTCATATCACTCTCCTTGATGTCTCTTCACACGCCGGCATCTTGCTGCCACGCGCCATCCCGCCATTGCGGGCTCATGGACAACCACACTACGCCAGCTTAAAAAAGCCGTCAACACTTCCGGACGTCTAAATGGCTTTGCTGTTGGATTGCCATTAATTTCCTTAAGGGTTAAAATCCGCGCTCACGGCTAAATGAGAACAGGTGAGTCATGGGAACAGAGTGGAACGGCGACTACGTCAGCCCCTACGCGGAACACGGTAAGAAGAGCGAACAGGTCAAGAAGATTACCGTCTCGATCCCGCTCAAGGTGTTGAAAGTGTTGACCGATGAGCGCACCCGCCGTCAGGTGAACAACCTGCGTCACGCGACCAACAGCGAGCTGCTCTGTGAAGCCTTCCTGCACGCTTTCACCGGCCAGCCGCTCCCTTGCGACGAAGACTTGCGCAAGGATCAACCGGACAGTGTCCCGGCCGAAGCGCGCGCCATCATGGAAGCGTTGGGCAAAGAGATCGAAGATTTCGACAAGGAATAACCCCCAATGACGCGGCCCTGGCCGCGTCATTGCTATCTGCCATGTCCCGCTTCAGCCTGCGCCACTATCATCACCACGTCTGCAGCCATAGCCACGACTTTGCCCAACTGGTGATCCCCCTCGATGGCCCCCTCGAGATCGAGGTGCAGGGCCATGGGCGCCGGCTTGCCCCCGGTTCTGCCTGCGTCATCGCCCCCGGCGAGCGACACGACTACGCCGCTGATCCTGCGCTTTCGTTTCTGGTGCAGGAGAGCGACTGGCTGCCCGGAGATCTGGCAGCTCACCCCTTTATCGAGCTGGATGAGCCCCAGCGCCACTACCTCGCGTTTCTGCACCGCATGGTGGCCGAGGGGCGGCAGGTGGCGGGCATGGAGCAGGTGTGGCTCTCCCTGCTGGCGGAAGGGCAGGGGATGCAGAGCGCTGTCATTCCACGCCTTGCCGCCCGCATCCTCAAGGTGCAACGCCATATCGATGCCAACCTCGCCGCCCCGCTGACCAATCAGCAACTCGCCGCTATCGCCTGCCTTGGCCAGAGCCAGTTCAAGCTCGCTTTTCGCCAGCAGCTGGGGATGAGCGTCTCCCACTACATTCGCAGTCGGCGCATGGCACTGGCGCGAACCCTGCTTGCCGGTACGCAACTGCCCGTTGGCGAGATTGCCAGCCGCTGCGGCTACCAGAATCAGGGGGCCTTCGGCGAGCGCTTCCTGAGTGAGACCGGGCTTACTCCGTCCCTCTGGCGCCAGCAAAACGGCCGCCTGCCGCAACGAGACGGCTGATCGCCGAAGACTGGATGCTCTCTTTGGGCCATGCTGCGGGTCATGCAAGGTGCACGATAAACAGGAGCCGAAATGGAGACGATTCGCTGGCAGGATTTCGAGATGGTGGAGCTGAGGGTGGGCACCCTGGTGCGGGTCGAGCCGTTCCCCGAAGCACGTAAACCGGCCTACAAGGTGTGGGCGGATTTTGGACCTGAACTGGGGATTCGCAAGAGCAGCGCCCAGATCACCGCGCTCTACCAGCCAGAGCAGCTGGTGGGCCGCCAGATCATCGCCGTAGTCAACTTCCCGACCAAGCAGATCGGCCCGTTTCAGTCGGAGTTTCTGCTGACCGGTTTCTACCGGCCGGATGGCGCCGTGGTGATGGCCATTCCCGAGCGGGCGGTGGAGAACGGCGCCAAGCTGGGCTGAGTTCACACCCGAACAGAGACAAGAGAGGCGACCCAAGGTCGCCTCTCTTTTTGTTATCTGCTGTGAGTCGTTACTTCAACAGGCTGAAGATCAGCGCCGATACCGCCAGCGAACCGGTTAGCAGGATAAAGCCGTTGGTCCAGCCGTGACGGAAGCGGGCCAGCGCCTCCACCTTGTAGATGGCAATCACCGGCATGATAAACAGGATCATGGCGATAACCGGGCCGGAGAGGGTTTCCATCAGCCCCAGAATGCCCGGATTGATGACGGCGGCACCCCAGATAGAGAAGAACATCAGGGCGATACCGACTTTGTCCGCCTTGGCCAGCGGCAGGCCGGTGGGCTTGGCGATCAGGCTTTTCAGGCTTTCGCGGGCACCGAGGAAGTGGCCGAGGAAGGAGGAGCTGATGGCGATAAAGGCGATGAGCGGCCCCAGAGTCACGATCACCGGGTTATCGGTGATGTTGGCGAGATAGGAGAGCACAGAGACGTTCTGGGCCTTGGCTTCGGCCAGCTGGGCTGGCGAGAGGCTCAGCACGCAGGAGAAGACGAAGAAGAGCACGAAGCCCACCAGCATTACTGTGGTGTTGCGCAGGATCAGGCCGCTCTTGGCTTCGGCCTGCTCGCCATATTCACGGCGCTGCACGTTGGCAAAGCCGGAGATGGCGGCGGCGTGGCTGAAGGCGAACACGGTGACCGGCAGCGCCAGCCAGACGGTATTGAGGAAGCTGACCCCTTCAAACGCCGTCACTTCCGGCCATTGCCACTGAGGGATCAGGTAGCAGGAGAGCGCCGCCAGAATGGCCGCCAGCGGATAGACCATAAAGGCGAAGGCGCGCAGCATCGCTTTCTCACCCGCCAGCATCACGGCGATCATGGCGAATACCAGCACGCCGGAGAGCATCACCCGATCCGGGGTTGCCATGCCGAGCTGGTTGACCATAAAGCTCTCCACCGTGTTGGTCAGTCCGACCCCGTAGATGAGCAGGATCGGGAAGATGGAGAGGAAATAGAGCGCCGAGATAAGGCGACCGGCCATCTTGCCGAAGTGCTCCTCCGCCACTTCGGTGAAGTCGGCGTGGGGACGTGAAGAAGAGAGCACGAAGCGAGCCAGCCCGCGGTGGGCGAGGAAGGTCATGGGGCCTGCCAGTACCGCGACGATGACGAGGGGCCAGATGCCGCCCAGACCCAGATTGATAGGCAGGAACAGGATACCGGCGCCAACGGCGGTGCCAAACAGGCTGATAACCCAGTGGGTGTCGTGACGGCGCCAGCGGGTGATGCTGGCAGTGGTGGAGCAGGAACCGGATAGCTCCTTGGTAGCCTCTACAGATAAACTCATTACTAATTCACTTTTTGTTAGTATTTTAATCTGAGTTTATTGTGGTTTATCGGGATTTAATTCTCAAAAAGCGAGACTGAAACATATCACTGCCATTGCGGGGTTTAGCCAGCGAGATTGGGAATGGAATCTGGGTCACAGAATGCAACAAAACTGACAATGGTGATTTTTGTGAAATATAAAACCAAAATTTTATCTGCGATCATTTTTTTATTTTGGCTAATAAGGTGTTTTCAGAATTACGTGAAAAATCGCACCATTTCTCGCCGACCAATTGTGATGTTTCACTATCATTTCGCTTCTTTGCCAGCGTATCACGCTGTGCAAGCGCGCCTTGACCAGCTGATCACACCGGCCATCACCCCGGACAACGACTCTGAAAAAGCAGGCGGCCATCGGGCCGCCTGCATGTCTGGAGTGATGATATCGCTACTCGTCTAGTGGGCAAGAATGTTGCCCCAGGCGAGATCCGGATCCCCCATCACGATAAAGTCAGGGTTCTCCAGTGACTCGGTTTCGTTGTAGCTGAGTGGCTGCAACGCCAGGCTGAGGATGCGGCCACCTGCCGCCTCGACGATGCACTGGGCGGCGGCGGTGTCCCACTCGCCGGTGGGGCCGAGCCGCACGTAGCAATCGGCCGCCCCTTCCGCTACCAGACAGGATTTGAGGGAGCTGGATCCAAGCGGGATCAGCTCGTAGTTGATGGCCGGGTTGAGGCGGCGGGTGAGGTTCTCCAGCTTCTGGCGGCGGCTGATGGCCACCACCAGTGAGTCGGGCTGGTCATGCTCGTGATGCATGGCGCTGATGGGTAGTACCTCGCCCTTCACCTCCTTGAAGGCGCCGTAGCCGCGCACCGCCCAGTAGAGCACGTTGGACTCGGGAGCATAGATGACTCCGAGCACCGGCACATTGTCCCGCACCAGGGCGATCAGGGTGGCGAAATCGCCGCTACCCGCGATAAATTCGCCGGTGCCGTCGAGGGGATCCACCAGCCAGTACTGCCGCCAGTTGGATCGCAGGCTGAAGGGGATGTCGGCCGCCTCTTCGGTCAGCACCGGCACATGGGGGGTGAGCGCCGAGAGCGCCTGTTTGAGGTAGGCATCGGCAGCAAGATCGGCACTGGTGACCGGGGTCGCATCCTCCTTCAGCTGACGCTCGAACTGACCGCCGTGATAGATGTCGTGAAGGATCCTTCCGGCTTCGCGGGCAATCTCCTTGACCCCCGGCACCCAGGCCAACAACTCCTGCATCTCGTTATCCTCTGTCTGTTAACTGCCCGTCTGCGGGCTACTCTGCCTGCTCCGCCAGCCACTTCTGGGCCAAGAGCAGGGCACTGATGCTGCGCGACTCGGTGAAGTCGGGTCGCGCCAGCAATTCGTCGATCCGGTTGAGGGGCCAGGGGATTACCTCCAGCGGTTCGGGCTCGTCGCCGATCCGCTGCTCGGGGAAGAGATCCCGCGCCAGTAAAATGTCCATCCGGCTGGAGAAGTAACCAGGCGCCAGCGACACCTGTTTGAGCAGGGTCAGGCTGTTGGCGCCAAAGCCCGCCTCTTCCATCAGTTCCCGGTTGCCTGCCTCGAAGGCATCTTCGCCCGGGTCGATCAGCCCCTTGGGAAAGCCCAGCTCGTAGGAGTGGGTGCCAGCGGCATATTCGCGCACCAGCAGCAGGGTCTGCTCATCGAACAGCGGCACCACCATGACGGCGCCACGATTGCCGCCGCGCATCCGCTCGTAGACCCGCTCCTCGCCGTTGGAGAATTTGAGGTGGAGGGATTCCACTCTGAACAGCCGACTCTCGGCCACGATCTCGGCCTTGAGGATCTCCGGTTTGCTCTTCTCCTGCTCCAGCTGGTCGATCGAAATCTGTTCGGGGGGGCTTTTGTGGTGCTCACTCATCAGGGGGGACGGCTCGTTAAAAAATCGTGCTTCAAGAGTAAACGACTCCCACACCGAACACCACGGGGCAGGGAGGGGAAAGGGGGAGGAAAAATCCGTTATACTACCGCCCCGTTTTCCGAGATCCGCGATCAAGAGGCCCGATGCCACACTCCCGCTCAAACACCTTGCCATGGCACCAGATAGATACCGTCTTGCTCGATATGGATGGCACCCTGATCGATCTGCATTTTGACAACCACCTCTGGCAGCAGCTGGTGCCGGAGCGTTACGCCGAGCGGCTCGGGCTGCCACTGGATGAAGCCAAAGCGCAGATCGACGTCCACTATCAGGCGGTCAACGGCACCCTCAACTGGTACTGCGTGGATTACTGGAGCGAGACCCTGGGGCTCGATATTCGTGCCCTCAAGCAGGAGCTGCTGGCGAAGATCCGGTGGCGTCCCCACGCCATCCCCTTTCTGGCCGCGCTGCGCGCCGCGGGCAAGCAGCTGGTGCTTTTCACCAATGCCCACCCCGCCAGTCTGTCGGTGAAGGATGCGCAGTTGGGACTAAGCGACCATCTGGATCTGATGGTGAGTACCCACGAGCTGGGCTGGTCGAAGGAGAGTCAGCACTGCTGGCTGGCGCTGGCACAGCGGCTGGCGTTCGATCCGGCCCGCACCCTGTTTGTGGATGATAGCGAGCGGATCCTGCGGGCTGCCGCCGACTATGGCATCGGCTATCAGCTGGCGATCCTGAATCCGGACGGCTGCAAGCCGGAGCAGAACATCACCGCTTTTCCGGCGATCCGCGACTATGCCGAGTTGCTGCCGCTGGTAATTTGAATCAGTTCAAACAAGAGAGGGCTGCATCATGCAGCCCTCTCTGTATCTGAAACCTGGCGGTGAAAAATCACAGCTCCCGAAACGGGCGCCGTTTCTCCTCTTCGATGACGATCGCCTCCAGATTGGCGACCCGCTCCTGTAGCTCTCGGATGACCAGATCCTGCTTGCCGAGGCGGTCGGTGATGCGGGCATCCCCCATCTGATAGCGGGCCCGCTTGCCGAGATATCCGAACAATAGGCTGATAAATACGATCAGGACTATGCCTGTCCACATGGTCATGTCACGACTCCTTGTCGTCTATAAACGGCGAAAACGCTGATGGGATCCGTTCTGTTTTCTCACAGCCGCCAATTGGCCGCAATGGGGCCCATTGTCCCTTTGTGACGCAGACAGCTATTGCTGCCAGAGGGGGCGGCCAAGCCAGAGTCCCCACAGGGTGAGGTGCAGCAGCACGATAAACCAGAAGACCAGCCGGTAGCTGCGCTTCTGGGTCTTGTGGCGCAGCCACTGGCGGGCCACCAGTGCCCCCGGCCAGCCGCCGCACAGCTCCAGCAGGTGCAGGCGAGATTCGGGAATGCGCCACTCGCCCCGCACCGCTTGCCGCTTGTCCCAGGCGTAGGCGGCTACCGTCAGCAGGCTCATGAAGAGCAACACGGCCAGCGGCCACCACTGCTGCTCGCCGAGGCCGAGCCAGAGGGCGGCGCCCAGTGGCAGCAGCGCCAGCGCCATCACTGGGCCAGCTCCCAGCAGCGCTCCTCGTCCTGCTTGAGGGTGCGGATCACCTTGGCCGGATTTCCCACCGCCACCGAGTCGGCCGGGATGTCGCGGGTGACCACGGCGCCTGCGCCAATGATGGAGCGCGCCCCTATGGTGACGCCGGGGCAGATGATGGCGCCGCCGCCGATCCAGCAGTCATCGCCGATCTGCACCGGCTTGTTGTAGGCGGTCCAGTTGCGTCGCTCCAGATAGTTCATGGTGTGGGTGGCGGTGTAGATCTGCACGTTGGGGGCCAGCAGCACATGGCTGCCGATATGCACTTCACCCAGATCGAGAATGGTGACGTTGAAGTTGAAGAAGGTCTTCTCGCCGATATGGATGTTGCGGCCAAACTCGCAGGTGAAGGGCGTGCTGATCCAGCAGGAGTCGGGGCAGTGGCCGAACAGCTCGCGGCAAATCTGCTGGCGCAGAGGGGCATCGCCTGCAGGTGAACCATTAAGCTGGGCCAGCAGCGCCTGACCGCGGATCCGGTCGTTCGCTATCTCCTCGCTCTGGCCATCCAGCGCCCCGCCTGCCAGTATCTTGTCCCAGTCGCTCGCCATTGCTACCTCCTCATGCTGCAAGAGGGGGCAGTATACGTGACTGTCTGGGGCGCCGTCAGTCTGTCACTTGTTGCAGGTGATCCCCGTCAACCTGCGGGCCAGACGAGGGGCAGGATCAGCAGGGCCGAGACGAAGTAGGGGAGCAGCACCCGCAGCCCCAGACTGCGACCGCCGATGCCGAGGGCCAGCAACCCCTTCACCAGCGAGTTGACCAGCCCGGCCAGCAGAATGCCGCGAGCGGCGACCTCCAGTGCCAGCTCCTTGTGGGAGAGCTGGGAGAGCGACAAGGTGATGGCATCCACGTCGGTGATCCCCGACACCAGCGCCAGCAGATAGACCCCCGAGTTGCCTACCTTGTCTTGCAGCAGAGTTGCCATAAAGCCGATCAGCGCCAGCAGCAGGCCGAACTTGATGGCGGTGGCCAGATCGAGCGGGTTGCTGGTTTCCGGCTGTACCGGGCCGTCTGTCAGCTCCTCGCGCTGGCGCCAGAACCAGAAGGCAAAGCCGTAGACGGTGGCCGCCAGCAATACGAGCGGGGCGGCGAGGCGCATCGCCAGTTCGCTGTGAATCAGCAGCACCAGCACCAGCAGCCGCAGCCACATGGTGGCCCCTGCCAGCAGGATGCCGGTAGCCAGCAGTCGCTCCAGCCCTCCTTGTTCCTTGTTGAGGCGGGCAAACTGTAGGGTGAGGGCGGTGGAGGAGGCCAATCCCGCCAGTATGCTGGTGAGCACCAGTCCGGCGCGAGTACCGAGCAGCCGCACCGCGAAGTGGCCACAAAACGAGATGCCGGCGATCACCACCACCATCAGCCAGATCTTGAAGGGGTTGAAGGCATCGAGGGGCCCCATCTCCTCGTTGGGCAGTACCGGCAGCAGTACCAGCGAGATGAGCAGAAAGCGCAGGGTGGCGTGGAATTCGGTTTCGCTGAGAAACAGCATCCCCTGCTGGATCTTGCCCTTGAGCCCCATCAGCAGGGCCGCCAGCACGGCGCAGGCCACCGCCTCGCTCGGGCTCAGCAGCACCGACATCAGCCCCAGCAGATAGGTGAGCAGCATGGCCACCGAGCTGGTGAGGCCGAACTCCCCTTGCCAGCGCTGGGCCAGCCAGACCGAGAGGCCGCAACCGATCACCACCGCCAGCAGGCCGAGCAGCGGCAGCCAGGGGCCCAGGGTGGGCAGCAGCAAACCGCACACCCCGCCGAGCAGGCCGATAAGGCCGTAGGTACGCATCCCGGCGATGCGCTGGTTATCCCCCAGTTGGCGCACCTGCCAGCCCCGCTCCAGCCCGATGATAAGGCCGATGGCCAACGAGACCAGGGCTCCGTTGACCGGTTCTGCATTGATCCACATAACGACTTCCTTTTCGTCATCTGCCTGCCTTGTTCCCATGATGGCACAGCGAGCAAGGGGCCAGAGGGGCATGGCTCACAGAGTCTGCGTCCGGCTCCCGGTGCGGGTGGCTGAGTTGATATGAGCAAAAGAGATAAGCAAAGAGTTATTTCTTTCTTCTGGGCATAACAACTCCACGGCATGCTGTTCTCAACCCAACAAGATATGGAGAATCACCATGAAACTGCGAATGACCGCCCTGACCCTGCTCTCTCTGCTGGCATTTGGTCAGGCCAATGCCGCCGAGATCCGCCTGCTCAACGTCTCTTACGATCCGACCCGCGAGCTGTTTCAGGAGTACAACGCCGCCTTTGCCAAGGAGTGGAAGGCCAAAACCGGCGACGACGTGGTGGTGAGCCAGTCTCACGGTGGCTCCGGCAAGCAGGCCCGCGCCGTGGTGGATGGACTGGAGGCCGACGTGGTCTCGCTGGCGCTGGCCTACGATGTCAACGCCATCGCCAAGGCGGGGCTGACCGCTGCCGACTGGCAGAGCCGACTCGGCAACAACGCCTCGCCCTATACCTCCACCATTGTCTTCCTGGTGCGCAAGGGCAATCCCAAGCAGATCAAGGATTGGGATGATCTGGTGCGCAAGGATGTCGCCATCGTGACTCCCAATCCCAAGACCTCCGGCGGGGCACGCTGGAACTATCTGGCCGCCTGGGGCTATGCCCTGAAGAAGAGCGGCAGTGAAGAGGGGGCCAAGCAGTTTGTCGGCGATCTCTTCAAGAACGTGAAGGTGCTGGACTCAGGCGCCCGCGGTGCCACCACCAGCTTTACCGAGCGCGGTCTCGGTGACGTGCTGCTGGCGTGGGAGAACGAAGCCCTGCTGGTGCTTGGTCAGGCGGGGGCCAGTGACAAGTTCGAGCTGGTGGTGCCTTCGGTCTCCATTCTGGCGGAGCCGCCGGTCGCGGTGGTGGACAAGGTGGCCAAGAAGCACGGTACCGAAGCGGTGGCCAAGGCCTATCTCGATTATCTCTACTCTGACGAGGGGCAGCATATCGTCGCCAAACATCACTATCGCCCCAGCAACCCGGCGATCCTGAAGGAGACGGCAACCCAGTTCCCGCAGCTTGCCTTCTTTACCGTCAAGGATCTGGAAGGGGATTGGGAGAAAGCCCAGAAGAAACACTTCGCCCAGGGCGGTCTGTTTGACCAGATCTATCAGCAGGGTCGTTGATAGCTTCGTTATCCATCACTGAACTGGCCCCTGTGCCAGCCGATAGGAGCACCAAGATGAACAAGATCCTCCTGGTTCCCGGTCTGCACAACAGTGGGCCGGATCACTGGCAGAGCCGCTGGCACGATCATTTTCCCCAATGGCAGCGGATGACCGGGCTGCCGTGGGACAAGCCGGACCTCAGGGTCTGGAGTGCCAAGCTGGCGAGCAAGTTGAAACGTCGCCGCAGCCGGGTCCATCTGGTGGCCCACTCTTTCGGCGCCCTGACCGCCATCGCGGCGGCCCGCTTGCAGCCGGAGAAGGTGGCCTCGATCTTTCTGGTGGCGCCCGCCGATCCCGCCCGTTTTGGCATTGCGGATGAGGCCTTGGCCGGGCCGCTGCAGGTGTCGGCCCAGCTGGTGGCCAGCCGCAATGATCCCTGGATGAGCTTTGAACGGGCCGAATACTGGAGCCGTCAGTGGCAGGTGCCGCTGTTCGATGCCGGTGAGGCGGGCCATATCAATGCCCAGTCCGGTCATGGGGATTGGCATCAGGGGCTGCATTTGCTGGGGGCACTCTACCGCCGTGGTGAGCTGGTAGTGGCACCGGTCAAGGCCGCATCGCCCCGGCCGGTCGTATTGGGCTTTCGCTAGGTATCTGTGAAGTGGTTGGAGGGTTGTCGGGCGCGCTGTTCGCTGGCTACTCCATGCCCCCGTTCTTTGAATGCTCCGCTCCGTATTGCTCCATTTCTTAGGTCTTTTATTTATATAAAAGACCTTTTTTTATTTGGAGTGCGCCAAGAGCCTTGTGACTCTGCGGTTAGACAAAAAAGTGATTAGCAAAGTCGCAATTGATGTTTGTTGCCGATGAGGGGAGTGCGCAGAATCACCATATCGAAAATTCTTCATAACAGATGGATGTGTTATGCGATTTGGTTCTTATTCTGTCCTGCCCGGTTTTGGTCCCACCTTGGGGTTCAGCCTGTTCTATCTGGGCCTGTTGGTGCTGTTGCCGCTCTCGGCGCTGGTGCTGTTTGCCGCGAACAACCTCACGGCAGCCGAGTTCTGGCAGGTGATAGGTTCACCCCGGGTGCTCGCCTCCTTTCGCCTGAGCTTCGGGGCGGCCTTTGTCGCGGCGCTGCTCAACAGCCTGTTTGGCCTGATCCTGGCCTGGATCCTGGTGCGCTACACCTTCCCCGGCCGTCGACTGGTGGATGCGTTGATCGACCTGCCATTTGCCATGCCGACCGCCGTTTCCGGCATCGCCCTGTGCGCCATTTTCGCCCCCAACGGCTGGATCGGCCAGCTTCTGGCGCCGCTCGGCATCCAGCTCGCCTACAACCCCATCGGCGTCGTTATCGCCCTCACCTTTATCGGGTTGCCTTTTGTGGTGCGCACCCTGCAGCCGGTGCTGCGAGAGGCTGAGAGCGAGCAGGAGGAGGCCGCCGCCAGCCTCGGCGCCGATCGCTGGCAGACCTTTATCCACGTGCTCTGGCCGACCCTGATCCCGGCCCTGCTCACCGGCTTTGCGTTGGCGTTTGCCCGTGCAGTGGGGGAGTACGGCTCCGTCATCTTCATCGCCGGCAACCTGCCGATGGTCTCTGAAATCGCACCGCTGATGATCATGAGCCATCTGGAGGAGTACGACTATGCCGGTGCCTCTGCCATCGCCGTGGTGATGCTGCTGATTTCATTCATTTTGTTACTGCTAATCAACAAGTTGCAGGCCTGGAGCTGGTCTCGCATCGGAGGGAGCCGGATATGAGTTCATCTGCTATCGCCATTGAGGCGGCCTCTGTGGAGGCGACCCCCGCTCGCAAGGCGCCGGTCGTGATCCGTGAACCCCAGTGGGTCAAGTGGCTGCTGATCACGGTCGGTTTGGGCTGGTTTGCTGCCCTGTTGCTGCTGCCGTTGGCCACCGTCTTTATTCAGGCGCTGACGCCGGGGCTGGCTTTTTTCTGGCACGCCATCAGCGAGCCGGATGCCCTGAGCGCCCTCGGTCTGACAGCACTGGTGACGCTCTGCGCCGTTCCCCTCAATCTGCTGTTCGGGATTGCTGCGGCCTGGGCCATCGCCCGTTTTCGCTTCCCCGGTCGGCAGCTGCTCATCACCATCATCGATCTGCCCTTCTCGGTGTCGCCGGTGATCGCCGGTCTGATGCTGGTGTTGATGTTCGGCAGCCGCGGCTGGTTCGGTGACTGGTTGAGCGAACATGACATCAAGATCATCTTCGCCACCCCGGGGATCATCCTGGCCACCACCTTCATTACCGTGCCCTTCGTAGTGCGCGAGCTGCTGCCCCAGATGGAGGCGCGCGGCCCGGAAGAGGAGGAGGCGGCCATCATGCTGGGGGCGAGCGGTCTGCAGATGTTCTGGCGCGTCACCCTGCCCGGCATTCGCTGGAGCCTGATGTACGGTCTGCTGCTCTGTACCGCCCGTGCGGTCGGGGAGTTTGGCGCGGTGTCGGTGGTTTCCGGTCATATTCGCGGCCAGACCAATACCCTGCCGCTGCATATCGAGATCCTCTACAACGAGTACCAGACCGGCGCCGCCTTTGCAGTGGCAAGCCTATTGGCTCTGTTCGGGATCTTCACCCTGCTGGGGGAAACCCTGTTGGCCCGGCTGCGTGCCCAGCCCACCAAATCTCACTGATCAACGTTTTAAAGAGGCAGCCATGAGCATTCAGGTTCAACAACTCAACAAGCATTTCAATCAGTACGCGGCGCTGGCAGACATCAACCTCGACTTTCACGACGGTGAGCTGGTGGCGCTGCTCGGTCCCTCCGGCTGTGGCAAGACCACGTTGCTGCGGATCATCGCCGGGCTGGAGCAGGCCGACAGTGGCAGCGTCATCATCCGCGGTGAGGACGCCTCGGATCTCCATGTGCGTGAGCGCAACGTCGGCTTCGTGTTCCAGCACTACGCCCTGTTTCGCCACATGACGGTGTTCGAAAACGTAGCGTTTGGCCTTAGGGTCAAACCGCGCAGCGAGCGCCCGGCCGAGGCGGCCATTCGCGCCCGGGTCAAGGAGCTGCTGGATCTGGTGCAACTCAGCCACGTGGCCGAGCGCTATCCGACCCAGCTCTCCGGCGGCCAGCGTCAGCGGGTCGCGCTGGCCCGCGCGCTGGCGGTGCAGCCCAAGGTACTGCTCTTGGACGAGCCCTTCGGCGCCCTCGATGCGCAGGTGCGCAAGGAGCTGCGCCGCTGGTTGCGCGAGCTGCACGACGAGCTGCATGTCACCAGCCTGTTCGTCACCCACGATCAGGAGGAGGCGCTGGAGGTAGCGGATCGGGTGGTGCTGATGAATGCCGGACGGGTCGAGCAGATCGGCACCCCGGCCGAGGTCTACGACCAGCCCGCCAGCTCCTTCGTCCACAGCTTCCTCGGCAGTGTGAATCAGTTCCGCGGTCGGGTGGCGGAGCAGGGATTCGGTGTCGGCGAGCAGCTGCTCGGCGGGCCGTCGGCTTCTCATCTGGCTCACGGCAGTGCCGCCATCGCCTATGTCCGTCCCCATGAGCTGGAGATCTTGCCAGCCGATGCGCCGGGCGGGATCCGTGCCACCATCACCCGTCTGCTGCCCATGGGGCCACGCATTCGGGTGGAGCTGCGTGGCGATGGCGAAACCAAAGGGGCCCACTACGAGGCGGAGCTGAGCAAGGAGGCGGCCAAGCTGTTTGCCCCGGGTCAGGGGGTGAAGCTGGTGGCCAGACAGGCGCAGTTCTATCCCGACTATCAGATTTGATGCTGTGTTGCGGGCGGTGTGGCCGCCCGGTTCAGGCTGTCAGCCGGGCATGATCCGGCCAAATAACAAAAATGAGGGGGTGACCAGCTTGTGTCGCCCACTCTTCGCAGGAGGCGACAAGGTGAATTTTCAGCAGTTACGAATTATCCGGGAGGCAGCGCGGCGGGATTACAACCTGACCGAGGTGGCCAACGCCCTTTTTACCTCGCAATCCGGGGTGAGTCGCCATATCCGCGAGCTGGAAGAGGAGCTGGGGATCGAGTTGTTCATCCGCTACGGCAAGCGGCTGCTCGGCATGACCGAGCCGGGCAAGGAGTTGCTGGTGATTGCCGAGCGCATTCTCAATGACGCCAACAACATCCGCAAACTGGCCAGCACCTTTGCCAACCGCGACTCGGGCCGCTTGCTGGTGGCGACCACCCATACCCAGGCGCGCTATGCCTTGCCGCGGGTGGTGAAGGCGTTTCGCGAGCAGTTCCCGCTGGTACAGCTGGAGCTGCGTCAGGGCAGCCCGGAGGAGATAGTGCGGCTGGTGCAGACCGGCGAGGTGGATATCGGCATCAGCAGCGAGCAGCTCGACAAGAGCGAAGGGGTGGTGGCATTTCCCTACTACCGCTGGCACCACAATATCGTGGTGCCCGAGCAACATCCGCTGGCCGGTGAGCGGGATCTGACGCTGGCGGCGCTGGCCAACTGGCCTATCGTCACCTATCAAGCCGGGTTGACCGGGCGGGTACGGGTGGATGAAGCCTTTGCTGCGGCTGGTATCGAGCCGCAGATCCTGTTGACGGCGCAGGACTCCGATGTCATCAAGACCTATGTCGAGCTGGAGATGGGGGTCGGCATACTGGCCGACATGGCGTTCGACGCCCAGCGTGATCAGGGGCTGGTACAGCTCGACGGCAGCCATCTGTTTGCCCCCCACACTGCCTGGATTGGCCTCAAGCAGGGGCAGTTCCAGCACAACTTTGCCTGGCAGTTTATCCAGCTCTGCAACCCCGAGCTGGCGCTGGCGGATATTCAGGCCCGCGCCATGGGCAGCGAGCCTGCCATCGACTTCCAGATTTGAATCGGAAGAGAAGAGCAGAAGGGGAGCCATTGGCTCCCCTTCTTTATTGCTGGCAGATGAGATTGCCAGCGAAAACAGACGGCTTCATATGAATTTTTTCACTTAGGTTTGCCAGTTAATTTTGTTTGTTATCCGGTACTTGGATTGCAAGATGGAATAAGTGACTGACCAAAGTCGATCCATTCAGGATAAAGCATGCCGTATAGCTATCTATCACATCTGCGTTGCTGCAAGAGTGGCGAGATCCATGATGCCGACCAGCCCTGGCAACTGAGCCGGGCAGGTGCACCACTGCTGGCCAGCTACGATCTCGATGCGCTGAAGCGAGCCTGGCACCCGGCGGCATTGCTGGGGCGCCCGGCCAGCCTGTGGCGTTATCACGAGTTGCTGCCGGTGCGGGATCCCGCCCACGTTGTGACGTTGGGGGAGGGGCTTACCCCGCTGCTACGGCTGCCCACGCTGGGCAAGCAGATCGGTATTCCGGATCTCTGGATGAAAGATGAGAGCGTCATCCCCACCTGCTCCTTCAAGGCTCGTGGCGCGGCGGTAGGTATCTCCCGCGCGCGTGAACTCGGCGTCACTCACTTCGCCATGCCGACCAACGGCAACGCAGGGGCTGCATGGGCGCTCTACGGTGCCCGCGCCGGACTGCGCAGTACCATCGTTATGCCGCAGGCCGCCCCCGCCATCACCCGACTGGAGACCTCCCTCGCCGGTTCCCGTCTCTATCTGGTGGATGGCCTGATCAGCGATGCCGGTCGCCAGGTGGCGCAGGCGGTGGCGGAGCACTCCCTGTTTGATGCCTCAACCCTGAAGGAGCCCTACCGGATTGAGGGCAAGAAGACCATGGGGCTGGAGATTGCCGAGCAGCTGGGCTGGACCCTGCCGGATGTGATCATCTATCCCACCGGTGGCGGGGTCGGCCTTATCGGTATCTACAAGGGGCTGCGCGAACTGCAGGAGCTGGGCTGGGTCAAGGGTGAGCTGCCCCGGCTGGTGGCCGTGCAGGCGAGCGGTTGCGCACCCATCGTACAGGCGTGGCAACAGAGAGCCGCCGAGTCGAGCTTCTGGCCCGACTCCCGGACGCTGGCATTCGGCATCAATGTGCCCAAGGCGCTGGGGGATTTTCTGGTGCTGGACGCCCTCTATCGCACCGAGGGTTGCGCCATCGCGGTGGATGACAAGGCGATCCAGAGCGAGATCCGCTTGCTTGCTTCTCGCGAAGGGAGCTTTGTCTGCCCGGAAGGGGCCGCCGCGTTTGTTGCCGCTCGTCAACTGCGCGAGGCGGGCTGGATCCGGGAGCAGGAGCAGGTTGTCGTGCTCAATACCGGTGCTGGCATCAAGTACCCGGATGCGATCACTGTGCTGCCCCAGCGTCTGCAGCGTGACGGGAGGATCCCGGCATGAATCTGGATCTGCCCTTTATCGTCACAACGCTGCCCGCCTTCGGCAAGGCGGTCTGGGTCACCTTGCAGCTGGGAACCATAGTGATCCTCACTTCGCTGGCGGTCGCCCTGCTCAACGTCGCCCTGTTGAGCCTGCACAAGCGGCCGCTCAGCGCGCTGATCCGCGGATATATCGAGCTGGCGCGCAACACGCCACTGCTGATCCAGCTCTTCTTCCTCTATTTCGGGCTGCCTGCGCTCGGCTTGTCGCTGTCGGGTTTTACCACAGCGGTGATTGCCATGACCTTCCTCGGCGGTGGTTATCTGACCGAGGCGCTGCGTGCAGGCATTCAGGCTGTGCCCGCCAGTCAGCTGGAGGCTGGCAGGGCTATCGGGCTTTCTCGCTGGCAACTGCTGTGCCACGTGCAGTTGCCCCAGGCCTGGCTCGCCAGCCTGCCCGCGCTGTTTGCCAACTTCATCTTCCTGCTCAAGGAGACGACGGTGGCCTCGGCGGTGGCGGTGCCAGAGCTGCTCTACACCACCAAGAATTACATCGCCCTCTACTACAAGACCTACGAGATGCTGGCGGTACTGACCTTGATGTGCGTACTGATCTTTTTGCCGCTCTCCCTCGCTCTGCGCGTCGTTGAAAGGAGGCTGCAACATGGTCAGTTCGGTCACTGAATCGCTGATGCAGGCGAGGATCCCGATGTGGGCACTTATCTTCCAGCTGCCACCCTCTCTCGTCACCAAGAAGCAGGAAAGGAGGGCTCAATATGGCCAGTTCGATCTCTGAGCAGCTGACGCAAGCGCTGCCACTGCTGGCAGTGGGTGCGGGTCAGACCCTCGCCATCTCGCTGCTGGCCATCCTGTTTGCCACCCTCGGCGGTGTCGCTTACGGCGTGTTGGCACAACAGGGCGGTCGGTTGGTGCGGGGGTTGCTGCGGCTTTATCTCGAGCTGTTTCGGGTGGTGCCGGTGCTGGTGTGGCTCTATCTCTTTTTCTTCGGGTTGCCGATCTTTTTTGGCCTCGATATTCCGGCCTTCTGGTGCGCCGTGCTGGTACTCGCCCTCTGGGGCGCCAGCGAGGTGGGGGATGTGGTGCGTGGTGGCCTCAACTCCCTCGCCCGTGGTCAGCAGGAGGCCGGCTTGGCGCTCGGGCTCTCGACCTGGCAGCTCTATCGCCATGTGTTGCTGCCGCAGGCGTTGCAGCGGCTGACGCCGCCGACCATCAACATCTACACCCGCATCATCAAGACCAGTTCGCTGGCGGTGCTGATCGGTGTGGTGGAGGTGATCAAGGTGGGCCAGCAGATCATCGAGCGCACCTATGGCTCGCTGCTTATTTACGGTCTGCTGTTTCTGTTCTTTTTTCTGGTCTGCTATCCGCTCTCGCTCGCCTCGCGCAGGCTGGAGCAACAATGGGGTAATGCGGTATGACACCTCTGCTTGAACTCGGTTCTGTCAGTAAACAGTTCGGCCCGAATCTGGTGCTGGATCGGATCAGCCTCAGCGTGCGCGCCGGGGAGGTGCTTGTCATCTTGGGGCCTAGCGGCTGCGGCAAGAGCACCTTGCTGCGCACTCTCAACGGGCTCGAGCCCATTCAGGGGGGCGAGATCCGCTTCGATGGTGTGTTGCTGGATGGTGCCACCGACTGGCAGCGGGTGCGCCAGCGGATCGGCATGGTGTTCCAGAGCTATCACCTCTTCCCCAACCTGACGGTGCTGGAAAACGTGCTGCTCGGCCCCCTGCAGGTGCAGAAGCGGGAGCGGGCAGAGGCGCTGCTGCAAGCCGAGCAGCTGCTGACCCGCATCGGCCTGTGGGAGCGGCGCCATGACTATCCGCGCCAGCTCTCCGGTGGTCAGCAGCAGCGTATCGCTATCGTGCGGGCGCTGTGCATGAACCCGCAGGTGATGCTCTTTGACGAGGTAACCGCCGCCCTCGACCCCGAGATGGTGCAGGAGGTGCTGGAGGTGATTCGCGATCTCGCCGGCAGCGGTATGACCCTGCTCATCGTCACCCATGAGCTGGCCTTCGCCCGGGCGGTGGCGGATCGCATCGTCTTCATGGATGGCGGCCACATTCTGGAGCAGGCCGCACCCCACCAATTTTTCGACAATCCCAGGAGCCAGCGTGCGCGCCAGTTCCTCGCCAAGTTTTCTTATACAAATGTCATCAAACGAAAGGAGTCAGCATGAAAAAAATCACCTCGGTTCTGCTTAGTGCCTTATTGGGACTGGGTATCGCCAGTAGCGCTGCCCATGCGGCGGACGGTTCCCTCGACAAGATCAAGGCGCGGGACAAGCTCATCGTCGGCGTATTCACCGACAAGCCGCCGTTTGGCTACGTGGACGAGAAGGGGAACTACGTCGGTTTTGACACCGACCTCGGTCGCCGCTTCGCCAAGGATCTGCTGGGGGACGAGAACAAGATCGAGTTCGTGGCGGTGGAGCCAGCCAGCCGCATCCCCTTCCTGCAGAGCGACAAGGTGGATCTGATCCTCGCCAATATGACGGTGACGCCGGAGCGGCGCGAGGTGGTGGATTTCACCAACCCGAACCTGCGAGTGGCGGTACAGGTGCTGGTACCGGAAGGGAGCCCGGCCAAGAAGCTCGACGATCTGGCCAGCAAGACCCTGATCGTGACCACCGGCACCACGGCCGACATCTGGCTGACCCGCAACCATCCGGAGTGGAAGGTGCTCAAGTTCGAGAAGAACACCGAATCTTTGCAGGCGCTGGCGCAGGGCCGTGGCGATGCCTATGCCCAGGACAATCTGGTGCTGTTCAGCTGGGCCAAGGAGAACCCGGGCTATCGGGTATTGCCCGAAAAACTGGGCTCGGAAGATCCCATTGCCCCGGCGGTGAAGAAGGGGAATATCGAGCTGCGTGACTGGGTCAACGACCGTCTCGCCAAGCTGGGTGAGGAGAAGTACCTGCTGAAACTCTATGACCAGTATGTGCGTGACAAGCTGAGCGCTGATACCGATCCGAATGATGTGATTGTCGAAGGAGGAAAATGGCAGGGTTAATGGACAAACCCTGTTTGAAGAGTGTGTTGAGTGTGTGAAGTAAGTGAAGAGTGAGGTCTTGGTTCCGTTGGTATGCAAACCGCAAGGTTTGATTTTTCCGGGCGTCCCCTGCTAGAGAGGACGCCCTTTTTTATGTGGCCAAGCGTGGGTTAGTGCACTTCATCCCACGCCATCTGCCAGTGGGAGCCGATGCCCGGCTCGTACTGGGTGGCTGTGTTGGTCCACTGCTGGCAGTAGCCGCTGTAGGGGAAGGGCTTGCACTGATAGACCTTGCCATTTTTCGGCTGCTGCACCTTGGTGCCGGCGGCATAGGATTTGAGCGAGTTCGGGAAGACGAAGTCGTATTCGCCGCTGCTCTGCTCCTTGAACATCAGATCCATGGTCTGCTGGATGGTCTCGCCGCCCGCTTTCGGGGTGGCCTTGATCACCAGCTGGTGGTGACCTGCCTTGAGCCCTTCCAGCGCCATGGTAAAGGTGTGGATGCTGTCCTTGATGTCGGCACTGCTTTCCCCCTTGGCGACGCCGCCGTGGTCATAGAGGGTGTTGGTGACGGCCAGATCGCCCTGTGCGGTGACGGTGAAATCGAGGGTTGCCTTGCCGTTGTCCAGCACATAGTCGCTGGCCAGACCGCTGACGCTGATGCTGTCCACTACCGGCGGCTGCAGCTGTTGCAGGTCAATCTCGACTCGTTCCAGCTTGCTGTTTCGCTTTAGATAGACGGGGTTCATACCGTAGACCGGATTGAACTGGCCATCGGCTCCTTGCTGACCTGCGCGGATCAGGCTCTGCTCGGCGTTTATCTTGCTGGCGAGGGCATGGGCCCAGTTGTTCTTCTGGCCCTGCTCGGCATTGGTGATGGTCAGCACGGTCTGCAGATCGGGGCGCTCGCCGTTGGCATCGAATATCCGGGTCATCGCCTTGTCACCCACTGCGAGGTCGATGGAGGGGTAGATGGTGCCTGCCTGGCTCCACTCCAGCGGCGGCTGACTACCATCTTTGAACTTGGCATCGATGATGTTGTAAAAGCTGTTGCTGGTGTCGCCCACTTCCCACACGCCGAGGATCACTTGATAACCGGTGCGCTCCGGCAGGACACAGTTGTGGGTCACCTGCTTGGGCGGCTGCACCATGTTGCCGTCGATGACGCAGAAGGGGGTCAGGTCGAACGAGGCGCGGGTGAGCGGCTGGTTGGGGTTCCAGTCCTGCTTGGTGAGGTAGTAGCGCCAGTTGCGGGTGACGTGGTTGGCAGTGAAGGTCCAGCTGATGGCGAAGGGTCCGGGCTGTACTTCACGCTTGGTCCAGCGGTCGCTGGTCTGGATGTTCAGCTCGCTCCAGCGCGGGCTGCCCGCCGAGGCGATTTGACCATCCTGCGGGCCGGTTTGCGGGAAGCCTGATGGCCCCTCCACGCTCTGGGGTTCCCACTGTACGCCTCCACACTGGCTGTTGCCGCCGGTTTTGCACAGGTAGTTGCGGCTCTCGGGCTGGCTGATGTAGCCATGAGCCAGGGCGCTGCCGCTGGCCAGCAGGGCCAGCACCGCCGCGATGTGATTGAGTTGGATTTTTGCTGCCATACATTCCTCTGTTCGATAGATGTGGGCAGTCAGTTGGCCGGGGAGTTCCCCGATGCACACTTGCGTGTGGCAACCCCGCTATCCTGGACAAAACGTCTGTAGACCGGAGGCTTTGCGTCCCGACCTTTCGGTCAGTTTGCCAAATGACTAGATGGTTAGTGATGGGCCAAATGTTCGGCCATCAGCATTGTGCCCTGCATTGATTAATTATTTGAAGTCACATGTTTAAATACGTCATTCAATGGCGCGAAAATCATCCTAACTGGCTGTTTTTAAATTGTTCTCTTGTTTATGAATGGCGTCGAATACCGTTGAATATGCCGATAAGATGCATGCTTGCTGCGCGTTTTTAGGCGTAAAAAAACCTGCCAGCCGAGCTGGCAGGCCGGGTGACAATGCGACACGGATTGACGCCATCAATGACGGGCGCGCTGTTCTCCTGAGGGGGGAGATACGGGAGCTATCATTGGCGCAGTGGAGGACTCCTTGCCCAGTTTGAACACCGCAAGCCGCTCATCCAGGCTGCGGGAGAGGCCGGCCAGCAGCTCGCTCTCCTGCGCCAGTTGCGAGGCGGACTGGGACATCTCCAGCGCCGAGTCGTTGATGCCGCTGACGTTGCGGTTCATATCCTCGGCCACCATGCTCTGTTGCTCTGCAGCGGTGGCAATCTGGGTCGCCATGTCGCTTACATGCTGGATATGGTTGACGATCAGGGTGAGATCCTGACCCGCTTGTTGTGACTGGTTTACGCTGCTTTCAGCCAGTTTTCGGCTGGCATCCATGGCATTGGCTGCAGTGACGGCCCGTTGCTGCAGCTGGGCGATGGTGCTCTGGATCTCTTCGGTGGATTGGCGGGTACGACTGGCCAGCTGGCGCACTTCGTCGGCGACCACGGCAAAGCCACGTCCCTGCTCCCCTGCACGGGCTGCTTCTATGGCGGCGTTGAGCGCCAGCAGATTGGTCTGATCCGAGATTGAGCTGATAACGGCGGTCACTTCACTGATCTGCATCACCCCCTCTTTGAGCTGGTTGACCTGCAGAGTGGCCTGCTCCACTTCGGTTGCCAACGCCTTGATGCCATGCACACTGGCGTGAACATCACGGTTGCCTAGCCCGGCTTCACCTGTCGCTTCCTGGGTATCCCGCGCGGTATTTTCGGCGTGCCCGGCCACATCAGAGATGGTGGCGCTCATCTCGTTCATGGCGGTGGCGAGCTGGGCCAGTTGATCCCGCTGGCTGGTGACCGCCTGATTGGTCTGCTCGGCAGAAGCGGCGATGCGCAAGGCGGCATCCGCCACATTGCGAGCCCCCTGGCTTGCCTCCAGCAGGGCGTGGCGGATGGCGTCAAGACTCTGGTTGGTGCAACGGGCAACAACACCCAGCTCATCCTTGCCCTGTACCGGGATGCTCACCACCAAATCCCCCTTGGCGACCCGTTGCATGGCGTGGTTGATCTGGCTGAGGGGGGAGACGATGGAGCGGGTGATGCGCCAGCCCAGCAGCCCCATCAGCAGGATCACGATGGCGGTGGCGGTACCCATCTTCATGTACTGGGCCCAGATGGTCTGCTGAATATCTTGCAGCAGCATGCCGGAGCCGAGGATCCAGCCCCAGGGTTGATAGCCGGAGACCATGGAGAGTTTGTCAGCGGTTTCGCCCGACGGGCCAGTCCAGACATATTGCAGGGTCCCATGCTTGCCCCCCTTGGCGATATCCACCATCTGATACCAGAACTGCCCGGCGGTGGCAGCGCCCCCTTCGCCCATTTTCTGACCGATCAGTTCGGGGCGGATGGGGTGAACTACCATAGTGCGGTTCTCGTCGATGACAAACAGGTAGTTGTTGCCATCAAAGCGGGTGTTGGTCAGCAGTTTACGCGCCTCCTGCTGGGCCTGTTCCATGGGCAGGGTGCTGGCCAGAAACTGGATCTGGCTCATGGCCTGGTCCAGCACGGCATTGAGCCGTGCCTCTCGCTCGCTCATCAGATTTCGCTGGAGCGCATTGGCCGAGATGAGCAGCAGCGAGACAAAACCGACAAACGCCAACGTGAGCAGCAAGATCAATTTGCGGCTCACGGTGATATCACCGAGCTTGAACATGATTAAACCCTCGTTATCCCGTTTTATGGTGGCTCTGTACCGCTGCAGCCAGTTCGTCAAAGTTAACAACTCATTTACTTTCAGCCGTTTGCCGACCGTTTCTGATGAGCGTTTGAACAACAGTATAGCCAGCAGACAGCGCTCCCCATTTTTTGGTAGCGTGTTCATGCGCATCCCTGCGCAATTTTTGCCAAAGAGTGTGAATCATTTGGCATTTCACTAAAAAAAGGAGTGGGCCCCGCTGCGGGTGACCCCATCACAAGAGGGAATTTATGAGTTCCATTGCCAGGAATTACTTCAACCAACTCAACGCCGATTATCTGCAGGTACACAGGTGCAAAGAGGATCTTTTCTGGTCCACTTATATGGGCACCAGCGACGATCAGGCCGGTTTTACCGCGGCCGAGCAAGCCTACAAGGCTTTTTGTGCCAATCCTGCCCGCCTGCCCGCGTTGCGGGAGATGCTGGCGCAGGCCGAAGAGGATGATCTCAAACGCGGCCTGCGGGGCTGGCTCGCCTTCTTCGAGTGCAATGTGATTGAAGATCCCACCGCTGCCGCCCTGATGGATGAGCTGGTGGCCGCCGAAGCTGAGCTGTTTGCCCGCCGCCGCGAGCTGAAACTGACACTGCTGGATGAGCAGGGCCAACGGGTCGCGGGTAGCCTGCCCGCCGCCAGCACCTCCCTTGCAGCCAGCCCGAGCGAGGCTGTGCGCCAAAGCGCACTCGCCATGTTCTATACCCTGGAGCAGTGGGTGGTCAGCAACGGTTTTCTCGAGGTAGTGGCGATCCGTAACCGCTTTGCCCGCGCCATGGGCTATCGCAATTACTTCGACTACAAGGTGCGCAAGAACGAACAGATGAGCCCGGATCAGCTGTTCGTCATCCTCGATGACTTTATTGCTCGCACCGACGCCCGGCTGCAGAAAAGCCTTGCCGAGCTGAAAGCGGCCAAGGGGGAGGCGGCCCTGCTGCCCCATAACCTGCGCTACGCCATCAGTGGTGATGTAACCCGCCAGCTCGATCCTTATGTGCCCTTCTCGCGGGCGCTGAAGGATTGGGTCGAGAGCTTCCGTCGTCTCGGCATCCAGTATCGTGGGGCGACCCTGACGCTGGATTTGTTGACCCGTGAGGGGAAATACGAGAACGGCTTCTGCCACGGCCCGGTGCCGAGCTTCTTCCAGCAGGGGGAGTGGGTGCCGGCGGTGGTCAACTTCACCAGCCTGGCTGATCCGGCGCAGGTGGGCAGCGGCTGGAGCGGCCTCAACACCCTGTTCCACGAGGGGGGCCACGCCGCGCACTTTGCCAATGTCACCGGCAACGCGCCCTGCTTCTCACAGGAGTTTCCGCCCACTTCCATGGCCTATGCCGAGACCCAGTCGATGTTCTGCGACAGCCTGCTGGACGATGCCGACTGGCTGAAACGTTACGCCAGAAATACTGAGGGAGAGGCGATCCCCGACGCGCTTATCAAGGAGATGATCGCTGCACGCCAGCCGTTTCGCGCTTTCAACGAGCGCCAGATTGCGCTGGTGGCCTACTTCGAGCGGGATCTCTACGCCATGGATGATGCCGAACGAACTACGGATGCCGTGCTGGCGCTGGCCCGCCAGTGGGAGCGCAAGATTGTCGGGGTGGCGAGCCCGCGCCCGTTGCTGGCCATCCCGCACCTCCTGAATCAGGAGTCGGCCTGTGCCTATCACGGATACCTGTTGGCACTGATGGCAGTGGAGCAGACCCGTGCTTACTTCCTCAAGCGTGATGGCTACCTCACTGACAACCCGCGTATCGGACCGGATCTGGCCGCCCATTACTGGGGACCGGGCAACGGCATGACTCACGATGAGACGTTGCGCAGTCTGACCGGCGAGGGGTTCAGCGCGGTACCGCTGGCTGAGGCATGCAACATGAGTGCTGCTGAAGCGTGGCAACAGGCGCAAGCCTGCATGGCCGCGGCCCAGCAACGCCCTGCGGCTGGTGAGGTCACCCCGCTCGATGCCCATATCCGGGTGGTCCACGGCGCAGAGCTTATCGCCGACAACAGCGAGTCGGAAACTCGCATGTTGGCCGACTTCGAGGCATGGATCGTCAACCATTACCAATAAGCGCCTGTCGCGTAATATACACAGCTCCCGCATCGAGGGCGGGAGCAGTGCTGTGTATGGCTGTTTATTGTCGCAAGCGTGGTAGGCGCTATCGTTTTATGGGGAAGTTCGCGACATAAATTGTCGCTTTGTCGATTGAAACCATATTTTATCCATCAAATATGTATTCGTATGAACATGAATATGAATTGCAGGCTACAAGATAGTGGACTCCTTGAGCCCCGCTCTTTTCATCTTTTTGTTAATAGTGTTTTTTGTGGTCATCTTTGTGCATAAAGATTGTTCCACTCACCTATTTGATATCTATTCTCATCTTATCGGGTTGACTAAATTGTCCACAACTGCAAAATCGCCTCCCTTGCCACCCCCGATGTGAGTCGGGTTCGGAAAGCTTCAGATCTCTTCCCCCCGAGATGGCTGGGCCGCACATAGGAAAGGTGCTGGCCTGTTCATGCCCGCCTTTCACCCTCGAAATCAGCACACACGTCAGGAAGTTCTCTTGTTATCCAGCAGGAGCGGACGGGTGTGGATATCCGTATGGCCGTGCAGGGACGATATGACCAGCGTTTGTTATGGGTGGTATGTTGCGAATGAATCGCATCTTTTTGATGTTGGCGCTGTTACCCCTGCTGGTGTGCGCCAGTGAGATAGACAGGGCTCGCGAAGCCTGGGTGCTCAAGGCCCGAGCCGGGGAGCTGGATGGTGCGGCGTACGGGCTGGATGCCCTCTATCGGCAGAGTGGTGATGGCAAAGTGCTTGATGACTTGATAGCCGTGCAGTTGTGGCGTGGCGACCGCAAGGGGGCGCTGGCCGCCTGCGAGCCGTGCGAGTTCAGTCCCATCAGCAACATCACGCTGGAAGGGGTGGCCCGTGCCGCCCGTGACGAGAAGCGTTATTCCGAGGCGATCAGCTATTACCGCATCCTGCAGGGGCGTGATCCTGCCAACCGCAATGGTTGGCTCGGACTGTTTCTCACCGCCAGCGATCAGGGAAACCGCGAGCTGGCCCGCCGCGCAGCGGCTGACTATGAAGCACGTTTTGGCCGCGATCAGGCGATCCTTGATGCCCGTATCTATGCCGCCCGTCAGAGTGAAGATCCCATGGGCGAGCTGCTGGCTCGCCAGCAGTGGCTGGAGCTGGAACCGGATAATCACGAGCAGGTATTGGCACTTTATCGGGTAGCCGTGAGTCTGGGGGCGGGTCCTGCCGCTGCGGAGTTGATGGGCCGTTATCCCGAATTGTTCAAACCGGTCGACCGGCTCTGGCTCGACTACTACCAGGCGGTCAATCTACTGCGGGTCTCGGCCCAGACCGAGGATCCGGCGCTGGCCCGTCGCTCCCTTACCCGTACGCTGGCGCTGCAGGACAGGATCCTGGCACGTGCGCCACACGATCATGTGCTCTACACCAGTGTTCGCCGCGATGTAGTGGTGACGCTGGTGGCCCTGGGCGATTTTTTCCGGGCCGAGCAGGAGTCCGCCGCGCTGCAGGCCGAGGGGCCATTGCCTGACTATGTGCTGGAGGCGCGCGCCGATGCGCTGGCCGGGTTGGGACGGGTGGATGAGGCCTCCGTGATTTACCAACAACTGGCGACCCCGGCGCGAGCCAACGACAAGCGGCTGCTGGAGAAGCGCTTCTACGCCTATTCGGATGGCGAACGTTATGGCGCGGCGCAGGGGCTGTTGGCTGGTTGGCAGGAGCCGCCGACTCGCTGGGATTTCACCGGCAACATGCGCATGGCCAACGACGACTACGAAAAGGTATTGCAGCTGAAAACCCTGCTGCAGGCCTGGCGTGGTGAGGCGGGTGCAGCAGAGAAACAGCTGGAAGTGTGGTTGCAAACCGCGCCAGCCAACCCATGGCTCTGGCTGCAACTGGGGGATATTCGGCGCTGGCGGGGTCATTCCGACGAGGCCGAGCAGGCCTATGAACAGGCGGTGCGCTGGCTGCCAGCCGGACGTGCTGTGCTGGCCGAGTCCGGTCGCCTCAACGCCCGGCTCGACAGGGGCGACTGGCAGGGCACGCCGCAGGCCGTGCGTGCCCTTGGCAACCTGACCCGCGATCGTCAGGAGTTGCAGCAGCGGCTGACCCTGGAACAGGCCCCGCAGTTTGTCACCGACCTGACCCATGGTCGCAATGAAGGGGGCTCGGTACAGGCCAGCCGTGACTGGAGCTACGACAGCCGCCTTTACAGCGCTCGCACTGATGGTGGCGATCGGCTGTTTGTCCGTCGTCAGGGTAGCTTTGGCGAGTTCGATCTGCAGCCCGAACGTGCCGCCTATACCGGGCTGGGGGCCGAGATCTTTTTCTACCCGCTGCAACTGACGCTGGAGGGGGGCACGGGCAGCGAGCTCAACCACAAAGGCTATCTGTGGAGTCGCATCGACTGGCGGCTGGACGATCGCTGGACGTTGGGCACAGCCATCAACCTCAACAGTGCCGACACCCCGCTGCGGGCATTGGCGCGCGGCAACTACGCCGATCAATACCAGCTTGATCTGGGGTGGCGTCAGGACGAGACCCGCGAAGGGGCGCTGCGGTTGGAACGGATGGATATCAGCGATGGCAACCGGCGGCTGAGTGTCTCCGGCTGGCTGCGTCAGGATCTCTGGCGTCGTGATCGCTGGTGGTTCGATACCACCTTGCGCGGGGCCACTTCTCGCAACGAGGTGGTAGACGTCGACTACTTCAACCCCCTGCAGGATCGCAATCTGGAGCTGGAGCTGGCGGGGCGCTATCGGCTGCCGCTGGATGGGCGTCGCTTCCTGCTGCAGAGCCTGATCATGAGTGGCAACCACTATTGGCAGCAGGGCTATGGCAGCGATCAGGGGTGGCAGCTCAGCTACCGCCACGACTGGATCCTCTCTCCCGCCCTCAGCCTGGGTTATGGCCTGGGCCGCCGTCAGGCCATTTATGACGGTAACCCGGAGTTCGGAAATTTCATCTTCGCCAATCTGCAATGGAGTTTCATGTGATGAGACGCTGGCTTGCTTCTTTTGTTTTGCTGCTTGCACTGTTGCCTTCGCTGACACAGGCGGCTCGGCACCCCGATGACTATGTGGTGCTCTGCTACCACGATATCGTCGACCTGAAATTGACCCCTAATCTCAAGCTTTACCCCCAGACCATCCGGCGCGACACCCTGATCCGCCACTTCAACTGGATCAAACAGCAGGGCTATCACCCGGTCAGCTTCCAGCAGATCCTGGATGCCAAAGCGGGTAAAGCACCACTGCCAGAGAAGGCGATCCTGCTCAGTTTCGACGATGGCTATGAGAGCTTCTACCGGCTGGTCTATCCGTTGCTCAAGCTCTACAACTACCCGGCGGTCTTTGCGCTGGTGGGCAGCTGGCTGGACGTAGCCGATGACCAGATGGTCCCGTACGGCAATGACAAGCTGCCACGCAGCTACTTCGTGAGCTGGCCGCAGATCCGCGAGATGCAGGACTCCGGGTTGGTGGAGTTGGCCTCCCACACCTTCACCTCCCACTACGGGCTACTCGCCAACCCGCAGGGCAACGTGCAGCCAGCGGTCACAACCGCAGGCTGGAGCCAGCATGGCTACGAGAGCATGGCCGACTATCGGGCGCGGATTAAGGCTGATTTCGACGCATCGGCCCATCAGCTCAGGGAGCAGACCGGTCGGGCACCACGGATCCTGGTCTGGCCCTACGGCGCCTTCAACCAGGCTGCGCTGGAACTGGCGGGGGCCGCCGGGATGCCCTACACCTTCACGCTGGCGGAAGGGCTCAACAAGCTGAGTGACTCTGGCAACACGGTACGCCGCTACCTGCTGGAGGAGGACACCAGCCTCGAAACTCTGGACGAGATCATGGGGGGCAATACCTGGGAGCGGCAGGTGGAGCGCTTGGTGCATGTGGATCTCGACTATGTCTACGACAAGGACCCGCAGCAGATGAACAAGAACATCGATATGCTGCTGGACCGGATCAAGGGTTACGGCATCACCACCGTCTATCTGCAGGCCTATGCCGATGACAACGGTGACGGGGTGGCGGAGGCGCTCTACTTCCCCAACCGCCATATGCCGGTCAAGGCGGATCTCTTCAACCGGGTGGCCTGGCAGCTGAAGACCCGGGCCGGGGTCAAGGTGTTCGCCTGGATGCCGGTGATGGCCTACGACATGGGTCCGAACCACGCTTATGTTACCGACAGTCGTACCGGTGCCCCGGCCAAGGGACAGTATCTGCGCCTGTCGCCATGGGATCCTGCCAGCCGTCAGCTGCTGCTGGATATCTACGAGGATCTCGGTTTTTACACCAAGTTCGACGGTCTGCTGTTCCATGACGATGCCTTCCTCAGCGACTACGAGGGGCCGATGCCGCTGGCGCGCACTCCGGATGCGCTAGAGGCGCAAGGGGAGCAGAAGACCGATCTGCTTATCGAGTTCACCATGGCGCTGCGCGATGCAGCAGCCCGTTATCGGCAGGGGGGAGCCGACGGGCTCAAGACTGCCCGCAACATCTATGCGGCACTGGTGACCGAGCCGCAATCCCAACAGTGGTTTGCCCAGAGCATGGCTGCGTTTGCCAAGGCCTATGACTACACCGCAGTGATGGCGATGCCCTATATGGAGCAGGCGGAAAACCCCGATGAGTGGCTGGCCAAGCTGGCGGAGGATTCGCTGGCACAGGTGCCGGCCAATCGACTGGTGTTCGAACTGCAGAGTCGCAACTGGCGTACCGATCAACCCATCCCCGATGCCGAGCTGGCCCGCTGGATGGAAATCATTCAGCGCAAGGGGGTAACCAACTTTGGCTACTACCCGGATGATTTTCACAACAACCAGCCGGATCCGGTGGTGCTCAAGCCGGTCTTTTCGGTGCAGACCCAGCCCCAGCCGACTCGGTTGTCGGTCACCTCGGTCTCTGGCCATGTCGCCACGGCTAGCCATGGGGAGGCGATACGGTGAAGGATTTTCTCGAAGGGATAGCCATCTTTACTCTGGCTTATCCCAGTCTGATGGCAATGGTGTGGGTCTGTGGCGGTCTCTATTACTACTTCCAGTGGGAGCGGCGTGATATCGCGCTGGCAAAACGTGGATTGGTACTTCCCTATTACCCCAGGGTGACCCTGATGGTGCCTTGCTACAACGAGGGGGCCAATGTCGAGGAGACCATCGGTCACTTGCTGCGTCAGCGTTATCCCGATTTCGAGGTGCTGGCCATCAACGATGGCAGCAAGGATGACACCGGCGCGCGGCTGGATCGGCTGGCGCAGCAGGATCCGCGTCTGATGGTGCTCCATCAGCACAACCAGGGCAAGGCGATGGCGCTCAACAACGGGCTGGCGATTGCCAGCGGGGAGATCCTGGTTGGCATCGACGGGGATGCGGTGCTGGACTATGACGCGGTGCGCTGGATGGTGAAGCACTTCATCGAGAGCCCGAGGGTCGGGGCGGTCACCGGCAATCCGCGGGTACGCACCCGCTCCACCATTATCGGCAAGATCCAGACTGGCGAGTTCAGTTCCATTATCGGACTCATCAAGCGGGCCCAGCGGATCTACGGCACCGTCTTCACCGTCTCCGGGGTGGTGGTGGCCTTTCGCAAGCAGGCAGTCGAAGCCGTCGGTGGCTGGAGCAATGACATGGTGACCGAGGACATCGATATCAGCTGGAAGCTGCAGCTGGCGGGCTGGCTCATCCACTATCAGCCGCAGGCACTCTGCTGGGTACTGATGCCCGAGACGGTGCGTGGTCTCTACAAGCAGCGGTTGCGCTGGGCTCAGGGAGGGGCTGAAGTGTTTCTGCGTTACGGGTTGCAGGCAATGCGCTGGCGCAATCGCCGTTTCTGGCTACTACTGCTGGAGTATCTCTCCAGCGTTGCCTGGTGCTACAGCATGTTGCTGCTTGCGCTGGTCTGGCTCATTGAGCCGGACCTGAGCGGGCTGGCGGTGGGTCACCTGTTCCAGTGGACCGGGGTGATGATGACCGCGATTTGTCTGCTGCAGTTCGGGGTCAGCATCTTTATCGATAACCACTATGACAAGAGCATGGCTCGCAGCTTTATCTGGTGCGTCTGGTATCCGCTCATCTACTGGCTGCTCAATCTGGTGACCGTGGTAGTAGCCGTGCCTAGGGCGATCCTGCGTCGTCGTGGCCAGCTGGCCGTGTGGGAAAGTCCTGATAGGGGAGAGTCGTTCCGTGACAAAACATAAGCTGGCGAAAGAGATGATCATCAGCAACGGCACCCGGCGTAGCTGGAAGTACCGACTACGAGATCTGCTGATCCTGTTGGTGACCTGGGGGGGGTGGCTGTTTCTGGCATTGCAACCCTGGCTCAACTATCTGGAGACGGATGAGAACGAGAGCTTTATTGGCTCACTCGATGCTGCCGAGGTGGGACAACTGTTTCTGGTCCTGCTGTTTGGTATCTTCCTGCTGATCCACTCCTGGGCCAAATACAACAAACTGCTGCACCGACTGATGGGCAAGCGCACGGCCTCGAAAGCACCGTGAGCATGAGCGGCCAGCCGACCCCTCATGCTGTAAAAATGATCGCTTGCTGCTTTAAGGGCAATGCATTTCTCCTGCGCGGGTGTCCCACTGCGGTGTCACTCACGGCAGGGCCGTTTTCTGCTGTTTTCCGTTTTGCACCTGCTCTGTCATTCATCAATGACTTTATTTCCACAATGTTCGCAGATGGCATGTCGTTCAAAGCGATCCATGTTGGCCAGAAAGGGGCCCGCAGCCCAACCGGTAATGAAATCCTTGATAAAGGCTTTGCGCTTTTGCTCCGGTGTCGGCTGCTGGCCAAAAGATTTGTCGACCAGCACCACGACATGGCTGGTTTCGCACTGACAGCTTGGGCAGAAGCGTCTTTCGTTAGAGGTAAGCAACGGGTTCTCCTTGTCCGTGGTCGGTCGGGGTGGTCTGTGCTGCCACCGCAGCCATTAATTATCCCCATTTGATTCCCTTTGCCAGCAGAGTGTCAACCACCCTTCTGATGAACAGGGAGCAGCCCGATTGAGCAGGGGGTCTCCGGAGCCCTCTGTTGTTGCTGTTTGTCACACATTGCCACACAAGCTTCTCCCTGTGGCAAAGTCTTGTGACCGGCTGGCTGTGTAATGGCGCCATCAGCAGGTAGATGAGGTCCTGCAGCGATGTAACCAGGGGGGATGTTATGACGGGCAAACGGGTGTGGTGGCTGCTGCCACTGCTGGCGGTTGGGGTCTGGTGGCTGGGTTATGCGGGGGACGCCAACGGGGTGTGGCCCTGGCGTCATGAGATGTTGCTGCTGACCGGCCTGCTGGGGATGGCCTATATGGCCATTTCGCTGTTGCTGGCGTTACGCTTGCCGCAGCTGGAAGTGTGGTGTGGTGGTCTGGATCGGATGTTGCGATTGCACCGCCAGACGGCCGTCGGCGGCGCATTGGTACTGACTGCCCACTGGCTGCTGGTGGTGGTGCCCAAGTGGGCGGTCTCTGCAGGCTGGCTGAGTCGTCCCGCCCGGCGTGGGGCCAGCGCTGCCGAAGTGGGTGCCGGAGCAGGCAATGGCATCTCGCTCCATGCCCTTGGCAATACCCTGGGTGAGTGGAGTTTCTATCTGCTGATCGCGCTGGTGGTGCTGAGTTTGCTGGCACTGGTGAGTTATGGCCGTTTTCGACTGATCCACCGGCTGGCCCCGCTCATCTATCTGGCGGGCTGGTGTCACGGGCTCTGCCTGCTGCCTCAGATTGGGGCCATGACCCCGGTGGGGGTATCGATCTGGTTTGTCGGTGGGCTGGGAGCTATCGGGGCCCTCTACTCCCTGCTGGGACAAGTGGGAGCGCGGGAGCGCCATCCCGGCCGGGTCATTGCGGTGCGGGCGCTGGCGGATCACACCTGCGAGCTGACCATGCAACTGGAGCGGCCGCTCGCCCATTACCGCCCGGGTCAGTTTGCCTTCTTCGAATTTGATGCCAAGGAGGGGGCGCACCCCTTTACCCTAGTGCGGGTGTCGGCGGATCGGCGCCAGTTGGTGATCGCGGTGCGGGCGCTCGGGGATCATACCCGTCAGCTGGTGGCAGAGGCGCGCGTCGGGGATGGAGTGGTGGTGACCGGCCCCTATGGTGCTTTTGTCGCCCCGCAGGGAGGAGGGCGAGCCCTCTGGCTGGGTGCCGGGATCGGCATCACCCCGTTTGTCGCCTGGCTGGAGGGGCTGGCTGCCCGTGGGGAGCACGGCGAGGGGATCACCCTGATCCAGTGCGCGCCGGATCTGGCGGGGGCTGTCTACCACCAGCGGTTGGCCGAGCTCTGTCATCGCACCGGCGTTCGCTATCAGCTGCATCTGGACAAGGCAGCCGGGCGACTGGATATGGCCCGCATCGCGCAAGATGCGCCCGAGCAGGTGTGGTTTTGCGGGCCGGAGGGGATGGCAGATGCCCTGGCCCGGTTGTTGCCGGACAGGCATCTGCATCGCGAGCTGTTTCGCTTTCGCTGAGCTCGATGGGTGCTGTTACTTGGCGCTCGCAGGCAGTTGCTTGAGGGCGGCTTGTACCGCCGCCTCCAGCTGCGGGTCGCGTCCGGCCACCATATCGGCGGGGGTTAGCGGCACCTGCAGGTCCGGGATCAGCTCCTGATTTTCGTAGAAGGTGCCGTCCGGCTTGCGCAGCCCCAGTGTCGGAATGCCGTAGGCGAGCCCCGGAAATAGTCTGGAGTCGTGGGCGTAGACCATGGTGCCGGTGCCGGGTACAGGGTCGCCGACGATGGGGCCGACCTTGAGGGTGCGGTAGTACTCGGGGAAGGCGGAACCCTCCGAGTAGCTGCCTGCATTGACTAGCACCACCGAGGGCTTGGTCCACTGGCGGGTGGCGGCATCAGTTTCACCCTTACCCTGACGTGGCCAACTGCTGGCCATTCCCTTGGTGCTGCCGCTGCCGGTCAGAAACTCCACCAGGGTGTTGGCCAGGTAGCCCCCCTTGTTGAAGCGCACATCGACGATCAAGGCCTCGCAGTCACGTAGCCGGCCAAGGGCCTGTGCCACCAGCTCTTCATAGGCTGCGCTGCTCATCTCCGGCAGGTAGGCGTAGCCAACGCGGCCCTGGCTCAGGGTGGCCACCAGCTCCTGGCGCTTGCTGACCCAGTTGTCGAGCTGTAACCGATACTCCTGCTGCAGATCGATGGCGGTCACCTCCAGCTCGCTCGCTGCCTTGCCCTGCGGTGGCTGAACGGTAAGTACCAGCCGGTTGCCGGCCTGCTGGTTGAGGGCCTGATCCAGATCGCTCAGATTGGCAATCGGGAGGCCGTTGATGGCGAGCAGACGGGAGCCCGGAACAATGTCGCTCTCCTGGTCCAGCGGGCCGCCTGCCAGCAGGGCGGTGAGGGTCACCCCCTGCTCGTCATCCTGCCAGTACCCCCCCAGGCTGGCGGTTTCGTCCGCCATGCGCGGGAAGGGAGCCGGGCCGCTGCCCCAGGTGTGGGAGACATTGAGCTCGCCAGCCAGTTCTGCGAGCAGGTTGCCAAAGTCGCGGGGATTGCCGATGCCCGACAACTGGCGGCGGTAGGCGGCGACATAGCCGTCCCAATCCACCCCGTTCATATCGTCCCGATAGAATTCGTCCCGGGTGAGCCGGGTGATCTGATCGAAGGCGGCGGCCATACGAGCTCGCCAATGCAGCTGGTTTTGCAGGGCAAAGGGGGCGCTGTGGATCTCGCCTGAGTTGAGGTCGATGCGGGTGATCTCCCCCTCCCGAACCAGGGTGGCGAGGGTGGCTTGCCGGTTGAGGCTGGCCAGTACCGGGCCTGGCTGTTCGGCAAACAGCACCCGGGTATCACCTTTGCGCAGATCCCGGGCATAACCTTTGATCTCGCTCTGATCACCGTCGCCAGCCTCTTCGACCAGATAGATAAGCTGGTCATCAACGATGCGACTGGTCAGCAGTACCCCGGTGGGCAGTAGCTGCAGCGCCTCGCGATGGCCCAGTCGTTCACTCTCGAAGCCGTAGCCACCTTTGGGAGCCTCCCGCTCGGCCAGAAAGTCGGCCTTGGCGGCGCGACTGCTGTATAGGCCGAGCAGATTGTTACCGAGCGGTTCGCCATCGGCCCCCAGCACACCATATCGGGTCGATTGCCAGTAGAGGATAGCGCCATCCTGGCTCCAGACGGGAGAGCTATCCTGATAGCCGTTGAGGCTGACATTGACCGGTACCGCGCCGGGGCTGGCGGTATCGATGACGGCGATCTCCTGCTGAGCCGAGTCGGGGCGGAAGGTGAGCGCCAGATGGCGGGAGTCGGGGGCAAAAGCGAGAGAGACCTCGTGGCGTGACGGATTGAAGCTGGCAGGGACCAGCTCCCGCTGCTGGTTGCTCGCCAGATCCAGCAGATGGATGGCCTGACCATCCACCACAAAGGCGAGCTGTTTGCCGTCCGGGGAGAGCACAGGACGGCTGATCCCCTTGCCGGGAATGGCCAGCAGCAGGCTTTCGGTCAGGGTACCCGGTGCGCTGAACAGCCGCTCGGGATCCTCCTTGCTCAGCCGGTAGAGCGCTGCGTGTCCCTGCTGCTCCGAGAGGTAAATGAGGGAGCCACCTTGCTCTGCATAGAGCGGACTGGACTGTTCGCTTGGGGAATGGGTGAGCTGTCGCACCCGCTCTCGGCCAGGGTTAACGGCGTAGAGGTTGCCTTCGCTGGTCAGGATCAGCTCGTCTCCCTCTTCGCTGACCACCATGTCATCTGCCATCCCGGACGATACGCCGAGTTGATCGGGTTCGATGGCTATCTGCGGCTGAATAAGCAGTTTGCGTGGAGTATTGCTGCCCGCGTCGAGGCGATAGATCTCCCCTTGCCACGACCAGACCAGATCCCCCTTGGTCGAGGTACTCAACCCCCTGACCGGGTGACCCTGATAGTGGGTGAGCTGCAGCTCTGTACCGCTGGCGAGATCCCGGCGCCAGACGTTGAAATCGCCGCTGCGCTCACTCAGGTAAAAGAGAGCATCCCCCTTGTCGCTCCAGACCGGATCGGTGGCCGCAATCCGATCTTCGGTCAGTTGCTTATGCTGCTTGCCATCAAACAGCCAGAGGCGGGAGACGGCAAATGAACGCTGGTGTTTGCGAAACGGTTGATCCATGGCTGGCATCTGATAGGCCAATCTGGCACCGTGCGGACGCGCCAGAGTGGCAGGTAGCGGCAAGTCCGCTTGCAGCATTCCGCCACTAACCGGCGCCCAGTAGAGCGCGCCCCACTGAACCCCTTCCGCGATGAAGTGATCGGCTGTAGCCGAGCCCGGGCGCTGGCTGCTCAGCAACAGCCGTTTGCCATCGGCGCTGAAGGCTTGCGGCAGATCGGTGCGCGAATCGCGGGTGAGGCGCACCATCTCGCCGCCGCTGGCGGGCACCACGAACACATCTTCGTTGCCATAGAGATTGGCGGCAAAGGCGAGTTGTTTGCCATCGGGCGACCAGACGGGGCGCTGGCTCAGGTAGCCGCTGCCGGTGAGCGCTGTGGCGGGCCCCCCCTCGGCACTGGCTACAAAAATTCGCCCCTGCCAGGTAAAGGCGAGCCGAGTGCCATCGGGAGAGAGGGCAGGTTCGCGTAGCCAGCGCGGCTCTTCGGCTCCGGCTGTGCCGGTCAACAAGAGCAGGACGCTGGCCAGCAGCAGACGGGGCAGCGAAGAGTTCGGCAAGAAGTACAGAGACATGATGTCATCCTGAATCAGGTTCAAATGCTACATATTTACCGATCAGAGGCCTCATGGCCAGCCAGAAAATATAAGCTATCTTTTTGTTTTTATTATCAATTGGCCATATCAGCGAAGGCCGTTCATGGGCCATTCACCTCTCACCGCCAAGATATGTTTCATTGGGTCTATTGAGTATTGATGGCGATCCAATATCATGGCGCTCGCTCGCCGCTCGGCGGGCATCGTTCAGATGATCTGGTAACAAGAAAAGCCCGCACCAGAGGCTTGTCGAGGGATGGAATGAGAGCCGTATTACTGTGTTTGTTGGGGCTTTGGCCCGCATTGAGTTTTGCCTTGACCGAAAAAGCCGATTTGGTGGTGGTCAAGAAGTCGACCTATAGCCTGACCCTGATGAAGGATGGCAAAGAACTGAAGCGCTACTGGATTGCTCTGGGCCCGGCGCCCAAGGGGCACAAGCAGCAGGAAGGGGACCAGCGTACGCCGGAAGGGCGCTACACCCTCGACTACAAGAAGACCAATTCCGGTTACTACAAAGCCATCCATATCAACTATCCGAACCTGGATGATATCAAGCGTGCCAATGAACTGGGTGTTCGTCCGGGTGGTATGATCATGATCCACGGCCAGCGCAACAGCATTGGCAACCGCAGGGTTCAGCCCTCCAACTGGACCAATGGCTGCATCGCCATGCTCAACCACGAGCTGGATGAGGTGTGGAACGCTGTTGACCCGGGTACGCCCATCGTCATCGAGCCCTGATCCCCTTGTGCACGCCCGCGACTCCGCGGGCGTTTTATTTCCCGCCAGTGATGACGTGACAGCGCTTGCTGTCCCGTGCTAGTTTTTTCGGCTCGCTTTGGCTGTGACAAGGAAGATCACATGATGTCAGTAACGAGCTTGCCCGAGCGAACGGGGATGCTCTGGTGGCGCGCCACACTGGATATGCTCCCGCTCTCCATTTCGGTGATCCCCTGGGGGATCCTGTGTGGCGCTTTGGCGTTGCAGGCAGGGCTGAGTCCGCTTCAGGCTCAGCTGATGTCGTTGCTGGTCTACGCCGGAGCCGCCCAGCTCTCGGCCACTACCCTGTTCGGGGCGGGCACGCCCCTGCTGCCCATTATGGGCTCCACCATGGTGATCACTTCCCAGCATCTGCTTTACGGCTTCACCTTCCGCCGTGACGTATTGCCGCTTTCCCTGCGCTGGCGGGCCAGCCTTGCCTTTTTCCTGACCGATGAGATGTTCGCTGTGGCGCTGAAAGACCGGGAGCGCAGCGGCCGCTTTGACCCGGCCTACGCGCTCATCGCAGGATTCGTCTTCTATCTGTTCTGGAATCTGGCGACCCTGCTCGGCATCGCGGCCGGCCAGTACATCGATGGGCTGGACAGCATGGGGCTGGATTTTGCCATCGCGGCCACCTTCATCGCCATGACCATTCCCGCCATGAAAAACCTGCCCATGGTGGCGGCCACTCTGGTGAGCGGCGGCACAGCGTTGCTTACCAAGCCGCTGCTGGCGGAGATCCACATCATCGTCTCGGCTCTGGCTGGCATGGTGGTGGGCTATGTGCTGCACCGGATGAGGAGGTAGCGTGAGTTGGCTGATGATTGGCCTGCTGGCCCTGATCACCTTTTTCAACCGCTTCGCCTTCTTTTCTCGGTTGACCCGATATCAGCCGGGTGCCGAGATGGGGGCGTTTCTCGGCTTCTCGGCCCAGTCGGTGCTGACCGCCATCTGGTTGCCCATCGTCTTTAGCTACGAGCCGGGGATAGGTCTTGACTGGGATCCTGACTACCTGGCCGCCACCCTGTGGGTGATGCTCTTGACCCTGTTGCGGCTGCCGACTCTGGTTGTGGTGGTGGGCGGAATGGGGGGCTTCTTCCTGCTGCGCTGGCTGGGAGGCATAGCAGAGCTCTTGCCTTGGTGAAACGCGAGTCGTGATCTTGTGTAATGGATGTCATTATTCGACATCCGTCATGTCATGAATGTCACTTCAAAAAAGGCCTTTAAATGGTGAGGATATGGGCTCTGTCCGTGAAGGAGTGTCCCATGTCTTTGACCGAAACCTGTCAGCGCATTGTGCGCGATCCCCATCTCTCCGCAGCCCAGAAGAGCCATGCACTGGCACTGGCTGCCGAGAATGCATTGCCCTACCCCGACCTGCCTGCTGCAGTCGCCGAGGCGATGACGCAGGGATTTATCTGCGACATGTTCGAAGGGCACGCCCCCTACAAGCCACGTTATGTACTGCCGGACTATGACAAATTCCTGACTCAGGGCTCTCCCTGGCTGGAGCTGGCGGCGCCGCAGGATTTCGACGAGGCGCTCGATGCCCTGCGCATCCTCTATCACCATGTCCCCTCGGTCACCGGCATGCCGGTCTGGCTGGGGCGGCTCGACCACCTGCTGCTGCCCTTCGTCGGCGAACTGGATGACGAGACTCTCTATCGCAAGCTGAAGGGGTTCTGGGTCTATCTGGACCGGGTGCTGCCGGACGCCTTCATGCACGTCAACATCGGCCCCGATGACAACCGGATCTGCCGCCTGATCCTGCGCATCGACAACGAGCTCAAGCAGGTGGCGCCAAACCTCACCTTTTTCCACGATCCGGAGCAGACCCCGGACGATCTGCTGCTGCAGGCGGTGAAGAACATTGCCGAGTGCAGCAAGCCGCACATCGCCAACTACCCGATCCATCGCGATACCTTCGACCAGCGTGGTTTTGGTATCGTCAGCTGCTACAACGCCCTGCCGCAGGCGGGTGGCGCCAATACCCTGGTGCGCATCTCCCTCAAGCGGGTCGCCGAGCAGGCTCAGGGTATAGATGATTTCCTCGGCTGCCTGTTGCCCCACTACTGCCGTCTGGCCTCGCAACTGATCGAGGCGAGAGCCGCCTTCCTGCACGAGGAGTCCGGTTTCTTCGACTGCTTCCTGGTCAAGGAGGGGCTGCTGGATGAGGAGCGCTTTGTCCCCATGTTCGGCATCTACGGCATGGCGGAAGCGGTGAATATCCTGATGGATAAAGAGAATCTGCCAGATCGTTATGGACACGACGACGAGGCGAATCAGCTTGGCTATCGCATCTCGGCTCAGCTCTCGGAATATGTCACTGCGACGCCGCAAACCCACGCCTGGGGGGGGCGCGCGCTGCTGCACTCACAGGGTGGCCTCAGCATCGATGTGGCTGTGACTCCCGGGGTGCGCATCCCTTATGGTCATGAGCCGGATCCCGCCAGCCATGTGTTGGCGCTGGCGCCGCACCATAGCTATTACCACTCGGGGATCAGCGAGATCCTGACCCTGGATCCCACCATCCGCCAGAACCCGCAGGCGCTGTTGCAGCTCTGCAAAGGGGCGCTCGCCATCGGTATGCGCGAGTTCACCGCCAACGTGGCCGACAGCGATCTGGTGCGGGTGACCGGCTACATGATCCGCAAGAGCGATGTGGCTCGTTTCGCAGAAGAAGGCTCGCGCTTGCAGACCACCTGTCTCGGGGCCGAGGCGAGTGAAGTGACCGCCATTCGTCAGCGAGCACCGCGGGTAGTCGCCCACGAATCGACCATCTGCGAGTATTGAGTTCGCACCGATGGCTGATGTTTTGCCAACACGCAGCGCCCTGGTGAGCAGGGTGCTGCCCTTTTCTTGTGTTGACGGGCCGGGCAACCGGCTGGTGCTGTTTCTGCAGGGCTGCAACTTTCGCTGCCCCGGCTGCCATAATCCGCACACCATAGGGCTGTGCGACGATTGCGGTGACTGTATTGCTGTCTGCCCGAGCGGTGCGCTGACCCTTACTGAGGGCCGCCCCGGGAAATGCAGCGTGCGCTGGCAGGCGGCGCTCTGCACCGATTGCGATGCTTGTCTCGATGCGTGCCCGCGCAGCGCCAATCCGAAGATTGCCACCATGACGGTGACCGAGGTGCTGGACCTGCTGCGCCGCTACAGCCCCTTGCTCAGCGGGATTACCGTCTCCGGTGGTGAGGCGACCACCCAGCTTCCCTTCGTGGTTGCGCTGTTTGCCGCCATCAAGGCTGCGCCGGATCTGGCTCATCTCACTTGCCTGCTCGACAGCAACGGCTCGTTGGCCGAGAGCGGTTGGCAGCGGCTATTGCCGGTGCTCGATGGCGCCATGCTCGATCTCAAGGGGTGGCGTGACACGGTGCATCATTCGCTGACCGGCTATGGTCGCGAGCGGGTGTTGGCGTCTCTGCAACTGCTGGCACGTCACGGTAAGCTGACCGAACTGCGGCTGCTCCATGTGCCGGGCAAGAGCGATTTTCTGGATAAGAGCGGTGAGCTGGACGCGGAGCTCGCCGCTTTCCTGCTGCGGCTGGGGCCAGTACCTATCCGTATCAATGGTTTTCGTCATCATGGGGTACGTGGTGAGGCGAGTCGCTGGTCAGACGCGACCCGCAGCGAGCTGGAGTGGCTGGCGAATCGGTTACGTGCTGCTGGAGTGGGGGCCGTGACCTTGCCCCCTTTGATCTGAAGGGGCGAATCGATTCCCTGGTTGTGCAGTAAAAGCAAACAACTGTGACTTCTGTCTATTGGAGGGGACCTTGTGGCTCGTTATGATATTGCCCATCCGTCCACCCTCCACGACAGATAAATCATGAGTGAAAGCAAGGCGTTATATCGGGTTCAGTTTATTTGCCACAACGAGCGCTATGAGGTTTATGTGCGCGAGGTGAATCAGGGCCAACTGTTTGGATTTATCGAGATCGCCGATTTTGTCTGGGACAATCACACGGCGCTTATCGTCGATCCCAGCCATGAAAAGCTCAAGAGCGAATTTGCCGATGTGCATCACACCCTTATCCCCATGCATCAGGTGTTGCGCATCGATCAGGTGAAAAAGCAGGGGGCTGCCCGCATTACTGATCTGGGTAGCAATGTCGCCTCTTTCCCCAGCCCCATTTATACCAAACGTCCCTGATCCCTCATTGCCATGGATGTTTCGCCGTGGCGAAACATCCATCTCTTCTCGCTGTCACCTGGCTCAGGGCTCGACCAGCTCGCGACCCAGTTGCAGGATCCGCTGGCGGAACCAGTGGCGGGCCGAACCATCACCGGCCGGGCCATACCAGACCAGACTGTGACTCACCTTGCCGTAATCGAACGGTGCCGGGCGCATCACCAGATCCGGCTGACTGGCCATGCAGGCCGCCCATCCACCGATGGCGGTGAGGATCAGATCGGTCTGGGGTAGCAGGGCCGCCGCGCTGGCAAAATCGGGCAGGGTGGCGCCAATCTGGCGACGCACCTGTTGCTGGGCCAGACTCTGCTCGAAGAAGGGGTTGGCCAGCTCCTGATCCCGGATGGCGATATGGCGCCAGCTCAGATAAGCATCGAGATCCCAGGGCTTGGCGAGCGCCGGATGATCTTTGCGTAACAGGCAGACCAGTTTTTCTTCCCGCAGGGTCTCCCACACCAGCCCAGGCTGGCGCGGTAACGGCTGGCTCTGGTCATGGGGCAGGATGACGAAGTCGAGTTTGCCCGCTGCCAGCGCCTCCAGCCCCTGCTCATCCTTGTTCCAGATCTCCGGCACCATACCCGGCACCTCCTGCATCAGCTGACCCAGAATGGGGCCCACCGGCCAGGTCATCACACTCTCGCGCAATCCGAGCCGCAAGCTGCCCTGCCACTGCTGGGGGTTGAAGGCGTTCTGGCGGGTGAGGCCGTTCAGCTCCCCCAGCAGCCGATGTAGGGTGGGAGCCAGTCGCTCGGCCATGGGGGTGAGCAGCAGCTGGTTGCCCTGGCGATAGAGCAGTTGATCCCCCAGCAGATCCCGCAGCTGGTTGAGGGTCTTGCTGACGGTAGAAGGCGTGGTGCAGAGCCGCTCGGCGGTGCGGGTGACGCTCTGGTTGTCTAGCAGCAGATGCAGGGTGACCAGATGGCGACCTCCCAGCCGAGAGAGAGCGATCAGATCCATAAGTACTCCACAAGCGAAGGGAAGAGACAAGACAAAAAAGCCCCGCCGAAGCGGGGCTTGTGCGGATTAGCCCTTGAGCACAGCCGCCATGGCGTCGGCCACGTAGTCGACGTTGCGGCTGTTGAGGCCCGCCACGCACATGCGGCCGGAGCGCACCAGATAGACGGCGAACTCTTCGCGCAGTCTGTCAACCTGCTCCGGCGTGAAGCCGGTGTAGCTGAACATGCCGCGCTGGTTGATGAAGTAGCTGAAATCGCGGCCCGGCACCTTGGCGCTCAGCACCTCGAACAGCTTCTGGCGCATGGCCTTGATGCGGGTGCGCATCTCGGTCACTTCATCGACCCACATGGCGTGCAGCTCGGGTTGGCTCATCACAGCCGCGGTGATCTGGCCACCGTGAGTGGGAGGGCTGGAGTAGTTGCGGCGCACGGTGGCCTTCATCTGGCCCAGTACGCGGCTGGCTTCTTCGGCATCCTGGCAGATGACCGACAGGCCGCCGCACCGCTCGCCGTAGAAAGAGAGGTTCTTGGAAAACGAGTTGCTGACGAAGAAGCTGACGCCGGCGGCCACCATGGCGCGAATGGCATAGGCATCCTCTTCCAGCCCGTCACCGAAGCCCTGATAGGCGATGTCCATAAAGGGGATCAGGTTCTTCTCGACCACAAGTGCGATCACCCGATCCCACTGGGCACGGGAGAGATCCACCCCGGTCGGGTTGTGGCAGCAGGGGTGCAGCAGCACGATGCTCTTGGCTGGCAGGCTGCGCAGGCAGTCGATCATGGCATCGAACTGTACGCCGCCAGTGGCCGCATCGTAGTAGGGGTAGTCATGCACCTTGATGCCGGCCCCCTCGAACATCGCCTTGTGGTTGTCCCAGGTGGGATTGCTGACCCACACCTCGGAGGTCGGGAAGTAGCGCTTGAGCAGATCGGCGCCGATCTTCAGGGCGCCGGAGCCACCGATGGTCTGGATGGTGGCGATACGTCCCGCCTTGACCGCTTCATGGTCGGCACCAAACAGCAGGTGCTGCACCGCAGTGCGGTAGTTGGCGGCACCCTCCATCGGCTGGTAGGGACGCGGCGCCGGGGCGGCAGCGCGCTGGGCTTCGGCCTGCTGCACCGACGGCAGCAGCGGAATGCGGCCCTGCTCGTCGTAATAGAGGCCGATCCCCAGGTTCACCTTCTGTTCGCGGGTGTCTTTGTGGAAGGTCTCGACCAGGGTCAGGATGGGGTCGCCAGCATAAGCATCGACGTGTTCAAACATGGGGGGTCCTTGAAATTGACTGTCCAGTAAAACCGGCGGTCAGCCGGGCTGGACATCATGGCGCAAAGCTGGCGGTGGCTCAAGCCCGAAAGGGACGGGGGCTGGCGGGCAGACGCCGCACAGCCGTAAACGGGATGATGCGGGGTTGCCCTCAGCCTCGTTCACCGGCCTTACTTCAGATAGGATCGCAATACCCGCACTACTTGATCCAGATCTTCCAGCCGCTCGGCCGGGGTCGCCTCTTCGGCGCCCAGGTGCTCACGCATGTGCCCTTCCAGCACCTCCAGCATCAGGCCGTTGACGGCACCACGAATGGCCGCGATCTGCTGCAAAATGGCGGCGCAGTCGCTCTCCTGCTCAAGTGCGTGCTCCAGCGCGCCCGCCTGCCCCTTGATGCGACGTACCCGTGCCAGCAGCTTCTTTTTACCGTGAATGGTGTGTGACATGCAGGATCCTCTCGATCAATAAAACTATACTGGGGTATAGTATATTGCATTATCGTCCTCAGGAGAAATCCATGTCATCCCTTGTCTCATCCCACTGCCACCAACCCGTCGTCCACGAAGGGAATCCGCTGGCTGAACAGAAAACCCGTTGGACCGTGCTGCTGACCGTCATCATGATGGTGGTGGAGATCGGCGGCGGCTGGTTTTACAACTCCATGGCGCTGCTGGCCGACGGCTGGCATATGAGCTCCCACGCGCTGGCGCTCGGTCTCTCGGTGCTGGCCTATCGCGCCGCCCGCCACTTTGCCCGCGACCACAGATTCAGCTTCGGCACCTGGAAGATCGAGGTGCTGGGTGGCTTCACCAGTGCTCTCCTGCTGGTGGGGGTGGCCGGGCTGATGCTGTTCGAGTCGGTGTTCCGGCTACTGGATCCCAGCCCAATCCACTATCAACAGGCGATCGCCATCGCGCTGGTGGGGCTGCTGGTGAACCTGGCCTGTGCCTGGTTGCTCAAGGATGATCACAGCCATCATCACCACGGCCATGGGCATGACCACCATCATGAGCATCACGACCACGATCATCATGACCATGACGCTCACCACGGCCATCAGGATCTCAACCTGCGCGCCGCCTATATCCACGTGCTGGCGGATGCGGCCACTTCCGTGCTGGCGATCCTAGCACTGGTGGGGGGCATGCTGTGGGGGGCCGACTGGCTGGATCCCCTGATGGGCATAGTGGGGGCCGTACTGGTGGCTGTGTGGGCCTGGGGTCTGTTGCGTGACTCCGGTCGGGTGTTACTGGATGCCGAGATGGATACCCCGTTGGTGGGTGAGATCCGTGAGGTGATTGCCGACCTGCCGTATGCCGAGATCCGCGATCTGCACGTCTGGCGGGTGGGACAGCAACAGTATGCCTGCGTGCTCTCCCTGCTGATGGCGGCGCCTGTCTCCGCCAGCGAGATCCGCGCGCGGTTGGCGATACATGAAGAGCTGGTCCATGTAACCATAGAGATAGCCACTCCATAGCCAGACTTATAGCTGTCTATGCCAGATAGCGTGCAACTTGCACTCTGCAACACGAGCAAATCGAAGCGGTTGTTTCTGGGGAGGCCTGTGGCAGGCAAGTGCTGACTATATGCCTGGTACAAGCCTCACCGTAGCCAAGGGTGAGATGTGACGGTTTGAGTTAACGTTCGAAGAAGCGATAGAGGTGTTCTACCTGCATCGGGCAGTCAGCTACCAGATGCACATGATCGCGGGCCTGCTCGACCGTATCGAAACTGACCGGGCAGCCGAGGGTGTCGGTCAGCTCGTAGAGAGCGCCATCATTGCCTCTGAATTCGATGAGCCAGCCGGGGATGGCCACGTCGTGGAGTATTTCGGCCTCTTGCAGGATCTGTTGTTGATAGAGCTTGCGAAGTTCACTGACTGTCATGATGCTCTCCTGTGAAGGGGGATTCAGCTCCAGTCTATGCCTCTCTTTGTGCGGACGGCAACCGGATCATCCCCGCAGGACCTCCCGGGCCCAGCGGATACGGATAAAGGTCTCGGCATTACCACCCCGATCCGGATGGTGCTGCAATGCCAGCTCCCGCCAGCGGCGGCGGATCGCCTCCTGACTCGCCCCTTCATTCAACTCGAACAGGGCCAGCGCCTCGGCTTTGTGCCCCTCACCGTCATAAGCGTGCCAGAAGCGGTTGAGCAGGGCCTCTACTTCGGCACGATCGGTCTGCCAGAACACCTGCCAGTCGAGATAGTAGCTACGCAGATTTTCGCTAAGGGCAAAGCCGTGGTTGACCTCCTGGTTCCCGGCCAGCGGTTCGAGCCGGATATCCAGGGTGCTGATCACTAGCCACCATCCTTCTTGCCTGAGCTCGGCCTGCAACTGGTAGAGGGCGTTCATGATCAGGAAGTTGACCCGAAACAGCTGCAACTGCTCGTCGTCGGCCAGCCGGGGGATCGCCCCCTGCTGGCGCAGGGCGGCCATCAGTTCATGCACCTTGTAGCTGCCCGCCGCCTGTTGCAGCAGCACCAGCAGAGGGGCGATCAGCGGATTATGGTTGGCTTCGTTCATTCGGCGCCCTGCTCTCTGGGCGGCTGCAGGGCGATCAGCAGCTCACCCGCCTGCGGAGTGACGGGGCCGGTAACGATCTGGGGCTTGCCCTTGCCATCCATGATGAAGAGCGGGATGGCGCCGGGATTGGCGGTCTGATACTGGGCCCAGTCGAACGCCTCGCTCAGGCGGGTCGCCTTGATCTGGCCGCCCCGGCTCAGCAGGCTGCTCAGCCGGGCATAGTTGATGTCGGGGCCGAACAGGTTCTGGCGAGCGCGAAAGGTGGCGCTCTCCCGGTTGGCCTTGCCGTGCTGCTCGCTGGAGCGCAGGGAGTAGACCTGCTCCTCGCCGTAGAGGTGGGCAAAGTGCAGCACCCCGAGGGCGTTGTTGTGGCGGTTGGGGGAGAGCGCCAGCACGGTACTGATGCTGGTAAGCGGCAGGTGCAGCTCGGCATGTTCCGACTGGGGGTTGCCGAAATAGCAGGGGAGGTTGCTCATCCGTGCCTGTTTGCAGAACTCCCAGGCGGGATCGCAGAGCTGTACCGGCACCCCCTGATCCGCCAGCGCCCGGCCTATGGCCCGCGCCACCGAGTTGGCCCCTATGATGAGCCAGGTGTTGGGGGCGCTCTGGCGCATCTTGAGCAGGCTGGCCAGCGGTGCCGAGGTGAGGCTCTGCAACACCACGGTGGAGATGATCACTGCAAATACCAGCGGCACCAGCTTGTCGGCATCGGGGATCTCGGCCTGATGCAGACTGATGGCGAACGAGGCGCTGACCGCCGCCGCAACGATACCGCGCGGGGCGATCCAGCTCAGCAGGGCGCGAGCCCGCCAGGAGAGATCCGAGCCCCAGGTCGAGACCAGAATACAGAGCGGACGCGCTACGAATTGCACCACGCAGAGCAGCGCCAGCACCATGGGGCCGAGCTGCCAGAGCTGGGCCAGATCGAGGCGCGCCGCCAGCAGGATAAACAGGCTGGAGATAAGGATGACAGCGAGGTCTTCTTTGAATGCCAGCACCTCCTCGAGATCCAGCCCCTCCTGATTGGCGAGCCAGATGCCGAACACGGTCACCGCCAGCAGACCGGATTCGTGGCTGAGCCAGTTGGAGAGACTGAAAGTGACCAGCACCAGCGCCAGCACGCCGAACTTGTGCAGACTGACCGGCAGCCAGTCCTTGCGAATGAGCAGGGTTGTGAGCCAACCAGCCGTCCCCCCGATCAGGGAGCCGACCAGCACTGTCTTGCCCAGCGCCAACAGGGTATGGCTGATGAGGTCTCCCTGACTGCCGAGGCGTACCGCCTCGAACACCAGCACCGCAAACAGGGCGCCGATGGGGTCGATGACGATCCCCTCCCAGCGCAGGATCCTGTCCACCTCCCGGGTGGGGCGGATCACGTTGAGCATGGGGGCGATCACCGTCGGGCCCGTTACTACCAGTACCGCGCCGAGCATGGTGGCGACCCGCCAGTCCAGCCCCAGCAGGAAGTAACCGGCGCTGCCGATGACGGCGAAACTGACCAGCATGCCGGTGGAGCAGAGATTGCGCACCACCTTGCCGATCCCCTTGAGCTCGGCCAGATGAAGGGTCAACGCCCCCTCGAACAGGATGATGGCCACCGACAGGGAGACCAGCGGAAACAGCAGATCCCCGAGCAGGGCATCGGGGTCGAGCAGGCCGCTGACCGGGCCCAGAGTCAGGCCGGTGAGCAGCAGAAACAGGATGGCGGGTACCCGCAGCGACCAGGCAAGCCATTGGGCCAGCACGGAGACCAGGGCGATCCCGGCCAGAGAGAGGGCAATCATGCAGACCTCGATTCAGGCAGTGAGTATGGAGCTAGTGTAGTGGCTAAGTTGGTCAGATTGACACCCGAAGGAGCGTGCATCATGGCCGGGATGGGGAGATGTGCGACAGTCGGCGTCATGGTGGCTGGCGGTGTTGTGCAGGGCGCCAGCCAGATGCCAACCGTGGTGATGGGGTGGCCTCGGGGCCGGATTAGATGGGGCTCTCCTTGTGGAGTTCGCCGACACAGTCGGCCAGCGCCAGTACCAGTGCGGAGCGCACCATCTGATCGAGCCGGTTGAGCTGCATCTGGTAGAAGGCCCAATCCTCTTCGCTGGCAGGGGGCTCCAGCTTCATCATGCCGCCCTGATTGACCCCGTGCAGGCGGTCGAGCAGATCGCGGATCGGCTTGTCGCTGAAGCGGTAATCCTTGGGGTCGCGCACCAGAAAGTCGCGGATCTTGAGATAGGCTTCCAGATCCTGATAGCGCTCGAGGGAGATGAGGCCGAGGGCGAAGATGAGCTTGAGGCGCACCTCCAGCTGGCCGAGGGGGCCGCTCTGGTTGAGCAGGGGTTCGATGGCGTATTTGACGGCATACTCCTCCTGACGAAAGGCGCGTCGCATCAGGGAGTCGACCGCTTCTTCCAGGATGGTCACGGCTTCGAGAAAGAAGCCGCGGGGGCCATCCTGCTCGTTCAGTCGTTCCAGTACTTCATCTTCCTGGTGTGTGGTCATAGGTGCATTGGGTCCAGCTGACAGGGAGAGAGTCAGCCTCTCTCCCGGTTTTTATCATATGGGGCGCATTTCCTTGCGATTCAATCAATTGGAGCATCCGGTCATGCGCCGCCAGCAGGGTATTACAAGGTCTCGTAACGAGCCACTATGGTGCGGACGATTTCGCTCTCTGCATCCAGTCCGGTGATGCGGGCCAACGCTTTGGCCGGTCCAAGCTCCGCCAGCAGCTGTTGCAGCTCGACCGCCTGCTGATCATCGGCATTGCGATAGTGGAGCGCCGCGGCGATCCCCTCCTGCAACTGCTCGTTGGGCAGGCCGTACTCCAGGGTGCCGAGCAGCGGCTTCACCAGCCTATCCCCCGCCGCCAGCTTGCGCAGTGGCTGACGGCCGACCCGGTCAATCTCGTCCACCAGATAGGGGTTGGCGAAGCGGGCCAGGATCTTCTCGATATAGGCGGCGTGCAGGCGCGGGTCGAAGCCGTAGCGTTTCACCAGCACGGCACCGCTCTCCTCCATGGCGCGGCGCACCTTGCTGCGGATCACCGGATCCTCGATCGCCTCGCGCACGGTGCGATAACCCCGCAACTTGCCGAGATAGGCGGTGACGATGTGGCCGGTGTTGAGGGTGAACAGCTTGCGCTCGACGAAGGCCATCAGGTTGTCGGTGGGCTCCATGCCCGCCACCTGTGGCAGTTCCCCCTTGAACTGGGTCTGGTCGACGATCCACTCGCTGAAGCTCTCGACCGTCACTTCCAGCGGGTCATCGTTGGCAGCCGCGGCGGGCGGCACGATGCGATCCACCGCCGAGTCGACGAAGCCGATGCAGGATTCGAGCGTGGCATGATACGCGACCGGCAGGTACTTGAGTACCTCCTGCTTGAGGTGGCTGGTGCCGCGCACCATGTTTTCGCAGGCGATGACATTGAGCGGTGTCAGGTTGCCGGCATCGAAGCGGGCCTGCAGCCCCTTGGCCAGGGTGCTGGCAATCTTGTCCAGAATGTTGGGGCCGACCGCAGTAGTAACCAGATCGGCGGTGATGATACGGGCGATCACCTCGTGACCGGCGGAGCTGACTGCAGCCACGTTGCGTACCACGTCCAGCTTCTGATCCGCACCCACCACATGAACCTTGTACTCCTGACGGTGGTTGAGCTGATCGATCAGGGTGTCGTTGACGTCGGCGAAGGTGACCTGATGGCTGGCATCCGCCAGCACTTTGCCGATAAAGCCGCGACCTATGTTACCAGCACCAAAATGCAATGTTTTCATGATATTAACCTCTTGAACCAAAGACGATGAAAGATGATTACGCAGCCTGTTCAGCACCCAGCAGATCCAGGAAGGCCTGGGGATCCGTGGTGCTGGCCAGCCGGTCGATGAGACCGGGTTCATCCAGTGCATTGGTCAGGCGGGTTATTACCTGCATGTGTTCGTCGTTGCGAGCGGCGATACCGATCACCAGCCGCGCCACCTCATCGGCAGCCTCGCCAAAGGCGACCCCGGCCGGGTACTGGCAGATGACGATGCCGGTACGCTTCACAAACTCCTTGGCGGCGATGGTGCCGTGGGGCACGGCGATGGATTCGCCGAGGTAGGTGGAGACCAGCTGTTCACGCTCCAGCATGGCGTTGACGTAGTCGGGCGCCACGTAGCCGCGCTCCGCCAGCAGTCGGCCTGCAGTCAGGATGGCGGCCTCCTTGTTGTCCGCTTTCAGTCCCAGATGCACGTCATGACGGCTCAGGGTGAACACTTCGGCCGCTTGCGGCTCATAGCTGTCGTCGTTGGCCGCCACCAGCAGTTGCGGGTTGGCGACATCATCGTTGGCGGCTTGAGTCAGACGCTGTACCAGCTCCTGATAGAGGCCGTTGTCGAGGAAGTTGGTGAGCGAGATATGGTGGGCATGCGGCGCATGGCGACGAGCCCGCTCGGTCAAATCCTTGTGGGTGATGACCCAGTCCACCTGATCGTCGAGCTGATCGATGGCGCGGTTGGTGACGCTGATATCGAGGCCGGCGGCCTGTACCCGCTTGCGCAGCATGCCGGCGCCCATGGCGCTGGAACCCATGCCCGCATCACAGGCGACCACGATATTGCGCACCGCCATCAGTTCGCCGCCCGGCTTCTTGGCCGCTGCGGTTTCTGGCTTGCCGCCCTTCATGGCTTTCATCTTGCGGGTGGCTTCACCGAGGGCATCGGCCTCGTCGGCTTCCGGCTGCTGGGCGCGGACGAACACGGCAGCGACTAGGAAGGAGACCAGAGTGGCGGCTGTGATGGAGAGCAGCACCCCGATCAGGGAGGCCTTCGGCGTCATCAGCAGCACGGCGAAGATTGAGCCCGGTGAGGCAGGGGAGACCAGACCTGCGTTGAACAGGGTCAGGGTAAAGACCCCGGTCATGCCGCCGGCGATCACCGCCAGAATGAGGCGCGGGTTCATCAGCACGTACGGGAAGTAGATCTCGTGGATGCCGCCGAAGAAGTGAATGATGGAGGCACCTGCAGCGGACTGCTTGGCGGCGCCACGACCGAACACCATGTAGGCCAGCAGTACGCCCATGCCCGGGCCCGGGTTTGCTTCAATCAGGAAGAATATAGAGCTGCCGTGCTCGGTCGCCTGCTGGATCCCCAGCGGCGAGAAGATGCCGTGGTTGATGGCGTTGTTGAGGAACAGGATCTTGGCCGGTTCGACAAAGATGGAGGTGAGCGGCAGCATGTGGTTATCCACCAGGAAGCCGACGCCACCGGCCAGCACGCCGGAGAGCACCTTGACGAAGGGGCCGATCACGAAGAAGGCGAGGATCGCCAGCAGCATGCCGATAAGGCCGGAGGAGAAGTTGTTGACCAGCATCTCGAAGCCGCTCTTGACGCGACCGTCCATCGCCTTGTCGAAGCGCTTGATGGCCCAGCCACCGAGCGGGCCGACCATCATGGCGCCCATGAACATCGGGATATCGGTCCCCACGATGACGCCCATGGTGGTGATGGCACCGACCACGCCGCCACGATCACCGCCCATCAGCTTGCCGCCGGTGTAGCCAATCAGCAGCGGCAGCAAGTAGGTGATCATGGGGCCGACCAGCTTGGCCAAGGTTTCATTGGGCAGCCAGCCGGTGGGGATAAAGAGGGCGGTAATAAAGCCCCAGGCGATAAAGGCGCCTATGTTGGGCATGACCATATTGGACAGGAAGCGTCCAAAATTCTGTATCTTGACTTTGGTATCCGGTGATAACATGTCGGGACCCCGTTTTAAGCCTGTTTGATTAAAAGTGGTAGTTCGGGATGGCCGGTTTTGCCGAACCTCCATCCCTGTCGTCTAAGCAACTTCAATCTACCAGCTTGCGATCAAATTAGGCTGAAAACGGGGTGTCTTGTGATCCACATCTCAGATACCCCGTCATACCCCCTCTCCAACCAGTGATGAAGATCACATTCGTGCGCTGTAATTCGGCTACATTTCGATCTTTTCTGTTTTTAATGACCATTTTTTGTGATTTAGATCACCAACTTAGCTTTGCCGTGCCCTTGTGTAAAAGTGATTTACTTCACAAATTCAGTTTTTGTATTCGAATGGGGCAAATCACTCAATAACTCATCAGCGGGTAGTGACGATGGATCTATCGAAATCTCTCTCTACTCACCAATGAATCAATAGTTTTGTAACCCGCTTTCAGTTTTTGCAGGCAGTGATGAGGGCTCTTTTGTGGCCGGTTGATGGAGATAGGCGGGAAAATGCAGGGTGTTATTGTGTGGCTTACGTTCGGGGAGCTTGCTTGCCACGCAGGGCTGGTAGCAGATAAAAACAAACCGCCAGCAGGCGGTTTGTCGGTTTTGGCGATGTGATCCCTGTCGGGGGTGGTCGCTTAGTAGAAGCTGGCATCCTCGGGGGAGGGGCGGGTCTTGAAGCGGCGATGGAGCCACATGTACTGCTCAGGTGCCTTGCGCACGGCAGCTTCAATCTCGCGGTTGGCGCGAGCCGCATCGACCAGGTCATCCCCACTCGGGTAGTCGGCGAGCGGCGCCCCGATATGCAGGGTGTAACCCTCGCTGGTGCGGATGTTGTAGCAGGGCAGGGTGACGGTGTTCTTCACCCGCGCCAGAGTGGCGGTGCCGGTGATGGTGGCCGCCTGCTCCACCGCGAAGTAGGGCACGAACACGCTGGCGTGGGAGCCATAGTCGTGATCCGGCGCGTACCAGAGGGCGTCACCGTTGCGCAGCGCCTTGATCATCCCCTTCACGTCCATCCGGTCTACCAGATATTTGTTGGAGGCGCAGCGACCGTGATACTGGGCATACTCCAGCACCGGGTTGGTGTTGGGGCGATAGACGCCGACCCCTGGCCGTACCAGACCGAAACAGCGGGCGTTGAGTTCAAGCGTCAGGAAGTGGCAGGAGAGCAGCAGCATGCCCTGACCTTTTTCCATGGCGGCAATGACATGCTCTTCCCCTTCCACCTTCATCAGGTTGCGCATCCGCCAGTCCGGCCAGAACCAGGCGATACCCACCTCGAATACGGCGCAGCCCACGCTCTCGAAGTTTTGCTTGAGCAGCTTCTCGCGCTCGGCCAGAGTCAACTCCGGCAGCGCCAGCTCCAGATTGCGACGGGCAATCTTCACCCGTGATTTGAGCACTTTGGCGGCGAGATGACCAAGCCGGCGACCCAGCCACATCTGGCTGCGCCAGGGCAGCAGAGTCAGCAGCCAGAGCAGGCCGAGGCCAAACCAGCTGGCCCAGTAACGGGGATGAAACAGGCGGGGCTCGAGGCGGGGAGCGTTGTCATGGGCCATGGAGAATCTCTTTGCTTGCGAAAACAATCGGGGGATTCTAGCCGAAAAGGGGGGGCGGGGGCGAATGGCTATCTGCTGGTCAGAGGGGCTGCTTGTGTCTTGTCCGTGTGGCGCGAAGGGTAACTATGGGTTTCCTGCCGCGTTCTTAATGGAAACCACAGGTTTGCTTTTTCTCCCTCAAATAAAAGAGTGTGATAAAATCGGCGACTGATTTTTCAGGTTTTGAGAGTCGATACAGATGAAGATCACCCTGCCCGAGTTTGAAAAAGCCCGCGTCCTGGTCGTTGGCGATGTCATGTTGGACCGTTATTGGCATGGCCCCACCGGCCGGATCTCGCCCGAGGCACCGGTGCCCGTGGTCAAGGTTGAACACATTGAGGAGCGTCCAGGCGGTGCCGCCAACGTGGCCCTCAACTCCGCCGCCCTTGGCGCTCATGCCGTGCTGCTTGGCCTGACCGGTCAGGATGAGGCTGCCGATGCTCTGGCTGGTCAGATGGCTGGTGTCAAGGTGGCCTGTGACTTCGTTCGTCTGGCCGACTTCCCGACCATCACCAAGCTGCGCGTGCTGTCCCGCAACCAGCAGCTGCTGCGTCTGGACTTTGAAGAGCCCTTCCACTCCGTCGATGCCACCCTGCTGATGAGCAAGGTCGAGCAGGCACTGCCAAACAGTGACGTGATGATCCTCTCCGACTACGGCAAGGGTGCCCTCAACGATGTGCCCGGCATGATCCAGCGTGCCCGCGCCGCCGGCATTCCGGTGCTGGTCGATCCCAAGGGAACCGACTTCGAGAAGTACCGCGGCGCCACCCTGCTGACCCCCAACATGTCCGAATTCGAGGCCGTGGTAGGCAAGGTGAAGAGTGAAGAGGAGCTGGTCGCCAAGGGACTGGATCTGGTCAAGCGCTTCGAGCTGGATGCCCTGCTGGTCACCCGTTCCGAGAACGGCATGACCCTGATCCGCGAAGGTCAGCCGGAGTTGCATCTACCGGCTCAGGCCCACGAGGTTTACGATGTGACCGGTGCCGGTGATACCGTGATCTCCACCCTGGCCACTTCGCTGGCGGCAGGCAAGAGCCTGGACGAAGCCTGTGCGCTGGCCAATACCGCTGCCGGTATCGTGGTCGGCAAGCTGGGTACCTCTACCGTGAGTCCGGTCGAGCTGGCCAATGCTCTCTATACCGAGCAGGAGACCGGCTTTGGCGTTATGTCCGAAGCTCAGCTGAAAGTGGCGGTTCGTGCCGCCCGTCTGCGCGGCGAGAAAGTGGTGATGACCAACGGCTGTTTCGACATCCTGCACGCCGGCCATGTCTCCTATCTGGCCAACGCGGGCAAGCTGGGGGATCGCCTGATCGTGGCGGTCAACACCGACGAGTCGGTTCGCCGTCTGAAAGGGCCGGGTCGTCCGGTCAACCCGACCGAGCGCCGCATGGCGGTGCTGGCTGCGCTTGGCGCGGTGGATTGGGTTGTGCCGTTTGGTGAAGATACCCCACAGCGCCTGATTGCCGAGATCCTGCCAGACCTCTTGGTCAAGGGCGGTGACTACAAGCCGGAAGAGATTGCAGGTTACGCCGAGGTGACTGCCAATGGCGGCGAGGTGCGCGTTCTCAACTTCGAGGATGGCTGCTCCACCACCGACATCATCAAGACGATCCGCGAGCGCGGCTAACGATAGTGTTTGCCCCACTGGATGGTGGGGCCGACAGACGGCGCGATAAACAGAGAGAGCCGCCGACAAGAATCCGGATAACAAAAAGGCGACCTTGCGGTCGCCTTTTTCATGTCCGATAACGGCTATCAGGCTTTGGCCTTGGCCTTGGCTTTTGCGGTGGCAGGCATCAAGCCCTGGTTTACTTCCACCAGATCCTGCGCTTCCAGCACACCGGCAGCCTGCTTCAGGCTCAGGATATTGAGGATGTAGTTGTAACGGGCTTCGGAGAGCTTCTGCTTGGCCTCGTAAAGCTTGCGAGTGGAGTCCAGCACGTCGACGATGGTACGGGTACCCACTTCGTAACCGGCTTCGGTCGCCTTCAGGGCGCTGTCGGCGGAGACCACAGACTGGCTGTAGGCACGTACCGAGCCGATGCTGGCATTCACGTTGTTATAGGAGGAGCGCACCGTGCTCTGCACCGAGCGGAAGTTCTTCTCAAGCAGCTCGCTGGCCGCAACATAGTTGTATTGAGCCTGCTTAACCTTGGAGCTGGTGGCGCCACCGCTGTAGAGGGGCAGCTTGAAGGTCAGACCGATATTGGCCTGGTTGTCATTGCCACCGTTCTGAATGCTATCCAGCTTGTAATCGGTATTGCTGGTTTGCAGGCCGGCGCCCAGATCCAGGGTCGGCTCGTGGCCGGTCTTGGCGAGATCGATCTGCTCCTTGGCGATGTCCTTGGCTATGCGGGCATTGTGCAGTTGCAGGTTCTTGTCCAGCGCCAGCTCCAGCCATTTGTCGGAACCGAAGGCGGTCTTCTGCGGGCTGAAGCGATCGGTATTGAGGATGTCCAGGTTGCGGTGATCAACACCGGTCAGCTCGCGCAGGGCTTCGTAGCTGTTATCCAGAGTATTCTCGGCATTGATCTCGTCAGCCAGCGCCTGGTCGCGAGAGGCTTCCGCTTCATGCACATCGGTGATGGCGGTCAAACCCACTTCGAAACGCTGCTGTGTCTGCTCCAGTTGGCGCTCTACTGCAACCTTGTTGGCACGCACAAACTCCAGGGTATCCATCGCCTTGAGCACATCAAAGTAGGCTTTGGCAGTGCGCACCATCAGGTTCTGGATTTCGAGGTTGTAGGCGACATCAGACTGGGTGGCCTGCTTCTCGCCGATATCCAGATTGACCCAGTTGCTGCGACGATAAAGGGATTGTGACAGCGTCAGCTCACCCTTGGCGTTGTTATTGGTCTGGGTATCGTTCTTGTTTTGCAAATAATTGAGCCCGGCGCCCAGATCAATCTGGGGTAGCAGGGGGGCGCGGAATTCGTTGATCTTTTCGAAGGCCTGGTCGCGAACGGCTTTGGACTGCAGCAACTGCGGGTCTTTCAGCTGGGCTTGTTGATAGATATCGAGCAGGTTTTCGGCGTGGGCACCGGCACTGACGCCCAGCAACACCATGACGGACAAGAGTGTTCTTTTCATAGATCGTTTTAACCTTATGTAGTAACCCAAACTGGTTGCTGGAGAGGGCAAATATTGTCGCCGACCAAGCTTGATTGCAGCTTAATCACTCTACTATAAGCAAAATTTAATGCGAAGTGTCTCGGGTCCGGTGACGGGAACGTCAAGAACCGGCTGCAGTTTTCTCCCCGAGTGCCTAGCCAAATGGTCTGTGGCTGCTAAAATCCACCCCTCATTACCATGTTACACCGAGTGAATGAATGTTCATTCATGTTCCTCGGATTTTATGGTCAAACTGGTTCAAGTCAAGCTGACGGGAGTCCCTGATGTCGCAGCAACCCTTGCCGCAAGATCGGCACTATGCCGCTGATGATGTGAAAATCATTGAAAAATCAGCTGGATATAACGGCTTTTTCAAGGTGAACGTCTATCGCCTGCAGCACAGGTTATTTGCTGGTGGTTGGAATCAGCCCATCGTACGCGAGCTGTTTGAACGGGGCCATGCTGCTGCGCTGCTCCCCTATGATCCGGTGCGCGACCAGATAGTGCTGGTGGAGCAGTTTCGCATCGGCGCCATGGAGACCAGCCCGACCCCATGGTTGCTGGAGCTGGTGGCCGGCATTATCGACGAAGGTGAGACTGCCGAGGCGGTGGTGCGTCGCGAAGCGGTGGAAGAAGCAGGGATCGAGGTAGCCCGCTGCGAACATGCCATCAGCTATCTGGTGAGCCCGGGCGGCAGTACCGAGCGGATCGAGGTCTATGTGGGCGAGGTGGATGCCAGCAAGGCGAGCGGTTTGCACGGTCTGGCGGATGAAGGCGAGGATATCCGGGTCCACGTGGTGAGCCGCGAGCAGGCCTACGCCTGGCTGAAAGAGGGGCGCATCGACAACGCCGCCTCGGTCATCGCCCTGCAGTGGCTGGCCCTCAACCACGGCGAGTTGCGCGCCCGCTGGTTGGCGGAGCGCTGAGTTGGCTCAGACCCAGCAACAGAGCAGGCGCTATGTGCCTGATCTGATGTCCTTGCAGCGTACCTGCGAGGTCAATTACATGGCGCTGATGAAACTGCTGCCGCCAGATGGGGAAGTCGGATCTGAACGCCGCTATCGTGTTGGCAACGATCTGCAGTTCCAGCTCACCATTTGTGGCGAGAGTCGCTTCACTTCTCAGGTTCTTTTGAGTCAGCACAATCCCGAGTTGCCCGAATATCTGCAGGCTCAAATCGAGATTCGTTTGTATCATGATGTGCGGATGGCGGAAGTGTGTGCAGCGCAACAGATTTCCCGTTTGCAACCACGTTATGATTACCCCAACAAAAAGATGCACCAGCGGGATGAAAAGGAGCAGGTAAATCTGTTTCTGGCCGAATGGCTGAAATTTTGTCTCAGGCATGGCACCAGCCCCATCAATATCTCCAGTTGAACAAATATAAAGAAGCGTGATTTTGGAAACAGAGCTCCCCCAGGCGCAGGACGGCAGTGTGCGCCTGTTGCAAATTACCGATACCCATCTCTTTGCCAGTGAAGAGGGACGGCTGCTGGCCGTGCGTACAGCAGAGAGTCTGGCTGCCGTGCTGGAACAGGTGCAGGCCAACGACCATCCCTACGAGGTGATCCTGGCGACCGGCGATCTGTCGCAGGATCACAGCCCGGAATCCTATCTGCGTTTTGCCTCCATGATGGCGCCTCTTGGCCGCCCCATCTACTGGTTGCCCGGCAATCACGATGACAGTCCGCTGATGACCGAATACCTCCATGCCGCCGGGATCAGTGAGTCCAAGCAGTTGGTGGGAAACCACTGGCAGGTGATCCTGCTCGACACCCAGGTGCGTGGCAAACCCCACGGCATGATCGGTGATCACCAGCTGGAAGCGCTCGACCGTGCTCTGCGCCAGTATCCGGATCGCCACGCCCTCATCGCCCTGCACCATCAGGCGGTGCCGGTGGGTTGTGCCTGGCTGGATCAGCACAATCTCAAGAATGCCGATGACCTGTTTGCCGTGCTGGCTCGCCACCCGCAGCAGAAGACCATTCTGTTTGGCCACGTCCATCAGGAGTTTGACGAGGTGCACCGCGGCGTGCGGCTGATCGCCAGCCCATCGACCTGCATCCAGTTCAAACCACTCTGTGACGGTTTCGCGCTGGACGAGTCCGGCCCGGGCTGGCGCTACCTCACCCTCTACCCTGATGGCCGTATCGCCAGCCAGGTGTGGCGTCTGCCGGTGGGGCAGTTTGTGCCCGACCCCAATGCCACCGGTTATTGAGGAGTCGCCATGAAGCCCGTTCTCCTCTACCTGCACGGTTTCAACTCCTCACCCGGTTCCGCCAAGGCGCAGCAGATGGCGGCCTGGGTGGCCACCAACCGACCCGATATAGAGGTGGTGATCCCGGCCCAGCCCAATACGCCAGCGGCAGCCTGGGCGGCCATCGAACAGACCATTGCCAATTTGCAGAGCCGCTATGGTAGTGAATTCAAGCTCGGCGCCGTGGGTAGCTCCCTCGGTGGCTTTATGGCGACCCGGGTCAGCGAGCAGTACGGCTGCCGCGCGGCCCTAATCAATCCCGCGGTGCGCCCGCATGAGCTGCTCTGTGACTACCTTGGCCCCCAGACCAATCCCTATACGGGTGAGCAGTACCAGCTGCTGCCTGAACATATGGATGAGCTGCGAGCGCTGGCGGTACCGGTGACGGCGCCGGAGCGACTCTGGATCCTGCAGCAGCAGGGAGATGAGGTGCTCGACTATCGCAAGGCGCTGGATGAATACCGTTTTGCCCGCCTCTCGCTGGAGTGCGGCGGCAACCACGCCTTTGTCGCGTTTGAGCGTTACCCCGCCCAGATTATCCGTTTCCTCGGGCTTTAATCATGCAACCGCCGTTGTCCGCCTTTCTGGAACAGGTACTGGCCACGGCGCAAGCGGGCCTCACCTACTCCAAAGACCCCTTCGATATCGGCCGTTTCGAGGCGCTGCGAGCGGCCACCGTGGCCCTTATTGCCAGCCAGAGCGAGCTGGCGCCGGAAGCCATTAGCGACTGGATTGCCCTCGATCACGGTTATCCCACCCCCAAGCTCGATGTGCGGGCCTTCATTCAGAACGATGCGGGCCATATTCTGCTGGTGCAGGAGCGCAGCGACGACTGCTGGACTCTGCCCGGTGGCTGGTGCGATATCGGTGACTCGCCGGCGGATGCCGTGGTGCGTGAAGCCGTTGAGGAAACCGGCCTTGCGTGTCGGGCGGTGCAACTGCTGGCCCTGTTCGACAAGCTAAAACACCCTCATCCACCCCAGTTGCCCCACGCCCACAAGGCTTTCTTCCTGTGCGAGGTGACCGGCGGCCAGCTGCTGGGCGAAACCGATGAAACCAAAGGGGCGGGGTACTTCCCCATCGACGACTTGCCCCCGCTCTCCTGCCATCGGGTGGTGGCCTCCCAGTTGCGCACCCTCCATGAGCACTTGCTGCAGGGGCGGCGCGATACCCTGTTTGATTGACATCTGAGGAAGTGAACCCGTTCGAGCTGGGGGAGGTGCCGACGCGCGATGGCGTGCACCATCCAGCGGATCGACAGGCCTGAACGAAAGGGGCTCATATGTTCCTGTTGCGCCCTGCGGGGCAGTGTTAATCTTTAGCGGCCTGTTTACTTTGCCTCGCCCGGGGCAGGGGATGGCCGAACTCTTCTGAACTTCACTGCCAACAGGGAACACGTTTGTGACAACTCCTTCTGCGCTGCCGGATCTGGTACTGGGCGCCTCTCTGTTCTTTCCGCCGCTGTTCAAGGCGGTGCTGCTCGGCCTGCTCTGCTGGCTGCCGGTGCATCATCTGCTGCGTGACTGGCTCTATGGCGGGGATGTCTGGCACCCCATGTTGATGGATCTCTCTCTCTTTATCCTCGCCGTCAGCGGCGCTTTATGGATGCTGTTACATGTCTAAATCACCTCTCGCGACCCTCAAATACTTCTCTACCCTGCTGGTCTGCGCGCTGGCGCTGGCGGCGGGCTGGTGGCTGTGGAACTACTACATGCAGGGGCCCTGGACCCGGGATGGCAAGGTGCGCGCCGAGCTGGTCAGCATTACCCCCGAGGTGTCGGGCAAGATCATCAAGATAGCGGTGAAGGACAACCAGCTGATGAAGGCGGGGGAGGAGATCTTTACGCTCGACCCCGAGCCCTACCGGATCGCCCTCGATAATGCCCGGGCGGCGCTGGCCAAGGCGAAATCGGATCTCGACAAGGCCGAGCACGAGGCGAACCGCCGTAGCGGCCTGTCGCGCAGCGTCATCTCAGCCGAGACGATGGACGAAGCGCGCCTCAATGCCCAGGCGATGCAGGCGGCCTATCAGGTGGCACAGGCCAATCTGGAGAAGGCGGAGTGGTCGCTGGCCAAGACCCGGGTACATGCCGCGAGCGATGGCTACATCACCAACCTGCAGACCCGGGTCGGCAACTATGCCAGCGCCGGCGTGCCGTTGGTGGCGCTGGTTGATACTCACTCCTTCTATGTGCAGGGTTACTTTGAAGAGACCAAGCTCGGCCACATAGCACCGGGCAAACCGGCCGAAGTGGTGCTCTACAGCGGTGAGCAGCGGTTGCGCGGCGAGGTGGAGAGCATAGGGCGCGCCATCCACGATCAGAGCGTCGATGGCGGCAACGGTCTGCTGATCGACGTCAAACCCAACGTGCCCTGGGTGCGGCTGGCCCAGCGGGTGCCGGTGCGGATCAAGCTGCTGGATGTGCCGGCGGACGTGACGCTGATCGCCGGTACCACCTGCACCATCACCATTGGCGAGTAGGGTGAGCGAGTCGTTCTGGCTGCGTACCCCCTGGGGGAGGGCGACAGGGGGGCAGTGGCGTTATGCCCTGCGCAACGCGCTGGCCATGTGCCTGTCGCTCTGGCTGGCCTTCGTGCTGCAGCTCGACTCCCCCTACTGGGCGATGAGCTCGGCCGCGGTGGTGAGTTTTCCCACCGTGGGCGGGGTGATCAGCAAGAGTCTGGGACGGGTGGTTGGCAGCCTGATGGGGGCGATGGCGGCGGTGGTGATCACCGGTCTTGGTATCAGCGAGCCCTGGCTGTTCAGTTTCCTCATCGCCCTCTGGCTGGGCTTGTGCACCTACATCTCCAACCACTATCAGAACAACGTCTCCTACGCCTTTGCCCTCGGCGGTTACACCGCCGCCATCATCGCCTTCTCCTGCGTCAATGTGGCGGATCCCCACCATATCTTCGATATTGCCCAAGCGCGGGTGAGCGAGGTGATCATCGGTATCCTCTGCGGCGGCCTGATGATGATGATCCTGCCCAGCACCTCGGACAGCGAAACCCTGCTGGAATCCCTGCGCAAGAGCCAGACCCGCCTGCTGGAGCATGCCCAGCTGCTCTGGCTGGGGGAGATGACGCCCGAGGTGCGCAGCTCCCACGAAGGGCTGATCGGCCAGATCCTCACCATGAACGTGCTGCGCATACAGGCGGTCTGGAGCCATCACCGGTTGCGGCGCCAGAACCGGCTGCTCAACTTCCTGCTCCATCGCCAGCTACGGCTCATCAGCCTTATCTCCAGCCAGCGCCGCATGCTGCACAACTGGCCGGAACAACCGGAAGGCATTCAGGCGCTGCTCGCCACCCTGCTGATCGAGCTTGGCAAGCCGGGGTGCGACAAGTATCGGGTTGCGAGGTTGCTGGCTCCCCTGATGCCGACCGGCGAGCATGATTATCGACTGCGCACCTTTTTGCTGCGGCTGCGCCACTTCTGCTGGAGCTATCTGGAGTGTCAGCGTTGGCTCGACCGGTTGTCCTGCTACGACGATCAGGAGTGGCCGGCGCCGCCCCGTCACACCTCCCTCACCAGCCATACCGACACGCTGGAGGCCGCCTATAACGGCGGGCGCACCTTCCTCTGCGTGCTGCTCGGCTGCACCTTCTGGATCAACAGTCAATGGGATGCGGGCAGCTCGGCGCTCACCATGCTCTCCATCTGCTGCGTGCTCTACTCGGCGACCCCGGCCCCGGCTCAGGGGGCCAACACCATGCTCAGGGCGATCCTGCTGCTCAGCCTCATCTGCTTTGCGGTCAAGTTTGGCCTGATGATCCGCATCGACGATTTCTGGATCTTCTGCCTCTTGCTCTTTCCGGCGCTGCTCACCATGCAGCTCTGCAAACAGCAGCAGGTGCGGCAGGCGGGCCTCTGGGGTCAGATGATCGTGCTGCTCGGCTCCTTTCTCGCCATCACCAATCCACCCAGCTACGACTATCAGCAGTTTATCAACAGCAGCCTCGCCCAGATGCTGGGGGTGATGAGTGCCGCGCTGGCGTTTCAGCTGCTGCGACCCAGCTCGGATCGGCGCAAGAGCCGCCGGATTATCCGCTCCCTGCGCCGCCACTTCATGGATCAGCTGGAGCCGGCCCCGCGCCAGAGCGAGAGCCAGTTCGAGTCGCTGATCTACCACTGCATCAGCCAGCTCGGTCAGAGTCAGGATCAGACCGCCCGCCTCTGGGTGCTGCGCTGGGGCGTGGTGCTGCTCAACTGCAGCCATATCGTCTGGCAGCTGCGCCAGTGGCGCGGTGACGAACATCCTCTCTATCTGGTGCGTGACAACTGTATCCGCAGCCTGAAGGGGATCCTCACCGAGCAGGGGGTGCAGCACGCCTCCCTCGACCGCACGCTGGCCGAGCTGCAGCGGATCAGTCAGGGGTTGGCCAACCATGGCGATGGCACGGCGCGAGAGCTGGCAGGCATGGTGTGGCGGCTGCAAAGTTCGCTCTCCCAGCTGCAACAGGCGCTGCCGGGCCCCGCCGAAGGGAGCTGAAACAGCCTTGGGAGGGGCACAATCCCCTCCGGATCACCCTTTCCCGCAGCCAAGTTTGTCCAATACCCTCCCAACGAGTAAGATTCTCCCCAAACGTCAATTCGCAAGGCCCTCCATGTCTACTCAATACAATGCGGATGCCATTGAGGTCCTCAATGGCCTTGAACCGGTGCGTCGCCGCCCCGGCATGTATACCGACACCACCCGGCCCAACCACCTCGGCCAGGAGGTCATCGACAACAGCGTCGATGAAGCGCTGGCAGGTCACGCCCGCAATCTGGAGGTGATCCTGCATGAAGACCAGTCCCTCGAAGTGATCGACGACGGCCGCGGCATGCCGGTCGATATCCACCCGGAAGAGGGTGTCAGCGGGGTGGAGCTGATCCTCTGCAAGCTGCACGCGGGCGGCAAGTTCTCCAACAAGAACTACCAGTTCTCCGGCGGTCTGCACGGGGTGGGTATTTCGGTAGTAAATGCCCTCTCCGATCGGGTCGAGGTGACGGTACGTCGCGACGGTCAGGTCTACGACATCGCCTTCGAGCGTGGCGAGAAGGTGCAGGAGCTGACCATCACCGGCACTTGCGGCCGTCGCAACACCGGCACCCGGGTGCGCTTCTGGCCGCAGGCGAGCTACTTCGATTCTCCCAAGTTCTCGGTCACCAAGCTGGAGCACCTGCTCAAAGCCAAGGCCGTGCTCTGCCCCGGCCTCACCATCAAGTTCCTCGACAAGAACACCGGCATCAAGCTGGAGTGGTGCTACGAAGATGGCCTCAAGGATTATCTGGTCGACGCGGTCAAGCAGTTCACCTGCCTGCCGGAGCAGCCCTTTATCGGCTCGTTCAGCTCCGAACAATCGGCGGTGGACTGGGCGCTCTGCTGGTTGCCGGAAGGGGGCGAATGCCTCGCCGAATCCTATGTGAACCTCATTCCCACCGCCCAGGGCGGTACCCACGTCAACGGCCTGCGTCAGGGCCTGCTCGACGCCATGCGCGAGTTCTGCGAGTTCCGCAACCTGCTGCCGCGCGGGGTCAAGCTGACCCCGGAAGATATCTGGGATCGCTGTGCCTACATCCTCTCCATCAAGATGCAGGATCCGCAGTTCGCCGGTCAGACCAAGGAGCGCCTCTCCTCCCGCCAGAGCTCGGCATTTGTCTCCGGCGTGGTGAAGGATGCCTTCAGCCTCTATCTGAACAGCAATACCGAGCTGGCGGAGCAGATCGCCGAGATCTGTATCTCCAGCGCCCAGCGCCGGATGCGCGCCGCCAAGACGGTGGTGCGCAAGAAGATTACCCAGGGCCCGGCCCTGCCCGGCAAGTTGACTGACTGTAACTGCGCCGACCCCATGCAGGGGGAGCTGTTCCTGGTGGAGGGTGACTCTGCGGGCGGCAGTGCCAAGCAGGCGCGGGATCGCGAGTTTCAGGCCATCATGCCGCTGCGCGGCAAGATCCTGAACACCTGGGAGGTGGAGGCCGGTCAGGTGCTCGCCTCGCAAGAAGTACATGACATCTCGGTGGCTATCGGTCTTGACCCCGACTCCAACGACCTCAGCGGCCTGCGCTACGGCAAGGTGTGCATCCTCGCGGATGCGGACTCGGACGGTCTGCACATCGCTACTCTGCTCTGCGCCCTGTTCGTGAAGCACTTCCGCGCGCTGGTGGAGAAGGGCCACGTCTATGTCGCCATGCCGCCGCTTTACCGGATCGATATCGGTAAAGAGGTCTACTACGCCCTCGACGAGGACGAGAAGAACGGCGTGTTGCAGCGGGTCGAGGCCGAGAAGAAGAAAGGCAAGGTGATGGTGACCCGATTCAAGGGTCTGGGTGAGATGAACCCGAAACAGCTGCGGGAAACCACCATGGATCCCAACACCCGCCGTCTGGTGCAGCTCACCATGGAGCCGGCAGGAGAGAGCGAAGGGGATGCGGCTGACGAGACCCTGCAGCTGATGGACATGCTGCTGGCCAAGAAACGGGCGAGCGATCGCCGCGAATGGCTGGAAGAGAAGGGCAACCTCGCCATCATCTAAGCCGTCGTCCGGCCCTGTCGGGGCCGGCAAGCATTTAGCCGGAGTCTCCCTTTGGCGGCTCCCAAACCGAAAGAGAAAATCACATGAGTGATGCTATCGAGCTCAGTCTGGACGGGGTAGAGCGCCAGCCAATGCGCACCTTTACCGAACAGGCTTACTTGAACTACTCCATGTACGTCATCATGGATCGGGCCTTGCCGCATATCGGCGACGGCCTCAAACCGGTGCAGCGGCGCATCATCTACGCCATGAGCGAGCTGGGTCTGTCGGCGCTCTCCAAGCACAAGAAATCCGCCCGTACCGTGGGTGACGTGCTGGGTAAGTACCACCCCCACGGCGACAGCGCCTGTTATGAAGCCATGGTGCTGATGGCCCAGCCCTTCTCCTACCGCTACCCGCTGGTGGATGGTCAGGGCAACTGGGGTGCGCCGGATGATCCCAAATCCTTCGCCGCCATGCGTTATACCGAGGCGCGGCTGTCCCGCTTCTCCGAGCTGCTGCTCTCAGAGCTGGGGCAAGGCACGGTGGAGTGGACGCCGAACTTTGACGGCACCATGAAGGAACCGGTGGTGCTGCCTGCCCGCCTGCCGCACATCCTGCTCAACGGGGTGACCGGTATCGCGGTGGGGATGGCGACCGATATTCCGCCCCACAACGCGCGGGAAGTGGCCTACGCCTGTGCCGAGCTGCTCGACAACCCCAATGCGGGGCTCGATGTGTTGATGCAGCACATTCAGGGGCCGGACTACCCGACCAACGCCGAGATCATCACGCCGCGCGACGATATCCGCAAAATCTACGAGACCGGCAAGGGCTCCATCAAGCAGCGGGCGGTTTGGAGCGAGGAGGATGGCGACATCGTCATCACAGCGCTGCCTCATCAGGCCTCCGGCGCCAAGATCATGGAGCAGATCGCCGCCCAGATGGTGGCGAAAAAGCTGCCGATGGTCACCGATCTGCGCGATGAATCTGACCACGAGAACCCGACCCGTCTGGTGATCGTGCCGCGCTCCAACCGGGTGGATGTGGAGGGGCTGATGGCCCACCTGTTCGCCACCACGGATCTGGAGAAGAACTACCGGGTCAACCTCAACATCCTCGGCCTCGACAACCGGCCGCAGGTGAAGTGCCTCAAGACCATCCTCAGCGAGTGGATCCAGTTCCGCCGCGAGACGGTGCGTCGCCGCTTGCAGTTCCGCCTCGACAAGGTGCTGGCTCGCCTGCACATCCTTGAAGGCTTGCTGATCGCCTACCTCAACATCGACGAGGTGATCGAGATCATCCGCACCGAGGATGAGCCGGGCAAGGTGATGGTGGAGCGCTTCAACATTACCGAGACCCAGGCCGAAGCGATCCTCGAGCTGAAACTGCGCCATCTGGCCAAGCTCGAAGAGTTCAAGCTGCGCGCCGAACAGAACGAACTGGCCGAAGAGCGTGACAAGCTGGAGCTGATCCTGGGCTCCGAGCGTCGCCTCAACACCCTGCTCAAAAAAGAGCTGCTGGCCGATGCCGAGAAGTACGGCGACGATCGCCGCACCCCGCTGGTGGAGCGTGCCACCGCCGTGGCGCTGACTGAGAAAGAGCTGGTGCCGAGCGAGCCGGTCACCGTCATCCTCTCCGACAAGGGGTGGGTGCGCGCCGCCAAGGGCCACGATGTGGATGTCGAGGGGCTCTCCTACAAGGCGGGGGACAATTACCTCACCCACGCCTTTGGCCGCAGCAACCAGCAGGCGGTGTTCCTGTCGAGCTTTGGCCGCACCTACTCGCTGGAGGCGCACACCCTGCCCTCCGCCCGCAGTCAGGGCGAGCCGCTTACCGGCCGCTTTGCGCTGGGGGCAGGGGAAGAGGTGCGTCATCTGGTGATGGGCAACGAAGGCGAGCCGTATCTGATCGCGAGCGACGCCGGTTACGGTTTTGTCTGCACCTATGACGATCTCATCGGCAAGAACAAGAACGGCAAGGCGCTGCTCACCGTGCCGGAAGGGGGTCTGGTGATGGCACCCCAGAAGATTGGCTCGCCAGAGACCGATCTCTGCATGGCCATCTCCAACGAGGGGCGCATGCTGTTGTTCCCGCTCAACACCCTGCCGGTGCTCGGCAAGGGCAAGGGCAACAAGCTCATCAGCATCCCGTCGGCGCGCGTCAAGGCGCGGGAGGAGTTTGTGGTGATGGCCGCCGTGATCCCGCAGGGCCAGTCGGTTACCCTGTTTGCCGGCAAGCGCAAGCTGACCCTCAAACCCTCTGATCTCGACTACTACCGCGGCGAGCGCGGCCGTCGCGGCGCCAAGCTGCCCCGCGGTTTGCAGCGGGTCGATCGCATCGAGATTGAACCCGCCGCTGGAACCGAACCGGTAGCCGGGGAAAATCAGGAAGGGTAATCAGTAATGAAGGGCGCGATTAATCGCGCCCATTTATATCAACGTAAAAGAAAATCATACAATCATATTTTGCATTCTTTCATATACTTTTCTAACTCAGAGAAATATTCTCTTTTATTTCGCATGTATTTTTTAAACTGTTGTGCTTGTTCGTCTTGGCTACTAGGGTCAAAAGTAAACCATTGTGGTGGCTCAGGATGTTTCTCCATATACTTTTTTATTTGAAAATCGACTTCACGCAATGTGTTATCAATAGATGATACAGTTTTTGCATAATCTATTTCCAATGGAATTATGACTTTAAATACAGTAAAGAAAATAGGAGTTAATAAGAACAAAACAACTAAGGAAAAAATAATCTGGCTAAAAATCCAACCTGTATTCATGGATGATAGCACTAAGCCTATAAAGCATATTACTGAGAAAAATAAACAAAACCTTTTGGCGGCATTAACTTTCTCCATTGGATGGGATATTGAAAAAGGAAACCAAGCATCCTCCTCATAACCGTCGAATAATTCATTTAAATAATGAGAGTATCTTTTTCTACCTTTAATTTTAAATCTGAAATTCTGAGCGTGTCTTTTTTTGTAGTAGTTTACAATTCTGTCTACGCTAACCCACTCTGCAATAAAATAAATAGCAGTAAATAGTTGAAATAAACTTTGTAAGTTATTTATAGGTATACCATCCTGCATATATATTCCTTTTTTATTTGGTGGCGATTAATGAAGTGAAGTTTTATTCATAATAATTCACATAAACTGGGTAGTCTAGGTCATTGTATGGTTATATGATAAATTTATTGAGTTAATCTTATGTTAATGCTTCAATATAGAAGAGAGAAATAAAGAGAGTTGGCGTCTAATTTTTATTTGTTAGTTAATATAATTATTGACTATGTCTTGTTGTCACGCTTGCATTGCATATAAGTAAATATAAATTTAACCAGTAGTAACTGCGATCTCGTAACAGATAATTGTCAGTTAACAAGAGATTGGTAAATAAAGGGAGTGATTTTTGCTCCCTTTATTTAGTTTTAGGCTAAAAGTTAGTATTGTAGAAAATAATGATGAAATTCAAAGTATATTTATTAGGTCATTATTTATATCTTGTTCAGATGGCATGTCTATCATCAATGTTCTACATTCTTGGTTGTTAATTGAGTATAATAGTCCAAGATTGTTAATTATCTCTGTGATGTTTTGTTCTCTATTAGAGCAGCAGTAATAGAATAGAGTTACAAGTTCATATTTCGAAAGTTGAGAAATAACAAATTTAATGTACAGTTCTTTGTTCTCAGACTTTCCAACAAAGTCAGCAATGAACTTTATGTTTTTTATATAGCCGTTTATAAACTCGCCATAATTATGCTCGAGTGTAGAAATAGCATTCGAGTACATATTTACTCTGTCGTTATGGGATAATTTATAAAACCAAACTGTCCCTAGATCTTGAAGTGCTTGTGCCATTTCCTTTGTTTCATAATTCACTGAGCCTAAATAACGCTTTATATATTCCCACCTTGAATTGTAGTTATCTAATTTGAGAAGCTCATCCTTGAACTCTGTTACTCTTTCATCAAAGATATGGTTTTTATAGAATGCTGATAATATTTTTATATAATGAGTGTCACTGATTTCATTTGGTATGTTACATAGTAAATTCCTAGCATTGTGCATTGACTGTAATTCAAGTTCATGCTTTATTTCCTCAACCATTGCTTTGAAAATGGCTATGCCTTGAAGTGAGCTGCCATTAATGAGTATTGAGGAGTTTAATATACGATTACTTAATAAATCCATGGACTTATAAAAAATTTGATCTTGCTCCATTTTCAAGTTTTGTTGGTTGTTTTTATATATTGAGTAAATAACAGCAAAAAAACCTAGAGTTCCATATACTCCACCAACATATGAACCAAAATCTGACCAACTGGAAGTGTTGACAGAAAAACCTCCGTGAAAATTTAAGAAGTAAATTGCTAGTGGAGAGATGAACAATAATGCTAGAATAATTTTATTATTTTTTTTCATTTGATATCAATAAGTTATTAGATGGCTATTTTACAAGGAAAATATTATATATTTAAAGTTAGTAACACTCAATGTACCACGTCATAACTTGTTGGTAAGGATAGGTTTGATTACTGAAGTGTAATCAGACGATCGCGAAAACAGGTTGCCGTAATTCTGCCGGTGTTCCAGCTGATCTCTTTTCTATGTCCATCGCCACTGGGATTGCGGTGCGGACGATTACGCTTCGCTAATCGACCCTACGTGCTCCTGCTTGATTCAACGCTCTGCGGCTTGTCGGTGGCTTCTGTTGTGATGGTTTGTTCCCCCTCATCCCCGACCCTTCTCCCGCAAGGGGAGAAGGGAGCGCCGCTCGTAGCAAAATCGGATGGCGGTGACATAAGCGGCTGGTGATGCGTGGCTTAGAAGAAGGCAGCTAGAGCACTAGGCAGGTTCGATACAGTCCCCTCTCCCCTTGGGAGAGGGTCAGGGTGAGGGGAGGCAACCGTAGGGTGCAATGAAATTGCACCGCTATTAAACCCGCGAGGTTGCCGTTGCAACGGGCCGGGTTTATTGCGCCTTTCACCAATATAAGGCGGCAATAAAAGGTGGCGGACTGGGCGCCACCTTGGGGATGATTAACGCAGGCTAAGCAGCTCATAGATAACGGGATTATCGGCGCACTGTCCCGCGCCGCACTCCAGCACGGTAGAGATCAGGTTTGCCGCAATCAGCAAGACAAACAGCAGGGAGGCGATACGCCCCCAGCGCGCCAGATCCAGCTTGGGCAGCGCAATAGCGAGCCCGTCCCGCACCATCAATATCAGGGCGACAGCCAGGATGATCAGCAGGGCGCTGACCAGCGACCAGCTATAAAAGTGCAGCCCGAGAAAGGTGGAACCATAGCCGGGATCGCCGGGCAGAATATGCAGCAGCACCTGTCTGGCGCCGATCATGGCGGTGGTCAGGGCGCCGACAATCACGATGCCGTAGTGGGCCCCTTTTGCGCCAAATTGCAGGTTGAACATAAAGCCGAAACCGGCGATGACCAGGCCGACCCGCTGCAATAAACACAAGGGGCAGGGGAGTTCGGCCAGATAGAGCTGGTAATAGAAGGCGACGATCAGGGTCAGACAGATGCCCGCCAGCCCCAGCGTATCGAGCAGCTGGGGCAGATCACTCTTCGCGGCGGTGGCAGAGGTCGAAAGGCTCATGGCGGGCTCCTAGAACGAGAGGGTGAGCGGGTCGGTCACATGGTGCATAAAGGAGAGCAGGGTCACCACCAGCAACAGAGCCCAGAGCAGATAAGAGGCGCCACGTTTGTGCAGCAAGATGCTGATCCCCGTTATCAGCGCCAGCAGGAAGGGTAAAAACATATACATCTCATCTCTCCTTATCATGGTGAGCCGGGCTCACAAGGCTTTGAGTATATGGCGGGCGGCACAGGGCGACTCCGATAACTGCGGTCGCTATATGGCTCCGACTTCATTCATCGTACCCCTGTCGGCGGGAAATACCTACCGGACTGCTGACGTTGTGTCGATTCCCCTTACCCCCGATCTGCGTGATTGTTTCATCAGTGCGACAGTAAAAAATAGATTGGCTTCTTTGGTGCAAAAATGATCACTGGCGTCGCACCGCCAGCCTGAAACGAACCCGCCATGCCGCCAAAAGCAGAGGCCCCGCAATCCATGATTGCGGGGCCTCTGGTCTTGTTTGCGGCTCACGCTGCCAGTGGTTCCAATCGATCAGACGGGGATAGCTGTCGCCGCCGGTTGCGGGGTGATTTTCGAGGCGATCAGCAGGCGCAGACGGGGCACCAGCAACAGCAGGATGATCCCGCCCGCCATCGAGCCCCAGCCCAGCATATTGAACACCGAGCTGTAGCCCGGGTTGGTGGCCACCGGAGAGCTGCCGATATTCTGCGGCATGGCGCTGGAGGCCCGTAGGTCTGATTAGCGAAGCGTAATCAGACGATCGCGAAAACGGATTGCCACAATTTTGCAGGTGCTCCAGCAGATCTATATGTTCATTGCCACTGAGGTTGCTGTGCGGACGATTACGCTTCGCTAATCGACCCTACGCGCTCCTGCTTGATTTAACGCTCTGCTGCTTGTCGATGGTTTGCCCCCTCATCCCCGACCCTTCTTCCCTTGTCTATGGCAAAGAGTGGGAGAAGGGAGCAGAGATCGCAGCCATTTTGGTATGGCGTGACAACTAGGGCCAAAGGTTGGCATGCACTTGTCCCCTGCGAGATCGTGCTTCTCAGCGCACCATCTGGTCTTTTGACCCGTCTGCGTGGATCTGATGGATGGCTTCATGGCAATAATGGGGGCATGATTCGGTCTGCACGGTGCTATCGCTAGCTAACAAGGAAGGGGTTAGATGGTAAATATTGGGATGCATTTTGAAATTCCGGTGACGGATATGCAGCGGGCAATCGCCTTTTATTCTGCTGTTTTTGATATCGAGTTCGAGCGTGCTGATATCGATGGCAATGAGATGGCGCTATTCCCGCTTATTGATGGTGCTGAGGGCTGTTCCGGTGCGTTGGCTAAAGGGGAGAGCTATGTTCCGAGTCTGGATGGCACGCGTATTTATCTGACCGTGAACAATATTGATCGTGTCATGGCGGCTGCTCTATCGGCGGGCGCCAAGTTACTTTATCCCGTGACCCTGGTGGGGGAAGCCATCAAGGTGGCCGAGTTTCAGGACTCTGAAGGTAACCGGATTGCCTTGCTGGATAAGGCGATTTGCGCTGATTAGCGAAGTCTAAACGATCCATCCCACCAAAAGCAGAGGCCCCGCAATCCATGATTGCGGGGCCTCTGGTCTTGTCTGCGGCTCACGCCGCCAAGTGGTTCAAACCGATCAGACGGGGATAGCTGTCGCCGCCGGTGGCGGAGCAATTTTCGAGGCGATCAGCAGGCGTAGACGGGGCACCAGCAACAGCAGGACGATCCCGCCCGCCATCGAGCCCCAGCCGAGCATATTGAACACCGAGCTGTAGCCCGGGTTGGTGGCGACCGGGGTGCTGCCGATATTTTGTGGCATGGCGCCGGAGACATAGCCCGCCAGCACAGAGGCGACGCCGGTCACCATCATCCAGCAGCCCATCATCAAGCCTTGCAGGCTGGCGGGGGCCAGCTTGCCAATCATGGCGTAACCGATGGGGGAGATCAGCAGCTCGCCAAAACTCTGCAGTACATAGCTGATGGCGATCCACTTGAAGGCGACCAGTCCATCGGCACCCGCCAGATGGATACCGATCGGCAGCACCAGCATGCCGAGCCCCATGCAGAACAGGGAGGCGGCAAACTGGGAGGGGATGTCGATATTCCAGCCCTGCTCGCGCAGCCGCTTGAACAGCAGCGCCATCAGCGGGCCACCGATGACGATGACAATGGTGTTGATGTTCTGGATCCACTGGGGGGCGACCCGCAGCCCGAACACGTTGAGGTTGATGTTGTGCTCGGAGAAGAGCATCAGCCCCATGGGCGCCAGCTGGTAGAGCGACCAGAAGATGAGGGAGCCGAGGGCAAGGATCAGGTAGGCCACCATGCGGCTGCGCTCGGCGGCGTCCGGATGGCGGGCGGTCATCACGCAGAGCAGCACCAGCACCACGGCCCCCAAGATAAGCACAAAGCTGCCGCTGAAGCTGGCGTGGGTCAGCAGCAGGCGCAGCGCCGGCACCAGCATGGCCAGAATGGCGATCCCGGCCAGCATACGGCGGTAGAAGCCGCTCCCTTTGACATGGCGCAGCGGGGTGCTGATATCCGCCAGAATCGGCCAGCAGGCGAAGGTGGCGATGATGGCGATGATGTTGCCCAGCGTCGCAAACAGGAACAGGGTGCGGTAATCCTCGGTGAGCTGGAAGTAGCCCGCCACCGTGAAGCCGATAAAGAAGCCCAGATTCATCCCGGCGTAGTTCCACAGGAAGGCGCTCTCGCGGCGGTGATCATCCGGGGCGAAGCGCTGGGTCAGCATCATGTTGAGGCAGGTGACGTTGAGGCCGCTGCCGGTGAGGAACATGGCGAGCCCCCAGTAGAGGCCGGTGATCCCCATCTCGGCGATGAAGTAGCAGCCGATCACCTGCAGCACCATCCCCATCACGAACAGGTTGCGGTTGCTGAGGTAGCGCCCGCCGAGATAGCCGCCAAATAGGTGCAGGCCATAGTTGAAGGCCCCGAAGACCCCCATCATGGCGTTGGCCTGGGATTCGCTAAAGCCGAGCCGCTTGGTGGCGTAGAGCACCAGCGTGGAGTAGAGCACGGCAAACCCCAGGGTCGAGAAGGTCTGGATAAAGAACAGCGCCCCGGAGCCGGGGGGAATGGTGGGGTGTTGATTCGAAGCGCTCACGGTCTGTCTCCTGTGAGAGAAGAAAGTCATTACTCGTCCTGAGAGCGTACCGGTCTGCTGCCGGCTAGCCTTGTGCGCTTCCATGCTGGTCTGAAGGCCGGTCTGTCATTTAGCGGCCAAGCGGTGCAAATAGCCATACCTGAAATTTAATCTGGCGAGATTAATTGTCTTTTATTGATCTATTCCGGTTTTTTATGCGGTTTTGACTGCTGAAAAACTGGCGCTGGCCGGGTAGGCATTAGAGGGTGCGGGGTTGAATGAAGCCCATTTTGGTCTTGGCTGATCTGATAGTGGGATCGCCATCGCGCTTTTGGCTGCTCTTTCACCATTGCCGCCGGCATGTTGAGTGACAGCTTATTTATTCAGTTTCACTGTTTGAGTGAATAAATATTGAAAATGAGGGCTTGATCAGAACCTGATGATATGGGGAATTTTTGAGCGTTTCATCGCAGGGGCTAATATATATTCTTGTTGTAATAACGTGATACAGATTAGTTTCGACAGATAGGTGACTTAAGATAGCCTGATAATATATCAACCAGAGCATTTGGGGGCTGGGAATCGTGATGCTATCCTTTATGAAAATATGTTTATTTTGCATTCCTTGAGTATTTCCCTCAGAGATAAAATCTGATTATGGTGAGGAAAGCTCGTAGTCCGGTGTGATAATAGAACCTTTCCGATAGGTCATATACACAATGGTTCCTTCCTCATCGACCATGGCATATGGCCATTTTCCGTTGGCTCCGTACATGGCCACATAGAGTGGGTTGAAATAATCTTGAGTCTGACCAGCCGGGTCATACGGTAGTCGAACATGATAGATTGGATATTTACCATCGTTACATAACTCGACTTTTTTTAATATAACGCCTCGTTCCAGTAATACCTTTCTGGTCGGATGTTGCCAATTTTCCAAATCTACATTTTTACAATTATTGGCGACTTCTTTATAAAGGCGGGTATCTGACAGTAACGGAGTATTGGCGCTGATAAGCATTAAAAGTGGCAGCAGCATAAAAATCTGACCTGTATTATTACCGGTTTATTCAGCCCTGAATCAGGGGCGCAGTATAGCTGCGAACAAGGTTTGAATGAAGCTATCTGAACTGGTTGCATCCCGATTTTTACGTCAATTGTAGGGGGCTGATGACGTAGATATAACAACGCCCGGCGGGCCGGGCGTTGAGTTATCCCACATGGGGGCGCAACAAAAGAGGCGGCGAAGCGCGCCCTAGAAGTTGTGGTAGAGCGGCCAGCCGAGCAGCGGGTGCTTGAGACCGGCGCGCATCTCGACGTTGTCGAGCTTCTCCGGTGAGGCGTTCTCTTTTTGCAGCAGCTGGTACTGGCGCACAAAGCCGAGGGTGTGCAGCAGGTTGGGCACAAAACCCGGGCTCAACTCCTGCCGCAGTGCGGCGGCCATGTCGGCGGGCAGCGCGTTCAGCATCAGGGTGAGCTGGGCGGCGAGGTAGTCGGTGTCGTACCAGCTCTCGTCGAGCTCAATCTCCCGCGCCAGTTTGCGCTTGAGATCCTGCTTCACCTTGAGCGGGGCGGCGCCACTGCCCTTGCCGCAGAGGATGCGGTAGAGCAGCGCTTCGGCCAGCTTGTCCTCCATGGTGGGGTGGTCGCTTTCGCAGGCGAAGAAGTGCTGGTCGATGAGCTCCATCAGGCGGCTCTTGTTGTGCTCGGTCAGCGCCTTCTCGTACTCCTGCCACCCTTGCCACTCCTCCACATCGGGCGGGCTCGAGATCTTGTCCAAGAGCCGCGCATCCACGTCACCGTAGAGGCTGTTGCCAGCCTGCTTGGGGCTGACGGTAATGAGCATCGACCAGCCCTTCTGGAACGGCTTGATGGGGCCTTCAGGCGCCTGCAGCAGCGCCAGCGCCTTGGCCGGATCCCGTGCCGAGAGCTCCTGCAGGCCGAGGCTCACCACGCCGATGACGTCGTGGGCCGCCTGCTCCAGCAGGTGCATCTTGTACTTGTTGTAGTACTTGTCGGCGAATTTGAGGCTCATCAGCACCGCCTTGCCCTTGATGGCGGTCAGCTGCTGCTGACTCAAGAGTTCGTTGTCGCGGCCAAAGCGCAGCACCTGGGTCAGAAAGGGGCCCTGGTTGGCATCGCGAATGACTAACTGCATGAATGGGCTCCTTAATCCAGAAAGCTGAACATGTCGTCGACGTCGCCGTACTCGTCTTCCTCGACCTTGTTCTTCTCTTTGGCCTGCATCACCAGCTCGGCGGCAAACTTGTTGATGATGCCGTCCCAGCTTGAGTGCTCGTTGCGCAGCAGCGCCTTGATGGCTTTCTCCACCTCGGGGGCCAGCTCGCGAATGAGCATCAACAGGCTTCGCGGGTCATCCAGCGCGTAGTCGTGGACATCCTCGCTCTGCTGGCGCTCGCTGTAGCGCAGGGACTCTTCGAGATCTTCCTCTTCGGCGTGCAGCACGTCGCGATAGCCTTCGTCCTCTTCATAGCGATCGCCGCGATAGAACTCGATAAAGGGGATGGCGAGGTAGAAGAGACCGGCCGGATCTTCGGCCACGCACTCGAGGATCTCGCGCTGCTTGGCTTCGCTATCCTGGGTGCGGATCAGGTAGTTGAGGAAGTCGAAGGTGTGCTGTTGCAGCTCGTCGGCGTTGTTCTTGATCGCCTCTTCCCAATAGAGCGGCTGCTGGCAGACGATGTCGCGGATCCGCTCCGGGGTCATCAGCTCGGAGATGATGGAGGGGAAGGAGATATCGTGCTGGCCGTTAATCTGGGTCAGGGTAACGATATCAATGTTTTCAATCACTTCTGCCAGCTGGTCGTCAGACATGGTCTTGGCGATCAGCTCGAACTTCTCGCTGGCCTGCTTCGGCTCGATAACGGCCAGCTCTTTGATCTCGATGGCGGTAATTTCTATCAGACTGTTGCTCATGCCTTGCCCCAATTAGAAACGGACTTCGTCGTACATATCCTGATCGCCGTCGTCATCACCATAGCGGTCACTGCCGCCATGGTAGTCGGCGTCGGCATCTTCCCCGTCTTCATCTTCTTCGTCGCGCAGCTCATAGTCGTCATCGGCGCGGTGGCTACCGCGCGGTAGCGGGTTGTCGAGCAGGAACAGCACGGCGCAGGCTTCCATCAGCTGATCTTCGCTCTGGGCCCGCACCGCCTTGACCAGCGGCAGGGCGGCGTTGTTGAAGCCGACGCTCACCTTGAACTCGTCCCAGCTTGGCTGCTCGCCGCTGGCGAGCCACTTGTTCCACTGCGACTTGGCCTTGACCGGGAACTGCACCCGGCCATAGAGGGCCAGCGGCAGATACTCGGGCATAAACTCCAGCATGCTCATATCGGCCAGCAGCAGGCTCTTCATCTGGTCGGTGAACTGTTCCAGCCCCTTGGGGTCGTCCTGATCCCGGTAGGATTCGATGTTTTCGCTGGCATCGCTTTGCAGCGCCTTGAGCCGCGCCTGGTCCCATCTCTTTTGCATAGTTGCTCTTTCTGCCTGCTGTTTCAGGGGTAGAACTGATCCCACATCTCCTGCATGGCGGAGGCGGGGTCGGTCACGATGACGTTGTTGAAATCCTTGATAAAGGCGGCCCGCTGTTTCGGATCGGACAGCACTTCATAGGCCTGCTTTACCTGGTGCAGCTTGATGGCTGCCTGCTCTTTCTCTTCTTCACTGGCCCCGTGCAGCTTGTCGGGGTGGTACTGGTTCGACAGCCGACGATAGGCTTTCTTGATGTCGTTTTCGCTGGCGTTGGACTTGACGCCCAGCACCCGAAAGTAGTTGTTCATGGCAGATCCTGCATCACTGGCATCATAGGATTCACGCTGCGAGTGCCTGATGGTGGGGATTGGCAAACCAGGCACGGCAAAAACCCGTCATTTTAACGGAAACAGCCCGCCAACGCGATGAGTTGGGCGATCAATTAACGGGCGAAATGAAGAGGGGTCAGTTGAGCGTCTATTGTTGCCAGTCGGTCTGGCCAGTGCAAGGGCGGCAGGGCAAAAGCGATGAAAAAACGGGCAGGAAAGGCATGGGCGGCAGGCCGGGGCGAGGCTGCTGCCGCAGGGGTTACTCCTCCCAGAAGGAGGCGGAGGTGTGGTAGATCATCTTCTTGCTCATCCCGCCATCGACCACCAGATTGGCACCGTTGATAAAGTCGTTCTGGGGATCCGCCAGAAAGAGGCAAGCGCGGGTGATGTCGTCGGGGCGCCCGACCCGGCCGCTCGGGTGCTGGCGGTGATCCGCCTCGGTCAGGGTGTGGTAATCCTCCGCCTGGATCCAGCCCGGACTGATGGCATTGACCGTGACGGGGTAGTCGGCCAGTGAGTTGGCGAGGGACTGGGTGAGGGCGACCAGCGCCCCCTTGGAGGCGCCATAGGCATCCCAACCCGGCTCGTTCTGCTGCCAGCGGGTGGAGGCAATATTGATGATACGGCCATAGGGCAACCCGCGGTTGGCCTGCACAAAGGCGCGGGCGCAGAGCATGGCGCCGCGCACATTGACCGTCATCACCTGATCGAACTGGGCTGCGCTCAGATCCTCGAAGCGGGTGTGGAACTTGCTGATGGCGCCGTTGTTGATCAGCAGATGGATGCCGCCATGCTGCGCGCTAACCTCGGCAAAGAGCCGCACGATGGCCTGCTCATCGCGCAAGTCGAGGGGATGAAAGTGGATCTCGGGATGGTCGAAAGCGTGAGGGGCCAGATCGGTGGCGATCACCCGATAACCCGCCTCGGCCAGCCCGATGCAGAGCTGGCGGCCAATCCCGCCAGCGGCGCCGGTGACCAGTGCAATTTGGGGTTGGTTGGTCTGCTCGTTCATTGTGCTGCTCCATTGCGCGCCCGCAGCACCTTGATGAGAGCCGAGACCTCCTGCTGACCAAATCCTTGCGCCACCCCTTCCTCAAACAGATCGGCGGCAAAGCGCGGGAAGCTGCTGTCGATCCCGGCATCGGTGGCGTGACCGGCGAGGCGGCTGATGGCGGCGCTCCAGGTTTTCAGGCTGGCGTAGGGGTGATCGAAATCGCCGCTCGCCAGCGTCTTGCCAAGGTGGGCCACATCGCCCCCCAAAATCGGCGACAGCTCGCTGAACTGGGCGCACACCTTGGCTACCGGCAACCCTTCCGCCTCGCAGATCAGCGCGCCGTGCAGAGCACCGAGCAGGCCACCGGCAAAGTAGGCGGCGACGGCACAATCTTGCGCCGCGGCGGCGCCAACCGCCTCGGCCACATGGTTGAGGGTTGGGGCGAGCAGGCGCAGCACCGGCTCGGCCTCGCTAAAGGCAGCGCTGGCACCGGAGCAGATGATGCTGGCATCAGTGGTGCCGATCTGATCCGGGAAGCAGAGGATGGCGCCATCGAGATAGCGGGCGCCGCGGGCGTGGCACCAGCTCTCCAGCGCTCTGGCCCCCTGCGGACTGCCGGTGGAGAGCTGCACCAGCAGCTTGCCCGCCACCGCATCGCTCGCCTCGTCCAGCAACTGCTGGCTGACGGCGTAGTTATCGACGCAGACAAGGGTGATATCACTTGCGGCGATGGCTGCGTCAACCGAGGGGGCGAGTGTTGCACCCAGCGCTTGCAGCGGGGCTGCCTTGGCGGCGCTGCGATTCCAGACGGTGACCGGATGGCCCGCCTTGAGCAAGGTGGTGGCGAGGGCGGAGCCCATGGCCCCGAGGCCGATGACAGATAGATGGCGCATGATGGCTCCTGACAGTGTTGATAGACGCTGATATAGATAATTGGGATGCCTTGTGGCAGGTAAGTCACTATATTTGCCCCGTGTCGCCGTGAAAAATGGCTTTTATGACTGTCTGGTATAGGTGAATTCTATGGATGTGCGAACCTTGCGTGCGTTTGTGGCTGTCTTCGAGGAGCGCAACATCACGGCGGCCGCCACCCGCCTTTTCATTACCCAGCCCACCCTCTCCACCACCATCAAGACGCTGGAGGATGAGCTGGGGGTGACCCTGTTTGTGCGGCAGGCGCGCGGGGTGGAGGGGACCGAAGCGGCGCACCGGCTCTATCCCCGCGCCAAGCGGCTGATCGCCGATACCGACTCTCTCGCCCGCGAGTTTCGTGAAACCTCCCCCTGTCTCGAGCTGACGGTGGGGATTGAGGCAGACCTTGGCGATGGCGTGGTGGGGGCGCTGGTGCAAGGGGCGCTCGCCCACGAGGAGATCCTGCTGACTCTGGAGGAGGGGTGCTGTGGCGATGTGCGGCTAGGGTGTGAATCCCTGCGTTGCGGTGACGAGCTCTTTATCCCCCTGCTGGAGGAGGAGTTTGTGCTGGTGCTGCCGCCGGATCACCCGCTGACGGGCAAGGGATCGCTCACCCCGGATGCGCTGGCGGACGAGCCTTGGGTCACCTGCCCGCGCCATGACTCTCACCTGCGGCTGATCGCCATTCTCGGCAATCAGGCGCCCCTCTATCCACGGCGGGCGGGGTCACTGCGACTGGCGGCGACTATGGTGGCCGCCGGGGCGGGGATCGCCTGGTTGCCTCGTTCCCTCTGTCCGCACGGCTGTACGGTCGCCGAGCTGGCGGCCTCTTCCTTCAAGCGGCGGGTGGGGCTCTGCTACGCCCCCGATGCGTTGCGCTCGGCGGCGGTGACCGCCCTGCTGGCTCAGGTGCGCGGGATGCAGCTCCCCGCCTGATGTCAGGATAAAAATGTCGGCATAAAAAAGGGCCATCCGGTGGGATGGCCCTGTTGAAGGCAATGTTGTTGCGTGGCTAGAGCGACGCCCACCAGAGCCGCAGCTGCAGGCCCCACTTCGAGCTCCAGCCGGTGGTGCTGCTCACAAGCGTCCCATCCTTGATGACGAGAAAAGTCGGGGTGACCCCCACCTGCCACTGGGCGGCCAGCGCTCCCGACTCGTCGTTGTGGGTCGGGAAGGTGAGCCCCTTCTTGCTCATCCCCTTGGCTAACTGTTCCGAATTACCGGAGCGCAGCGCCACCGTCAGCACGTTTTCACCCTCCTGCCACAGCTGCTGTACCGCCGGGGTGGTGAAACGGCAGACACCGCACCAGCTGGCCCAGTAGTAGACCAGCAGCGGCTTGCCCTGACTCAGGGTGGCGAGATCCGTGCTGCTGCCATTCTGCAGGGTGACGGGGGCGCTCATCGCTCCCTCTGGCAGGGTCGGGCTGCGCCACAGATCGAGCAGGGTCGAGATGACCAGTGCCAGCAACAGCAGCCAGATCGCCTCCTTGCTCCAGCGGCGCCAGCGGGGTTGAGGATTGGTGGCCATCCCTTACCCCTGCTTGGCCAGTTCGGCCTGCACCAGTTGCTCCAGCTCCTCATAGGGGATGGCGCCCGGTACCAGCTGGTTGCCGATAAGCGTCGCCGGTGTGCCCTGTACCCCCAGAATGGTGCCGATGCGCAGGCTGTTGCGCAGCTCCTCGGTCGCCTTGGCGGCCGGTTTGAGCGCGGTGTTGCCGGTGGCGGCCAGCGCCTTGTTGATGTCCGCCTCGGTCAGCATCCCCTGCTTGCTCATCAGCTTGTCGTGCAGGGTGAGGAAGCGAGCGGGATCCTGTTGCCACAGGGTCAGGCTGTATTGGGCCGCCTTGGCGGAGGTCTGCCCCTTGAACGGCAGCAGCTTGATCACCAGTCCCAGATCGTCCGGATAGGCCTTGAGCAGCTTGGTCAGCTGGGGATCGAACTGCTTGCAGTAGGGGCAGTTGTAGTCGGTGAACAGCACCAGCGTCAGCTTGGGGTTCTTGGCGCCGAGGCGCGGGCTGGTGGCGCTGTTGAACAGCACATCCTTGTTGCCCTTGATGAAGTTGCCAAGCTGCGCCTCCTGGGCTGCCGCGTTCTGTTTCTCCCAGGATTCGGCGGCCTCGTCGAGGATCTTGGGGTTGGCGATCAGGGTCTCGCGGATCAGCTCCTTGATGCGCGCTTCTTGCTCCGGGGTGAAGGGGGCGGCGTGCAGGGCCGGAGCCAGCAGGGCTGCGGAAAGGGAGGCCAGCAGGGTCAGGGCGCTCAGAGTCGGTTTCATGGTTACTCCTTAAAATCGGGTGGTGCCAGCCTGAAGCAGGCCAGCCTTGTGCAATGTGGTCAGCAGATCGTCCTTGTCGAGCAGGGGTGACAGCGTGACCCCCTGCGGCAACTCCGGGCCGTAAATCTGGTTGAAGGGAACCGCAGCCGCGCCCCGCTTACGCAGGAAGGCGGCGATGGTGTCGCTTGGTTTGCTCCAGTCGCCGCGCAGGGCCACCACATCGGGGGCCGAGAGGGCCTGTTGCACCTCATCGCGCAGCAACACGTTGTATTTGTTGGCCTTGCAGGTGACGCACCAGTCGGCGGTGACATCGATAAAGACCCGCTTGTTCTGGGCCAGCGCATCTGTGATGGCGCGTTCAGAGAGCGGCTGCCAGACCACCTTGTCAACACTGGCCGAGCCCTGCGCGCTAAAGGCGCCGCTCAGCAGCAGGGGGCTGCCAATCAGGGCGGTGAGGGCGATCGCCAGCGTGAAGCCGCGGATGCCGTAACGCCAGATGATGCCAGCCAGCAGTGCCAGCAGCATGGCAGCCATCAGCCAGCCGGTGGCATAGCTGCCGAGATGGTTGTCGAGCAGGCTGGTGAGCCAGAGGCTGGAGCCCAGCATCATCAGGCCGAGCAGGATGCGCAGATGGTTCATCCAGCGCCCCGGTTTCGGCAACCAGAGGGCGAGCCGTGGCAGGGCTGCCACCAGCAGCCAGGGCAGGCTCATGCCAATCCCCAATGCCGTGAAGATCAGCCAGAGCTGGCCGATCGGCGCCGCCAGCGCAAAGGCCACTGCAGTGCCGAGAAAGGGTGCCGAGCAGGGGGTCGCCAGCAGAGTGGCGAAGCTCCCTTGCAGGAAGTGACCGCCGAGGCCGTTGCCGCCGCTGGTGGCGAGGCGGGTGCAGAGGGCGCTGGGCAGGCGGATCTCGAACAGCCCCAACAGGTTGGCGCAAAACAGCAGGGTGACCAGCACCATCAAGCCGATAAAACCGGCGCTCTGGAACTGGATGCCCCAGCCGACGGCCCCTTGCGTGGCGCGCAGCAGGCTGCTCATGGCCGCCAGCACCCAGAAGGAGGCGATGATCCCGGCGCTGGCGGCGAGGAACTGCTTGCGCACCGCTCCCTGTTCACGCTTCTGATGTTGCAACACAGTTCCCAGCTTGAGCGCCAGCACCGGCAGCACGCAGGGCATCAGGTTGAGGATCAGGCCGCCGAGCAGCGCTGCTCCCAGCAACCAGAACAGCGAATGACTCTGGCCGGGCATTGCGAGTGGCGCGCCGATCGTCCCCTTGCCCTGCCACGCCTGCTCGCCACTGGTGAGCAGCAGGCCGAGGGATTGGCCGCGCAGATCCGGCGCATCCCCCTGCCAACCATCGCTCACCGGCACCCGGGCGATCAGGGTGTTGCCCTCGACCTCAAGCGCCGGTTTGCCAAATTCGGCACCCTCCAGAGCGTCGATAAAGAGCGCTGGTGATTGCCAACCTTCTGCCCGCTCGGCGCGCAGTTGCAGCTGGTTGTGCTGATAACCGAGCTCGACCCGGGTTGCGGCAGGCAATTGCTGGGGCAGGGTACTCATCGCCTTCGCCCAGGCAAAATCGAAGTCGGCCGGGGCCTGCCCATCCACCGAGAGGGTGAAGGGAAAGTCGGTCAGGATGCAGACATTGCTGCAGGTGGAGAGGCGTAGAGTCCCCTTGAGCGGTTGCCCGGCGGGATAGTTGAGGCTCAGAGGGAAGGTCACCTCACCCTGATAACCCTGGGTGTTGAGCCCGGCTACCTCGAAGTGGCGTGGCACCGGCCAGCGCCACTGAAAGGCACCGACCGGCTCGTCCCACAGGATCTGGGGGGCAATGCCCCCTTCGCCCGGGCTGTGCCAGTAGGTTTTCCAGCCTGACTCCAGCTCGACATCGAGCAGGATGCGGGTCTGATCTGCCGTGCTGTGGTCGGCCTGCAGCCGTACCCGGGCGTGATCATTCTGTGGGCTGGTGAGCCAGCCCGTGTCGCTGGCCAATCCCATGGATTGCCACAGCAGACCGCCCAGTAGCAGGGCCGCCTTGAAGAGATTCGACATCTTTTTGGTCTCGCAAAAATTGAGTGACAGCTAACGAAAGAACGCTGTCGAACTCATTCCCGCCAGACGCACAGGGTGAGGTGCAGACGCCGCTCGGGCGGCGAGATGACTCTGGGAGGGGGCAGTGGCGGTGTGTAGAGCCAAAGGGGGGCCAGCAGGGCGAGCAGCACCGCCACGGCAAAGAAGAGCTGTTCGACGCAGAGCAGGGTGGCGGCGCTTAGCCACTTGCCGTTGAGCTGGCAGCTGGTGGGCTGCGGGCTGACTGGCTTGCCGTCGTTCTGCTCATCATCGATGCTCTGAACGGGCAGTGCCTGACAGCTGAGGGCGTGATCGAGCAGGGCAAGCCGGGCCAGCGGCTGGGCTGCACAATTGAGCAGCAGCAGGCAGACCAGTAGCAGGAGATGCTTCGCTATCCGTTGTTGCAACATCATGTTCGCCATGTCCATCAAGATGGGGCCATCCTAGCGACCTATATCTGGAGGGGCAAGTTACCTTGCCCGTTATGACTGATCGCCGGGGTGACAGAGCGGGTGAGTCTGGTCGGTTCTGTTTGGCGAACGCTTGTTCGCTAAAAGGGGGATCAGTATACTGCGCCGAGTTAAAACTCGAGGTGTTCGATGCTCAAAATTGCCCGTGTGCTGCTGCTTGGTCTGCTGCTCATTTTCTGGTTCCTGTTCGGCTTGCTGCTCTGTCTGGTTCGTCCGCGCCACCCCAACAACGTCTATGTCTTTGCCCGTATGTATCACGCGGTCTGCCCGCTGATCGGGTTGCGAGTCAAGGTGACGGTGGCCGACGAGGTGAAATCGGTCGGCCCGGCGGTCTACGTCTGCAACCACCAGAGCAACTTCGACATCTTCACCGTGACCGGTGCGGTGCAGCCCGGTGTGGTGGCGGTAGGCAAGAAGAGCCTGCTGTGGCTCCCCTTCTTCGGCCTTATCTTCTGGCTCTCCGGCAACGTGTTGATCGACCGTTCCAACCGCTCCCGTGCCATCGGCACCATTGGTCAGGTGGTGGATCGCATCAAGAACCGTGGCACCTCCATCTGGATGTTTCCGGAAGGGACCCGCTCCCAGGGGCGTGGCCTGCTGCCGTTCAAGGCGGGCGCTTTCCACACTGCGGTACAGGCTGAAGTGCCGGTAGTGCCCATCGTCTGTTCCAGCTACTTTGGCCAGATCGACCTCAATCGCTGGGACAACGGCGAAGTGCTGGTGGAGGTGATGGCGCCAGTCTGCAGCAAGGAGCACGGTGCCGCCGGCATTCGCGAGCTCTCCGAAGTGTGCCGTGCCCGGATGGAGGCCAAGCTGGCTGAACTGGACAGCAAGCTGGGCCACAGCCACGCAGTCTGACTAGATATCGCAGATGAATCGACAAGGGAGCCTCAGGCTCCCTTTTTTGTTGGTGAAAATCACCACATGGTTGGCTATTTTCACCAACAAACCTTTCTTTAATTTCTTTGTGAAACTCTCATCTATATGTAAAACAACAATAATTTTTCTTGGCACGGCTCTTGTAATGCAATGGGAAGAGATAGCCATCCCATGAACAAGGAGCCAGACCATGAGCGTATTCAGCCGCCTGACCGACGTGATAAATGCCAACCTGCACAGCCTGCTCGACAAGAGTGAAGAGCCGGAGAAGATGCTGCGGTTGATGATCGAAGAGATGGAGCAGGTGCAGGTCGAGATGCGTACCCAGGCCGCCCGCGTGATTGCCGAACAGAAGCAGCTGGAGCGTCATCAGCAAGCGTTGCAGGCGCAGATCCTGGAGTGGTCGGCCAAGGCCGAGCTCGCCATCCAGAAAGGCCGTGAGGATCTGGCCCGCGCTGCCCTCACCGAGAAGCTGGCGGAGGCCAGGAAATGTGAACAGCTGGAGCAGGACAAGGCCCGGGTGGCCGAGGTGCTGGCCCAGCTTACCGCCGACAGTGAGCGACTGGCAGCCAAGCTGACCGAGGCGCGGGAGAAGCAGAAACTGCTGACCCTGCGCGAGCAGACGGCCCACAGCCGCATTCGTGCCCGCGCTCAGGTGGACAGCCAGCGCATGCACGAGCTGATGGCACGGTTCGAAGGCTTTCAGGGGCGGGTCGATCAGCTGGAAGCCCAGCTGGAGGCGGCCACTTTGGGGCAGAATCCCTCGCTGGAGGCCCAGTTCCGCGAGCTGGAGCTCAATGACGAGATAGAGCGCGAGCTGGCCCGTCTCAAGGGTCAGAAGGTGGAGGTATAACCATGACTCCCTGGCCCAAGGATCTGGTGCATCGCAAGCTGACCGGCGTTTGCGCCGGCATTGCCAAACGGCTGGGGATCTCCAGAGTGACGGTGCGAGTGGTAGCCCTGCTTGCCCTGATCCTGGTGCCACCGCTGGCACTGGCTGCCTATCTGCTGGCGGTGCTGGTGATGCCGCCTCGTTATGAATTGAGACGCTGGCTGGATTGACCGCAAGGCAGCCCGGCGGCACTGAGTGCCCGTAAGGAGCAAGTTATGCTGGAATTTTTCATATTGCTGGGAGTGTTGCTGGTGATGGCGCTGACCGGTTTTACCCTGGTGGCCATGTTGCTGGTAAGCGGTGTGTTTGTGTTGCTGGGTCTGTTGAGCGGCATGCTTGCCCTGATCATCAAACTGGCTCCCTGGTTGCTACTGGTGTTGGTGGTCTGTTGGCTTATCAGCCACCGTCGTCAGCGCAACAATACCTATCTGTAGTGGCACAACACGTCGTGTGATGCTCCCTGATTTCCCCTTTTCGGCCACTCATCGAGTGGTCTTTTTTTCTGGCAATATTCAGGGGGAGTCGATTAACCACTGCGGGCTCCAGCTCTGCCAAATCGCGGGGTGCAGGATCAGCTGCTCCTTGAAGGATTTTGGCTGCTGCTTGAGGCGATATTCGATGCGCAGGGCCACCCCCTTCTCGCCGACTTCCTGCTGCCAAGCCAGCGTCAAGGGCCCCTTGCCGCGCAGGGCGCGAGCCCCTTTGCCATTCTGGTGCTGACGCAGACGGCGTAGCGGATCCGTGCTGATCCCGGTATAGAGCAGGCCGGTGGCGGTACGCACCATATAGACAGACCAGCGGGAAGAGGGGGATGGTTGTGGTGTCGGTGTGGTGGTTGCGGGTTTTCTCATTCAAATTCTCTGTGCCAAACTCAGAGGCAGCTCAAGGAGGTGCGATGAGGGTTTGGTTCTGGTTGTGGTTGCTGTTGTCGGTGCCGGCTCAGGGGGAGACGATTCGTCTCTACGATTACCATCAGCATCCGCCTTTCAATACCGGTGGAGATACTGGGCTGAGCCACGAGTTGGTCAAGTATCTCAATGAAAAGCTGGGGGGTGAACCCAGAATAGAGCTCTGGTTGGTTAATCGCGCCCGGCTGGCGCTGGAGATGGCGGATCCCGACTTCGATGGTCTGGTGGTCTGGGTCAATCCTGCCTGGGTGGGAGATCCCCATCGCGAGCGCTATTTGTGGACCTTTCCGGTGATGCGCGACACCAACGAGCTGATCTCGAACAGCGACAAGCCGATCACCTATCGCGGACCCGACTCCCTCAAGGGGTTGGTGTTTGGCGGGGTGGAGGGCTACCGCTATCAGGGGATCGACGATGCGGCAGCAAGGGGAGAGCTGGAGCGTCACGATGCCAAGAAGGTGAAGACCAATCTTGAGCTGCTGGTGCGCGGCCGTATCGATGTGACCCTGGTGCCAGGCTCCGCGCTGGGCTTTTTCATCGACTCAAACCACTATCAGGGCAAGCTGTTTATCTCCCCCTTCCCCCAATCCAGCTATACCCGCCATATTCTGTTGCCCAAGTCTCGTCCCGAGCTGCATGCCATCCTCAACGACATCGCCGAGCAGATGGACAAGGATCCCCGCTGGCACAAGGTGTTGGAATCTTATCGCGGTACGCCCTGAGGGCGACGCTTGAGCCGGTGCAATGGCAACAGGCTAACCAGCAAACCAGCCCAGACGAAGGCGAATCCGACTGCCTTTATGGGATCCGGCGCCTCACCAAACCAGTAGATGGCGAGCAGGAAGGCGAGGCTGGGCTCGATATATTGCAGCAGCCCCACAGTGCTCATCCGGGTTCTCGCCACCGCATAGCAGAAGAGCCCCACCGGCAGCAGAGTAGCGGGCGCACTGCCCATCAGCAGCAGCTTGTCGGCCAGATCCCCGTTCACGAATGCCCCTTCCCCGTGCCACGCCAGTGTGCCGATGATGATCAGCGCGACGGGCAGTTGCACCATGGCTTCCAGATAGAGGCTGGTGCCGGTGTCGTAGTGGATCTTCTTCTTGATAAGGCCATAGCAGGCGAAGTTGGCCCCCATGATGAGGGAGAACCAGGGGAGTTGGCCGTAGCAGAAGAGCATGTAGGCGAGCCCCGCCAGCGCCAGGGCGACCGCCAGATGCTTTTGCGGGGTGAGTCGCTCTTTGAGGAAGATGACGGCGAATACGATATTGAACAGCGGAGTCATAAAGAAGGCGAGGCTGGTGGTCAGCACTTGCCCGGTAGTGAGGCACCAGGTGAACATGCACCAGCTGATGGACATAACGGGGCCGGCCAGCAGGATTAGGCCGAGCTGGCGCGGCTCGCTGCGCAGTTGTGCCCAGGGCACCTTGTGGCCAAGCAGCAGAAACAGGCCGCCAAGCAGGATAACCGACCAGAGCACACGGTGGGAGATGAGCTCCCACATGTTGACCTCGGGCATGAATTGATAATAGAGCGGCAGCATCCCCCACAGGATGAAGGAGAGGGTCGCGGTGCCGGTACCTAGCCAGTTTTTCATTATTATCCGTTTATTAAATTAAACGCTCATGGCGATAGTAGGGGGCGCGCCCTGTTTCCACAAGAGGGAAAACAGGGAAATGCTGGTACTATCAACGTCATGCAGCGAATCGATAAGTTGTTTGAGCAAATCAGGGCTTGCCGTCTGTGCGAGGCTCACCTGCCGCTGGGGCCTCGTCCGGTGATCCGCGGGGCCGAGAGTGCCCGCCTGCTGATCATCGGTCAGGCGCCCGGCACCCGGGTGCATGCCAGCGGTATCCCGTGGGATGACCCCTCCGGTGACAGGCTGCGCCAGTGGCTCGGGGTCGATAAGGCCACCTTTTACGACCAATCCCGCATCGCCATCATGCCGATGGGGCTCTGTTATCCCGGCAGGGGAAAATCCGGCGATCTGCCGCCGCGCCCCGAATGTGCGCCCACCTGGCACGGCAAGGTATTGATGCTGTTGCCCAATATCGAACTGACCCTGCTGATCGGCCAATATTCACAAGCCTACTATCTGCGGGGGGCAGCCAAAGGGTCACTCACCGACACGGTGCGCAGCTGGGCCGACTATGGCCCCGGCTGGCTGCCGTTGCCGCATCCCTCCCCGCGCAATACCCTCTGGCTCAGGAGGAATCCCTGGTTCGAGGAGGAGATCGTCCCCCATCTGCAGCAAAGGGTCGCCCCGCTTCTGGGGAGACCCTGAGTATTAGAGCGCTGGCTCGGCCAGCGGTTTTGGCTTGCTGCGCGCCATGGCGATAAGTGGCAGGACGATGCAGATACAGCCCAGCAGCAGCGGCAGGCCCGGCTGCTCGTCAAACAACCATACCCCGATGGCCACTGCCATCAGCAGACCGGTGTACTCCGCCGAGGCGATCTTGCTAGCCTCCGCCTTGCGATAGGCCACCACGCACAATCCCGCATAGACCATGATCAGCGCCGAAGATCCGAAGGCGGGCCACCACATCTGCCACTGCCAGTCGCCCCCTTCCCACAGTGCCAGCGCCAGAATGAAGGGCATGCTCAGCACGTTGGTGAAAAACAGGGTCTGGGCGATGGGCTGCTTGAGCGGGATCCGCTTGATCAGCAGGTTGTTGAGCGCCATCGACAGCGCCACCCCAAGCGCCGCCAGAGCGGCCCAGTTCACCTCGGTCGGGCGCAGCACGATCAAAACCCCGATAAATCCGATGACTGCGGTCAGCACCTTCTGGCGCGAGATCGCTTCCCCCGCCATCCACACCGCCAGCGGCACCATCATCAGGGGGGCTGCATAGAAGAGGGCATTGGCGGTAGCGAGCGGCAAGCGGGTGAGGGCCACCACCATCAGGCAGACGCCGACCGCCCAGATATGGGCCCGCAGCAGGTGCCACTTGATGGCCACCGGCGGGTTGCGGCGCCATGACCAGAGCAGCCAGGGCATCAGCAGAATGGCGGCCGAGAGCTGGCGGAAAAAGACAAACTGGAAGATGGGCTGATCCGGCTCCAGCACCTTGACCAGCGCATCGGAAAAAACCGCCACCATATTGCCCAGCACCAGATATAGGATGCCGATCCCTACTGCATTCATACCACCTCCCACTTCAGATGAGGGGAGGGTAGCGTGCCGGTTGATATCCAGTAAAATGATAAAAAATGACCATTCATGAGATATTTAGATAATGAAGCTTCCTCCCCTGCGTGCGGTGCAATATTTCGAGGTGGTGGCCCGGCTGCTCAGCTTCTCCCGCGCCGCTCTGGAACTGAACGTCAGCCAGAGTGCGGTCAGCCACCAGATTCGTCTGCTGGAGGATTTTCTGGGTGAGCGCTTGCTGCTGCGTCAGGGGCGGTTGCTCTCGCTGACAACCCAGGGGGAGAGCTACTTCGAAGGGATTGCTGCCGGGCTTAGCCAGATTGCCCAGAGCAGCGAACAGCTGCGCGGTGGCGGCGAGATGCGGTTGCGCCTCGCGGTCTACAGCTCGTTTGCGGTGAAATGGCTGATCCCCCGCTTGGCCGGATTGCGCCAGCTCTACCCCGAGCTGGACTTGAGTCTGGAGATGGTGGCGGAGGATCCCGAACTCTCCGATAGGGTGGCGGACTGCTTTATCACCGTCTCACCCCACGGGCGTGGTTACTGTCACGATCTTATCTATCAGGAGCGGCTCTTTCCGGTCTGCAGTCGCCGTCTGTTGCAGCAGGTCAGCGGGGAGTGGCCTGATGCCATCTGGCAGCTGCCGCTGCTTTCGGTGCAGTCCATCTACAAGGCGAGGGGGGAGGATTGGCTGCGCTGGGCCAAGGCGGGTGGGCTGGTGATTCCGGACGAGGCGCGGATGCACCATTTCAGCCATGTGCTGCTGGCGATGGAGGCGGCGGCCTGGGATCAGGGGGTGGCATTTGTGAATGACTATATGCTGCGACCCGATGATCCCCAGCTGGTGGCCTTGCCGGTACACCAGCTGGAGACGGGGGATGCCTTCTACTTTACCTGCAAGCGCTCGCGGGCCCATGAGCCCGCCATCAGCCGGTTGCGCCAGTGGCTGATGATGGAGACACGCCAGAGCATGCCGCTCTAGCCTGCACCGTTACGCTCTCTTGAACTGGCTCAGTACAAACAGGCTGGTGGCGCAGACGACGACCGAAGGCCCAGCCGGGGTGTCCTGGTACCAGGAGAGGGTCAGCCCGCCGAGCACGGCGAGACAGCCGATCAGCGCGGCAAAGCCAGCCATCTGCTCCGGTGTCTGGCTGAAACGGCGGGCGGTGGCGGCGGGGATGATCAGCAGGGAGGTGATGATCAGCGCGCCAACAAACTTCATCGCCACGGCGATCACCAGCCCAATCAGCAGCATCAGTACGCAGCGCAACATATCGACCCGGATCCCTTCTACCCGCGCCAGCTCTTCCGAGATGGTCATGGAGAGCAGTGGATCCCACAAGCGCCACAGGGTGAGCAGTACCAGCGCGCCACCGCCGTAGATCCAGAGCAGATCCATCGGTTGTACCGAGAGCAGGTCGCCAAACAGGTAGGCCATCAGATCCACCCGCACATTATCCATAAAACTCAAGGTAACCAGACCGAGCGACAGGGCGCTGTGGGCCAGAATGCCGAGCAGGGTATCGGTCGCGACCTGCTGGTTGCGACTCATGATCACCAGCAGCATCGCCATGGCGAGGCAGCAGACCACTACCGCCAGGGTGAGATCGACCTGCAGCAGAATGCCCAGTGCTATGCCGAACAGGCAGGCGTGCGAAAGGGTGTCGCCAAAATAGGCCATCTTGCGCCATACCACGAAGCTGCCGAGGGGACCGGCCAGCAGGGCGATGCCGAGACCGGCCGCGAGTGCGTATAACAGAAAGCTGTCCACTTGAATGTCCTGTTGCTTGCGCTATTTGCTGTGAGCGTTGTTGCGAGAAGGCAGGCGGATGATGGGGGCCTGCGGTTCATGATGATGGTGTTCGCCATCGCAGTGGTGATGGTGGGTATAGACCGCCAGCACCTCCTGCTCCGGTCGCCCGAACAGACGGGCAAATTCGGGGTGGCGGGCCACGCTTTCCGGCTCGCCATGACAGCAGACGTGGCGATTGAGGCAGATCACCTCGTGGGTGCTGGCCATCACCAGATGTAGGTCGTGGGAGACCATCAGCACGGCGCAATTGAATTCGGCGGCGAGCTGGCCGATCAGGGCGTAGAGCTCGATCTGGCCGGTGATATCGACCCCTTGCACCGGCTCATCCAGCACCAGCAGCTCGGGCTTGACCAGCAGGGCGCGAGCCAGCAGCACCCGCTGCATCTCGCCTCCGGAGAGCTTCTGCATCCGGTTCTCAAGTAATCCTTCTGCGCCCACCCGGGTCAGCGCCTCCTCGATGGAGAGGCGGCTGTTTTTGCCCAGTTGCAAGAAGCGGCGCACCGTCAGCGGCAAGGTGGGATCCAGGTAGAGGCGCTGGGGCACATAGCCGACTCTCAGATCGCGGCTGCGGGTGATCTTGCCCGAATCCGGCGTGAGCAGACCCAGCACCAGCTTGCTCAGGGTGCTCTTGCCTGCCCCGTTGGGGCCGACTAACGTGGTGATTTTGCCTTTATTGAGGGTAAAGGAGACCTTGTCGAGCACAGAGCGTCCATCAAACGAGAGAGAGACCTCTTTCAGCTCTACCAGTTGGCTCATGACAACTCCGGGGTTTACAGCCAGTGAGAGTTATAATATAACAAAAAGCAGCTGTTATATTATCACATACTCACCCCCTGACGAGATTCACCAATGAGAATTATTGCGCTTTTCACTGCCCTGCTGGCGGTGAGTTTGCCTGTTCGTGCCATTGAGGTACTGACCACCATCAAGCCCCTTGGCTTCATCGCTGCGGCGATCACTGACGGGGTGAGCGAGCCCAAGGTATTGCTGCCGACCGGTGCCTCTCCCCACGATTTCTCCCTGCGTCCGTCCGATATTCGCAGCATCAACAGTGCTGGGCTGGTGGTGTGGGTTGGCCCCGAGCTGGAAGGGTTTATGGCCAAGCCGCTGGCCAATCATTCCCATGCTTTGGCCCTGACTCAGGTTGAGGGAATGCCGCTGTTCAACTACGCGACTCAGGATAGTCATGACTCCCATGACCATGATGATCACGATCATGCCGCCCACGAGCACGGCAACCATGATCATGATGAAGGGCATGAGGGACATCATCACGAAGGGGTCGATCCCCATATCTGGCTTGGCCCGACGCAGGCCAAGGTGATTGCCAAGGCGATCGCAAGTGAATTGGGCAAGCTGGATCCGGCCAATCAGGCTCGCTATGACGCCAACCTCGCGGCATTTGATGCCAAGGTGGATGCCAAGGACAAGGTGATTGCCGGCCAGATGAAGGCAGTGAATGAGAAGGGGTACTTTGTCTTCCACGAGGCGTATGGCTACTGGGAGCGCCATTACGGCATGAGTTCAAAAGGTCACTTTACCGTGAGCCCTGAGCGTCGCCCGGGCGCCAAGACCCTGGTGGATATCCGCAAGGCACTGGAAGAGAAGCAGGCGAGCTGCATTTATGCCGAGCCGCAATTTTCACCGGCAGTGATCGAATCGGTGGCACGCAATACTGGCGCCAAGGTGCTGTTGCTTGATGAGGTGGGTGAACAGGTGCCGCTTGGCCCGGATGGTTATCCCCAATTCATGCAACAACTGGCGGACGCATTTGCCCAATGTCGCTGATTAGCGGCTGAGTCTCTCATCCGGACGGACTATACTGACCTCCAGCATCTGACATGGAGTGTCCGGTATGAAATGGTTGTTGATCCCGGCCTGCACACTGGCGCTATGTTGCGCCAGTGTGCAGGCTTCGCGCCTTTCCGAATATATTGCCAGTCCGGACCTGCGGGCCAAGCTGCAGGAAGTGTATGGTGGCAGGGCCATCCAGCGGGCCGAGGCATTTTCTCGCTTGCTCACCCCCAGAGCGGGTACAACCGACCAGCAGAAGATCGAGCTGGTGAACAACTACTTCAACAATCTCACCTACAGCGAGGATCCCAAGCTGTGGGGGGATGAGGATTACTGGGCCAATCCGCTGGAGTTCATCGGTGCCCGGGGTGGGGATTGCGAGGATTACAGCATCTCCAAGTACTACACCCTGATGGAGCTGGGGGTGGATGAGAAGAAGCTGCGGCTGGCCTACGTCAAGGCGGTGCGTTACAACCAATTCCACATGGTGACGCTCTACTTCCCGACGCCCAAGGCTGATCCACTGGTGCTCGACAACATCAACAGCCGGATCCTGCCGGGCAGCAAGCGTACCGATCTCATTCCCGTTTACAGTTTCGATGCCAAAAGCATCTGGATCATGAAGTCACGGCGGGAAGGGACGCTGGCGGGGAGTGCCGATCGGTTGGCGCAGTGGACATCGATGAAGACCCGTTTCTCCAGCGAGCAACTGCGCTCTCCCCGTCGTCAGTTATAGCTTGCCTGCCGCTTTCAGCTCCTCGAAATATTTCGCCGCGCCCGGATGCTGCTCAATACTCAGCACCGGACCGGTTTTATTGCGTGCCCGGTGAAACATATTGGCGTAGCCATAAGTCTGCTCATTGAACTTGGTCTGCTGGGTCAGCATGGCCTTGGTCAGACGATAGACAGACTCTTCCGGCATGCTGGCATTGGTGACCAGGGTGGCGGCAATGGCAAATGTGGGGGTCGCCTTCAGATTGCCGGGGTAGATGCGGGCGGGCACCTGACTGCGTTGGTAATATTTGACCCCTCTGAGTAGCTGATCCCGGGTGGCCCCATCGACGGGGAGGAAACTGACCGCGCAACGTTTGGCGGTGTCGAGCACAATCCGGTTGGGATGCCCCATCACCAATGCAAATGCGTCGATCTGCTTGCTGCAGAGCGCATCCGGCAGGTTGGCCATGCTCTTCAGATCGAGCTCCTGCTCTTTCGCTCCCAAGATGTTGAACAGAGCCAGCGCCGTCTGGCGGGTTCCCGAGTTCTTCAACCCCATGTCGATGGGGGCGAGCTTAAGCTGTTCCAGTGACGTGATATCGCCATCGGCACGAATCACTATGGTGAAGGGTTCGGCATGGGTGGCAAACAGGGCGCGCAGCTCAGGTTGCGGCTGGGTGGTAAAAGGGCCCAAGCCTTTGCTTGCCTGATACAGCCAGTCTGACTGCACCATGGCGTAGGAGGTCTCGCCACTCTTCAGCAGCTTCAGGTTTTCTATTGAACCCGATGAGCTCTGCAGTGTGCACGCAAGTTGCTCATCGACCTCATGGGCCAGACGGCAAAACTCTTTGGTTATCTGGTGATAAATCCCCTGCTCACCCCCGGTGGCGATAGTGACGGTTTCAGCCATCAAGCAGGGTTGCCACAGCAGAGGCAACAGCATAGCGAGCTTCTTCATGATTGCGCCTCCTTGGCATAACCATCGATACCCCAGGTCCGTAGTTTGTCGATGTCGCGACACTCTCCCGATTCTGCCAGCAGGGTATAACCGGCGGCATGCATGGTTTGGGAGAGCAGATTCCAGTAGAGCGGCTCATCGGTCAGCTGACAGCTGATAAAAATGGGATTGAGCGGGTCAAGTTGATTGAAGGTATCCGCATTGAGGGGAATGGCGCTGAAGGCGAGCTCACACCCCTGTTCCTGCAACGCAGCCAATATGGCTTGGCCGTGGGCGGGAAAGGTGACCACATCCCAGCGCCAATCCAGTGTTTTGCCGCGGCCCTGGCTTAGCAGGGGGAAGATCTCGGACCATTGCGGGTGATTGAGCAGGGAGAGGGGCAGCAAGATCCCCTCTATGTGAGAGTGCTGCCACTGTTGCAGGGCGCTCTGGATGGTTGCGAGAGCGCTGTCGGCACCGAGGGGCTGACTGGGCAAGAAACGCTGATAGAGCGCGATCTCCCCTTGTGTGGAGACAAATTTTTGCAGTTGCCCGCCTTCCGGCAGTGGGCTCACTCCTTGCAGCGGCTGTGGGGGCGTCAGTGGCAGCTGTTTTCCCAGCTGGGTGATTTTGAGTCGTTGTTGCAGCAGATCCCGTTTGCGTTCGGAAACCAATTGGTTGATGGAAAGTGCCACTTCTTTGAGGTCTTGCAACCAGGGAGTGGGCAGGGTGCTGTTGAACTGGTGTTTGCGGATACGGATCAGCTGCAGGTTGATCTGCTCCAGGGGCTGCAGCAGGCGTTTGCACACCAGGGAGATGATCAGGGTAAATACGACGAGGCCCGCCAACAGCGCCAGACCGGTGCGACTGATGGCATTCCACAGGTGCTGATAGGCGTAGCCGCTATGCCCCTCAAGGGTCAGAGTGCCCAGCATGCGCCAGCCATCTGTCAACTCTTGCTCAATTTTGACGGGTGGCATGCCGATAACAGAAGGGAGCCAGCCAGGGACATTTTGCTGGGTAGAGTGGAATACCTTCTGAAACAGCAATTGGCCATCCGGATCAACCAGAATAACCGAGCTGACGAAGCCGCCGTCAAACATGGCATTGACAATGGTTTCGGCCAGCACCTGATCATCATTGAGCAGGGTGCCTTGAAGTACCAGTCCAAGGGCTGTGATGGCGGTCTCCAGATTGGCCGACATCTGATCAAGGATTGACTGGCGGACCGTGGAGACTTCAAGAACGAACAACATAACTGCACCAATCAGGAACAGTACAAGGATTATCCAGCGCAACAGTTTTGATAACGTCATATCCACTCCATGGAAAAATTATCGCAACATTTGAGTTTTTAATGCCGAATCGAGTCCGACCCAGCTCTTAAAAATAGGAAAAAATAGTTAAAAAAGGCGATCATTTCTGCCCATCAGGGCGTGTTATGCATAAAATGTGAGGTTCATGCAGATTGTGATGAACTATTTGTAATTTGTTTTGTCCAAAAAACAGTTTTATACGGTTTTGTCACAACTGACATCGCAATACTCTCTCTTGGATCTAAATACAGGATAGCGGATGAAACGTCTCCGTCCCTTGGTAGCACAGGCTGCCAATTGGGAACCACCGGTTCCCCGCAAACATTTTTACGCCATGCTGATGCTGACGGCCATGACCCTGTCAGCAGTGGCATTGCTGCCAGCGCCGGGGGATATCCTGGAGCGGCCTCTTCGCCTTGAGTTGCCCATTGATACCGCCGGTACAGCAACCAACGAAAACAACACCGATTTTAACGAAATCCCCGACCACGAACTGGTTGATCAGAGTGCGGCAGAGGACGATATCCCTGTTGATACCGCACCGCAGTGGCAGGATTACCGAGTGCGTAATGGTGAGAACCTGACCGCCATTTTTAACAATCTGGGACTCTCTACCACTACTCTCTACAAAGTACTTGATGCGGACAGCAAGAACTATCTGGCCAGATTGAAACCGGGCCAGACCATAGAGCTACTGATCGATCAGGACAACATTCTGCAACAACTCAAGATCCGCTTGAACATCAAGCAGACGCTGGTGATGTCGCGCAGTGACGATGCTTATACTGCCTCCATGATCAACGAGAAGGTCGAGTGGCAGCCGCAGCGTTACAATGGCGTGATCAACGGCAGTTTCTATGTCAGTGCCCGCAATGCAGGCATTCCTGCCACTCATATCCAGAAGATTGCCAACCTGTTCCAGTGGCGGATGAACTTTGCTCAGGATCTGAAAAAGGGCGATAAATTCAAGGTGTTGGTACGCCAGGAGACGGTCGAGGGCAAGAGCACCGGTAACAGCCAGTTGCTGGGTGTGGAAATGATCAGTCAGGGCAAGACGGTGTCGGCCTGGCTCTCCGATGATGGCAACTATTACGATGGTCAGGGCAACAGCCTGGAGCGCGGTTTCCGCCGTTATCCGACCCACAGTCGTTACCGGATCAGCTCAAACTTCAACCCCGCGCGCAAGCATCCTGTGACTGGTGCTATCCGTCCCCACGAGGGGACCGACTTTGCCGTTCCGGTGGGTACCCCGGTACTGGCCACGGGTGACGGTGTGGTCCAGAAGGCGACCAGCCACCCGCTGGCGGGTACCTATATCGTCATCAAGCACGGTCGAACCCTCTCTACCCGTTATCTGCACCTGAGCAAGTTGCTGGTCAAAACCGGTCAGCGGGTGAAGATGGGCGACAAGATCGGCCTTTCCGGCAACACCGGTCGCTCGACTGGTGCTCACTTGCATTACGAGCTGCGGATCAACAACCGTCCGGTTAATGCCATGACCGCCAAGCTGCCGATGGCTGAACCGCTCAGTGGCAAGGAGCGTCGCCAGTTCCTGGCCAAGGTGAAGAGCTACCGCAAGGAGCTGGCCGCCGGTTAATCGCTGTAGCAACTAGCTGAAATTAAAAGGCCCCGCCAGACTGGCGGGGCCTTTTTTGCATGCGTAGTGCTGGTCAGTAACCCTTGTCGAAGTCAATCTTGCCATCCAGTGGCTGGCCATCGATAAAGCGAATGTAGTTGCGTACAAATATCTGGGCCACATCCTCTGGAAAGCTGTAGGCGCTGTTGTGGGGGGTGACGATGAGGTTGGGTTGTCCCCACAGTGGACTGTCGGCGGGCAGCGGCTCCTGCTCGAATACATCCAGCACCGCCATTGCCAGCTTGCCGGTACGCAGCGCGGTGAGCAGGTCACCCGAGTGCACGGCGCTGCCGCGACCGACGTTGAACAGGATGGCGCCCGGTTTGCAGTGTTCGAAGCGAGTGGCATTGAACAGATGACGGGTATCGCGGGTGGCAGGCAGCACGCTGACGATCACATCGGCCTGCGCCAGCATCTTGTTGAGCGCAGGCAGCTGATAAACCTGGTCAAACCCGGCACGCTCCCGACCACTGCGGCTGATGCCCAGCACCTTCATACCAAAATGTTTGCCGGTGTGGGCGATATGCTGGCCAATGCTGCCCGTACCCAGGAGCAGCATGGTTTTCCCCTTGAGCCCCTGATAGGGGTGACTCTGCCAGAGTCGTTGTCTTTGTTGTTCCCGATAGAGAGGAAGTTGGCGTGTCAGACTAAGCAGATGACCAAAGACATACTCGCTCATCAGCGGGCCGAAGATGCCGCGCACGTTGGTGAGCTGATAGTTGCGACGACTGTCCGGATCGAGCAGCACGTCGACCCCGGCATAGGTGGACTGGAACCAGCTCAGCTTGTTGGCTTTGGGCAGCAGTGGCTTGGCGCGGGCTGGCTCGGCCAGCAGAATATGGGCCTCGCCGATAAATTGTTCGGCATCGCTCGGGTTGTCGGCCCGCAGAATGCGCAGATGAGGGAGGTTGGCCGCTTTTAGCAGACGTTCGTAGTGAGCATTATCCTGGCTGAGCAAAAGAAGGGTACGTTGGCTCATACTCTTGTTCCTTATCAGAATTTGCGGCGCGACAAGATGCCGCTCTCGTCCCATCTTACCCGAGTTGCCAGCGCAACATAGCCGACCAGGGCGCTTTTTCGTTTTCGCCACGCCCCTCGTGGGCTACAATCTGCCCCACATTTTGCAAAGGATCCGACTCCAGTGTTTGGTGACAAGTTTTATAAGCGACTGGCCGAGCTACAGCCTTGGCAACAGACCGTCTACACCCTGGCGCTGGCAGAGCGCATGTACCCCAACTATGCCCTGTTCTGTCAGGCCTCCGGCTTTGGCAATGCTGGTGCTTTCCGGCATGCGCTGGATCAGATGTGGGTCTACCTCACCGTCAAGGGATCCAGGGTCAATCTGGGTGCCATTCTCGAAGAGTTCGAGTCTCACATTCCGGATCCCCGCAAGTTTGAATCCTACGGTGCCTATCCTGCGCTGGATGCCTGTGTTGCGCTGGGCTGCGCCTACAACTCGGTGATCTGCCGGGTCGGCGAAGAGGCCAACGATGCCAGCCATGCGTCAGTCGGTACCGTGGCCGGTTTTATCGAGCTGCTGGAAGAGCGGGATCTGACCGAAGAGGAGCTCTACGAGCACGAGTACATGGAAGCTGAGCTGGAGTTCCAGGTTGAACTGCTCAAGCGGGTTGCCCATGAGCGCGACAGCGATCGTATCCTGGCCATCAGAGCATTCGCCTCTCAGGATGGCGTCTCCAATATCGGGATCAGCCTGGAAGAGTAATCCTCTACGACCCCTGATAGAACAAAGCTCCCTTTCGGGAGCTTTTTTTATGCCTGAAATTGTTCAGCAGCTTATGCCTGCTCTTCGGTGAGGGGTCTGACGCTCAGCACCGGGGCTGCGTCGATTTCGTCTGCATTCATCATGGAGGAGATGCGTTGCAGGGAGGAGAGCAGCAGGGTCTGTTCCCACGCTTCCAGCGCCTGAAAACGCTGGATGAAGCGCTCTTGTAGCGGGGTGGGGGCCTGGGCCAGCAGGGCGCGGCCTGCGTCAGTCAGTGTCGCGTGAACCTTGCGCTTGTCGGTATTGCTGCGAACGCGCTGCACCAGTTGGCGGCTCTCCAATCGGTCCATGATGGTGGTGGCGGTGGCCTGACTCATGTTGGTGTGATCGGCCAGCTGGCGCATGGAGATCTGTCCCAGCTCGTCGATCCCTTTGAGCAGCAAGAGTTGCGGGGAGGTGAGCCCGGCTTCTTTAATCAAGCGCCTGGAGTGCATGTCGATGGCACGAATAATCTGGCGCAGGGCGACCAGCACTTCATCATGTTTTTCCATGGGGTGTGCGTCATTGGAGGGCTATGGAGAGGAGCAAAATTTTCCGCCTAATTCGTCACAAGGTCAATATGGTTTTTGATGTAATAATTTCTGCTCTAACTAATTTTGTGTTAGGTTGACGGGCATTTCACGGAATTCACCCTGACATTTGAGGAGCGAAATGATGAATGACGAGCTGGATATCAAGTCTCTGGTGGCCGAGTTACGTGTGGTCAGAGTGCGCTATGAACTGCCGGATACCTCGGCTTTTGTGCGCTATCAGCCTGCCTATGATGAAGACCCCAACAACCTTAAAGTACACCACTATGATGGTGAGTTACCCCTCTCTTGCAGCGAGACAGGTACTTTCAACCTAAAGGAGTTGGTAAATGAATTGCGCTACGCCTATGTGCTGGTGCACCTCTTTCCTGACGAAAGTGCCATGAACTTCTATCTGACCGGCCTCGATACCGGCCTGGCCCAGCTGGAGTTTATCGGTGGCTCTTACGACTTCAACCGCCTTTGGATCACCAGCGGTATCTCCAATCTGGGCGTCCCCATGGCCATCTTCCTTGGCAAGCGTCACGCCGTGAACGGCCAGCCCTCGGTTTCGCTGGTGGATCACCGCGAACAGGCAGCCGGCAAACTGGTCTATCGCGCCATCGGCGGTGCCGGTGATCATGTAGGCGAAGACTTTTTCAACAACGACTAAGGAGGCTGGATGCGAGCAAGCAAAGGGCTATTGAAAGGCCTCAACCCCACCATGGCCATGACGGCCCTCACCGTGATCACCCTGTTTTTGCTGTTTGGCGTATTTGTTCCCGATACCGCGGCCGCCTGGTTTGTCGGTGCCAAGGATCAGATCATTGCCGGGTTCAAGTGGTACTACATTCTGGTAGTCGCCCTGTTCCTGTTCTTCGCTGTCTACCTGATGTTCAGCCGTTTTGGCAGCATCCGGCTGGGTGACGACGACCAGGTACCGGAGTTCGGCTACTTCGCCTGGTTCTCCATGCTTTTTAGCGCGGGCATGGGTATCGGTCTGGTGTTCTGGAGCATTGCCGAGCCGATGAACCATCTGCAGGGCAATCCATTCATTACCGAAGGGATGACCCCGGAAGCGGCCCAGATCGCTATGCGCCTCACCTTCTTCCATTGGGGTCTGCACCCTTGGGCAATCTATGTGATCGTTGGCCTGTCGCTGGCCTTCTTCAGTTATCGCCGCAAGTTGCCGCTGGCGATCCGCTCTGTGCTTTATCCCATCCTTGGCGAGCGGATCTACGGCTTCTGGGGCCATGCGGCCGATGTGCTGGCTGTGTTCGGTACCGTGTTCGGGGTGGCGACCTCCCTCGGTCTGGGGGTCTCCCAGATGAATACCGGTCTCAACCAGATGTTCGGCATGGACGTATCGCAATCCAACCAGCTTTGGCTGATTGGTGGCATTAGCCTGATCGCCACTCTGTCCGCAGTCTCCGGGGTCGGGCGCGGGGTGAAGATCCTCTCCGAGCTCAATATCTGGCTGAGCGTATTCGTGCTTGCGCTCTTTCTGGTGTTGGGGCCGACCACCTATATCCTCAACGCCTATGTGCAGAACATTGGTGATTACCTGCAGAACATCGTCAAACTGAGCTTCTGGACCAACACCGAGGCCAACGGCACTTCGGCCTGGCAGTCGAGCTGGACGGCGTTTTACTGGGGCTGGTGGATTGCCTGGGCGCCATTTGTCGGCATGTTTATCGCCCGCATCTCCAAGGGGCGTACTATCCGCGAGTTTGTGCTCGGCGTGCTGCTGGTGCCCTCGCTGCTCGGCATGTTCTGGCTCACCGTGTTTGGCGGTACGGCGATGAATCTGGAGCTGTTTGGTGGTGGCGGTGTGGTGGCTGCGGTCAATCAGGATGTGACGCTGGCGCTTTACAAGACGGTCGAACTGCTGCACTGGGATACCTTCGGCTGGATCGCCAAGGCTGTGCTGACCCTGCTCATCTGCACCTACTTCATCACCTCCAGTGACTCGGGCACGCTGGTCATCACCACTCTGCTCTCCATCGGTGATCAGGAGCCGCCGGTGTTGCACCGCGCCGTATGGGGTCTGGGGCAGGGGCTGGTTGCCGCTATCCTGCTGGTTTCCGGCGGCCTGGCAGCCTTGCAGGCGGCCAGCATCATAGCGGCGCTACCGTTCTCGGTGATTATGCTGGCGATGTGCTATTCGCTGATGCTGGGGCTCAAGCAGGAGAGCCAGCGCCAGTTTGAGTATCGCCAGAATCTCAAGCGCCACGATGGCTCATCCCATATGAGCCTGATGGAGCGAATTGGTCCCGCATAACGGCACCAGCAGGGGTTAGCGCCCCCTCACATATCAATCTGGATGCAAAACGGCCGCCCTGGCGATGTTCTCCTTGCGGAGCTCATCATCAGGGCGGCCGTCTGTTATGGGGCCGAGGTTACTCTTCGATAAAGGTCCACTCATCCTTGATGCGGCCGATGGCATCGGTCCGCTTTTTGGCGAGCTGCTCCTTGATCTCTTCTCCCTTGTAACCGGCCGCCACTATCTCTTTCACCGGCACCGCCTGGGCGGCAGCCAGCGCTTCGGCCACATAGTCCGGCTCGGCGTAGACCCGCTCCTCGAAACCTGTGCGGCCGTGGAAGTCGGCGCGGCAGGCATCCAGCAGCTGGGCAAAGCGCTCGGGGCGACGCCAGGCATCAGCCTTGTCGAACACCTTGAGCAGGGTGGCGGGCTTGAGCTCAAAGGCGATATGGATGTGGGTGTGCAGATCGCTCACCAGCAGCGCCAGATCCCGGCACTCATTGGGTACCCGGAACCGCTCGCACAGGGCGCGAATAAGCGGCAGCCCCTTCTGGCCATGACCGTGATGGCTTGGCCAGAACTCCTTGGGGGTCACTCCCTTGCCAAGGTCGTGGCAGAGGGCGGCAAAGCGGACGGTCAATTCCGGGGAGATCCGGCACGCCTGCTCCAGCACCATCAGGGTGTGGATGCCGGTGTCGATCTCCGGGTGCCACTTGGCCGGGGCGGGGACGCCAAACAGCGCATCAATCTCTGGGAACAGCGCCTTCAGGGCGCCGCACTGGCGCAGCACCTCGATAAAGATCTGCGGGGTCGGCCCCAGCAGCACTTTTTCCAGCTCCTTCCAGACTCGCTCCGGCGTGAGGTGGGCCAGCTCGCCAGCGGCCGTCATCTCGCTCATCAGGGCGAGAGTTTCCGGCGCGATGGTAAAGCCCTGAGCGTGGAAGCGGGCGGCGAAGCGGGCGACCCGCAGGATGCGCAACGGATCTTCGGCAAAGGCGGGGGAGACGTGGCGCAGCAGCCGTTTTTCCAAATCCTTGATGCCACCGTAGGGATCATGGAGCTGGCCCTGATCATCCTCGGCGATGGCGTTGATGGTGAGATCCCGGCGCAGCAGATCCTGCTCGAGCGTCACATCGGGGGCGGCGTGGCAGACAAAGCCGGTGTAACCCTGACCCTGTTTTCGCTCGGTACGGGCGAGGGCATACTCCTGCTGGGTTTTGGGGTGAAGAAACACGGGAAAGTCGCGACCGACCTGGGTAAAACCCAGCGCCAGCATCTGTTCCACGGTGGCGCCGACCACCAGATGATCCCTGTCGCCCTGCGGCAATCCCAGCAGGCGATCCCGCACTGCGCCCCCAACCAGATAAGTCTGCAAACCGTCTCTCCCGTCATAAATCGTGGGGCCGAGTATATCGTCTTTGTTACCGCTTTGCTGCCTGACCACCACCTGCCCGCAGCGCCAGTCAGCGCGGCTTTGACTTGGGCGTGACGAGGCCTTACGCTGCCGCACCAGACAGCTGGCACTATGCTGCGGGATGACTTTATGCCCGCGCAGGCCAGATGAGCCGAAGGAGCCGCAGAGTTCCCCTTATATCAACGACATGAGAACAACGTGAATCAATCAACCTTCGCAAGCCGGGTTCTGGAGTGGTATGAGCTTCATGGCCGCAAAACCCTGCCCTGGCAGCAGGAGAAGACTCCTTACCGGGTCTGGGTCTCGGAGATCATGCTGCAGCAGACCCAGGTCGCCACAGTCATCCCCTATTACCAGCGTTTTATGGCGCGCTTCCCCGATGTGATGGCACTGGCCGATGCCCCTGTCGACGAGGTGCTGCACCACTGGACCGGGCTTGGCTACTACGCCCGGGCCCGCAACCTGCACAAGGCGGCCCAGCAGATCCGCGATCATCACCATGGTCTCTTTCCCGAGCGCTTTGACGAGGTGGTGGCGCTGCCGGGCATTGGTCGCTCAACCGCCGGGGCCGTGTTGTCGCTCTCTCTTGGTCAGCCTCACGCCATCCTTGATGGCAACGTGAAGCGGGTGCTCACCCGCTGGCTGGCGCTGCCGGGCTGGCCCGGCCAGAAACAGGTGGAGAACGAGCTGTGGGAGATTGCCATCCGGCTCACTCCCAAGCTGGGTGTGGCGCAATACAATCAGGCAATGATGGATATCGGAGCGACGATCTGCACCCGCAGCAAGCCTGCCTGTGATCGCTGTCCGGTGCGGACCGATTGCCAGGGGCTGTCGCAAGGCAAGCCCACCGCCTACCCCAATAGTAAGCCGAAAAAGAGCATTCCGGCACGGGATGGCATCATGTTGCTGATCCGCCATGGCGATGAGTTGCTGCTGGAGAAGCGGCCGCCACAGGGGATCTGGGGCGGGCTCTACTGCTTCCCGCAGGCGGCTTTGCTGGCGGAGGTGGAGGGTCTGCTGGCGTCCCTTGGCCTGAGTCATCACGGTTATCGGGAACTAGCCGGTTTTCGCCATACATTCAGTCACTTCCACCTCGATATTCGGCCGCTGCTGATTGACATTGATGAGGCGCAGCCGCTGCGGCTCATGGAAGCAGATAACCGACTCTGGTATAACTTACGCCATCCTGCCGAGGTGGGGCTGGCGGCCGCCACGGCCCGTCTGCTCGCCTATCCAGAGTTACAACCATAGAGGTCAACATGAGCCGTACTGTATTTTGCCAACGCCTGAAAAAAGAGGGCCCGGGTCTGGACTTCCAACTTTATCCCGGTGAGCTCGGCAAGCGAATTTTTGACAACATCAGCAAGGAAGCCTGGGCCGAGTGGCAGAAGAAGCAGGTGATGCTGATCAACGAGAAAAAGCTCAACATGATGAATCTTGAGCATCGCCAACTGCTGGAAAAAGAGATGGTCAGCTATCTGTTTGATGCAGGTGAAGTGCAGATCGAAGGTTACACCCCTCCCAGCCAGTAAACGATTGAACTGTAGTACCTGTGAGCGGGGATTGGGCCAAAGGTGGCTAGCCTCCCCTTGTTTACTCGCGGCATATGAATGATGGGCGGCAGTGCCGCCCGGTTTGAGGATCCTATGGGCCGAATTTTCTGGCTGCTGTGCACCCTGCTGTTTCTCTCTGCCTGCTCATCCTCCCCCAAGCCCAGCGGGAGTGAGGATGACGATCTCGTCAACGGCAAGGACATCCGCGGTTTTGAACACATGATCAGTGCGCTTTCCCATAATGTGAACGAGATATGGGGACGAGAGGCGCTGTTTGCGGGCAAGTTTGACTACGTCAAATACACGGATCAGTACAAGAGCCGGGCCCATATTGACTTCTCCAGCGGCCATATCATGGTCGAGACTGTCTCCGGCATCGACCCGCGCGCTCACCTGCGTCGCGCCATTATCGAGACCCTGCTTACTCCGGACGATCCAGCCGAAGTGGACCTTTACTCCGATCGGGAAATCATGCCCGGTGGCGAGCCTTTCCTCTACGGTCAGGTGCTGGACAATCAGCGCCAGCCTATTCGTTCATCCTGGCGTGCCGAGCGCTACGCCGACTATCTACTCAACACTGCGATGAAGAAGCGTACACTGGGGATTCGCACCATCTTCTTCGTCGATATTCCCATGGTGGCCAACCACGAAGACAGGCGGGGCTACAAGTATGCCAGCCTGATCCGTGAAGCTTCCCGCAAATACGGGGTCTCTGAAAGCCTGATCTATGCGGTGATCAAGACCGAGAGCAGCTTCAACCCCTATGCGGTGAGCCATGCCAATGCTTATGGACTGATGCAGGTGATCCCGGCTACCGCGGGTCGTGATGTCTATGTGCGGGTCAAGGGTAAGAGTGGTCAGCCTACCCGGGAAGACCTGTTTAATCCGGCTTACAACATCGATGTCGGTACCGCCTATCTGCACCTGTTGCAGACCGTCTATCTGGCAGATATCCAGGATCCCCAGTCCCGCCGCTATGCGGTGATCTCCGCCTATAACGGCGGTGCTGGCGGGGTGCTCAACACCTTCTCCAGCGATCGCAAGGCGGCCCCCGGCATGATCAACCAGCTCTCCCCCGAGGCGGTCTATCAGGTACTGACCGAACAGCATCCCAAGGCAGAGGCACGGCGCTATCTCTACAAGGTCAATCAGGCCGAGAAGGGATTCAAACGCAGTTTTGCCAGCCGCTCCGGTTAACTGGTTGCAGTCGTCGACAGAAAAAAGAAAAGGGCGCTTTCAACAGCGCCCTTTTTACGTTTGGCCAGTTCATCGTAGAAGTGGCCTTATTTGGCAATAAAGCCGCCTTTGGCCTTGGGCGCTGCGCCCACCTTTTCCAGGGTTTCTACTTCCACTTCAGTCTTGTTCCAGCTGTGGTCCACTTCACCACGAATGCGGATCAGGTCGTCCGGACCCACTTCGGTGCCGCGCCACACATCCTGATCCACTTCGACCTCAACCTCGCCACTGGCATCGCGGAATAGATAGTTCTCGCCGCCCAGATGCTTGACCAGTTTCCCTTCCAGGGTGGCCCAGCTGTCATCGGCCAGATCTTTCAGTTGAGCAACGGAGACCTTGTTCTGCTCCTGCGGGCCTGTGTAGGCCGCCATGGCAAAAGAGGAGACAGACATCAGGGTTAACAGTCCGATTACGCTTGCGCTTGCCTTGTTCATTTCATACTCCTGTCGTTGGTATGAGGGCATTGTGCTGTGCAGGGCGTGAAACAAGCGTGAAAGATAAACCCATTGTGATTGGCTGTTTTGTGAGCGCAAGCGATTTCATCGATGGCGGAACATGTGTGATTTCATATGGAACTGTAATCTGTCGCCTTCACCAGAAGTCAGTGGCAGCAGACTCTTCCCATGCCTGTCGCCATTCGAGGAGAAGCCCGCAGGTCTCACCTGCTTAATCGAAGAGCATAACAATATGAAAAAATGGCTTGTTTGTTTATTGGGGTTAATGGCATTGACTGCGCAAGCGGCAGAGGGACGCCAACCTTTTTCCCGGGTCGTGATGTTTGGTGACAGCCTCTCCGATACCGGCAAGATGTACAAGAAGATGCGGGGGTATCTCCCCTCCAGCCCACCTTACTTCAACGGGCGCTTCAGCAACGGCCCGGTGTGGCTGGAGCAGTTGGGTGACGAGCGTTTCCCCGGTCTGGTCGTGGCCAACGAGGCGGAAGGCGGTGCAACGGCGGTGGCCTATAACCATCTGGGTGCCCTGAATGGCTGGCTCGGTTTCTGGTCCTGGGATCCCAAATATCAGGTGATCAACAACCTCGATTACGAGATCGACCAGTTCCTGAAAAAGGACAAGTTCCGCCCCGATGATCTGGTGGTGATCTGGGTCGGTGCCAACGATTATCTGGCCTATGGCTGGAACACCGAGCGGGATGCGGATCGGGTGATCGATACCATCCGGCTGGCATCCAACCGGTTGGTGCTCAACGGCGCGCAGCAGATCCTGCTGTTCAACATTCCTGATCTGGGGCAGACCCCGTCAGCCCGCAGCATGAAGGTGGTGGAGAAGGTGCGCCATGTGGCCAGCTACCACAACCAGAAGTTGCAGAACCTCACTCGCGAGCTGGCTCCCCTCGGCATAGTGAAGCTGTTCGAAGTGGACAAGCAGTTTGACGAGATGATGCGCGATCCTCAGCAGTTCGGGCTGAGTGACACAGAACACGCCTGCTACGGTGGTGGCTATACATGGAAGCCGTTCTCCGGCAGCGCCGCCGAGGTGGCTGCGACCCCGGCTTTGAGTGTCTCCGAAAGAGTGGCTATTGCCGGTAACCCGATCCTGGCGCAGGCGGTGGTGAGCGGGCAGGCAAAAGGACGAGCAGCGACTCTCAACTGCGATGAGCATATGTTCTGGGATCAGGTGCATCCGACTAAGACGGTGCACAAGGTACTGAGCCAGCGTGTTGCTGACTTTATCGATCAGCACTACGAGTTTGTTCGTCACTGATATCGCTTCGGGCCAGCATGTTGCTGGCCTTTTTCTCATATCTGCCCTCATCTGTGCGTCTTTTTGCGTCACATTCAGTTCAAATAACAAACGTTTGTTGCTGTTTTTGTAACGTGGTTGCGTTAGAGTGTTTTTTGTTAATTGATATCAGTGACTTGAAAATAGGCTAACGTTGATATGCTGCGATCGCTTTTGGGTGGTTGCACCTATAAGACGAGGTGATATCAATCAACCTCCTCCTACATAAAGTTGCAGAGGCTCAAACATGAAAAAATCATTGATTACCTTGCTGGTTACCGGCTTGCTGGCGGCCAATGCCCAGGCTGCCGGTCAAGACAACACCTGGTATGGCGGTGCCAAACTGGGTTGGTCCAACTTCTACGGCATTGATGAAAGCAATGCCCTGACCCTTGGCAATGAGACCAACGATGCCTTGGGTGCAGGCGTGTTTGGCGGTTATCAGATCAACAAGAATCTTGGACTGGAGCTGGGTTACGACTACCTGGGCAAATATAAATACGACGCAGTGAAGAGCGGTGCAGCTTTTAGCGATGAGGTGACTGCACAGCTGGCTCAACTGACCCTGAAACTGGGTTTCCCAGTTACCGATAATCTGGATCTGTATGGTCGTGTCGGTGGCGGTTATGGCTGGGCTGATACCAAGAGCGATGTCTACAAAGATGACAGCCGCTTTGTCATGGTCGGAGCACTGGGTGCCGAGTATGCATTCAACCTCGACTGGGCTGCTCGCCTGGAGTACCAGTACACCACCCCGTATGGCAGCCGCGATGATACCGGTCTGAGAATGGATAACGGCCTGCTCTCGCTGGCTGCGGTTTATCGCTTTGGTCAGGTTGCCCCTGTGGCGCCCGCCCCAGCTCCGGAACCTGCTCCTGCACCTGTGATGGTTGAGAAGCAGTTCACCCTGAGCTCCGATGTGCTGTTTGACTTCAACAAGGCGACTCTCAAGCCAGAGGCCAGTCAGGCACTTGATAGCCTCTATAGTCAGATTGAACAAGCACGACCCAAAGATGGCGTGGCAACCGTAATTGGTCACACCGACCGTATCGGTTCCGATGCCTACAACCAGAAACTCTCCGAGCAGCGTGCCCAGACCGTTGCCAACTATCTGGTTGGTAAAGGGATTCCGGCCGCCAAGATCAATGTGGAAGGGCGTGGTAAATCTTCACCGGTTACCGGCGACAGCTGCGTCAGCAAGTCCAAGCGTGAGCTGATCGTCTGCCTGGCTCCGGATCGCCGTGTTGATGTGAAAGTCGAAGGTGTCAGCGAGGTGCAGGAGTAATCCTTCACACTGAGCTGCTCTTCACTGGGGCTGGAATGAACAGCCCCTGTCGGTGCAAGAGAGACCAAAAAGCCAGTCAGTTGAGCTGACTGGCTTTTTACATTGGCATTGCGGTCGGGCAGGGGACAAATCAGGAAGGGAGCGGCATCACCCGGTTGCGCCCCAGCTCCTTGGCCTTGTAGAGCAGCTTGTCGGTACGTTCGACCAGACAGTCTGCGCTCTCCTGACCGTTGAACTCACCCACGCCAAACGAAGCTGTGATGTGGTCGATGCGGCGGCCCGATTTGCGATCCAGAATCGACATCCGCTCGATGGCGCGGCGCATGCTTTCCGCCATCTGTCTGGCCAGTGCCAGCGAGCGATGGGGAACCAGCATGGCGAACTCCTCCCCACCCAGCCGATAGGCGGTGACCCCCTCCTTGCAGGCATCGCGCAGCCGTTTGCTGAAGGCGCGCAGCACCTGATCGCCGAGCAGGTGCCCATATTCGTCGTTGAAGTTCTTGAAGCGATCGATATCGGCGAGGATCAGCGAGAAGGGGTGCTGGCTGCGGATCAATCCTTCCAGCTCCAGATCGAAGGCGCGGCGGTTGAGCAGGTTGGTGAGGGCATCCTCGTTGGCCAGTTTGCGGGTTTCGTTGAGCGCGGCACGCAGCTCCTTGATCTCTTTCTCCGCATTGCTGAGCTGGTTGCGAAAGTGCATGGTCGACATGCGTACATCCCGCGATTCGCGCACCAGCTCCCGCAGGATCCCCATGGTGTCTTCCAGGCTGAAGCCCTCGTCATCAATGCGGCTGAGCTTGTCAAAACTTTTGTCGAGCATCTCCTGAAACATGCCGGTATCGGAGATGGCGTCCTGCATGGAGTGGCCGAGCTCGTTGGCCATGGCGGCGAGGCTCAGTTTCATCGCCTCCATCTGCTTTTCGTCCTGAGCGGCCAGATATTGGTGATAGAGTCGCTCGCAGGTGGTGAGCGAGCAGGTTCCCTGCATTTTGACTGCCTGATCAATCGCCTGGTTGAGCTCGGGCATGCTGGCCGAGACATAGTTGTACCACAGGTGGTAATTGTCCGGCGTCGTGGGGATCTGGTACTTGATCATCAAAGGGACCGCCTGTTTGAGATAGGCGGCGGATTGGGCAAATGTGTCCTTACTCATGAGTTCTGTGTCTCATCATGCCAGCGAACTGAAGATAGTATGACAGAGAGATTGGCCAAAAGGCAGCCGATGGATGCCATTCGCCCCCCCCTCCGATATAATGGCACCGTTACCACCTACCCTAAGGCCTGCTTATGTCTCAAAAAGATCCTTTCCTCGAACGCGAGGCCGAAAAATACGATAACCCCATCGCCAGTCGCGAGTTGATCCTGGAACTCATCAAGGGCCATGAAAAGCCCATGTCCCGTGAAGAGTTGGCCAAGGTCCTCAAGCTGAAAGATGAAGAGCCGTTGGAAGCCTTGCGTCGTCGTCTGCGCGCCATGGAGCGTGATGGACAACTGGTATTCACTCGCAACCAATGTTATGCCCTGCCGGATCGCCTGAATCTGGTCAAAGGTTATGTAATCGGCCACAAGGATGGCTTCGGTTTTCTGCGTCCGGAAGGTGGTGGTCCGGATCTGTATCTGAACAACCGAGAGATGCAACGCCTGATGCATGGCGATTACGTGCTGGTGCAGCCGACCGAGATTGACCGCAAGGGTCGTCAGGAAGCGCGTCTGGTGCGCCTGCTCAAGTCCCGTGAGGCAGACATTGTCGGCCGTTACTTCGTCGAGAATGGCGTTGGTTTCGTGGTGCCGGATGACAGCCGTATCGGCCAGGACATCATCATCCCGGAAGGGGAAAACAAAGGGGCTCGCCAGAGCCAGGTCGTGGTTGTGCGCATCAATCAGCGCGCCACCTCCCGCATCAATGCCGTCGGCACCGTACTGGAAGTGCTGGGCGAGAACATGGCGCCGGGCATGGAGATCGAAATTGCCCTGCGTACCCACGGCATTCCGCACACCTGGCCGGAAGAGGTGACCAAAGAGGTTGCCGGTCTCGGCGAGCAGGTGCCGGAGAAAGCCAAAGAGGGCCGCATCGACCTGCGCGCCCTGCCGCTGGTGACCATCGACGGGGAAGATGCCCGCGACTTCGATGACGCCGTCTTCTGTGAAGCCAAACGCGGTGGTGGCTGGCGTCTGTGGGTTGCCATTGCAGACGTCTCCGCTTACGTGAAGCCCGGCACGGCGCTGGATGCCGAAGCGTATCAGCGCGGCAACTCCGTCTACTTCCCCGAGTTCGTGGTGCCCATGCTGCCTGAGGTGCTCTCCAACGGCCTCTGCTCGCTCAACCCGCAAGTTGACCGTCTCTGCATGGTGTGCGAGATGACCATCTCCGCCGCTGGCCGCATGTCCGGCTACAAGTTCTACGAAGCGGTAATGAACTCTCACGCCCGTCTGACCTACACCAAGGTTGCCGCGATCCTCGATGGCGATCCCAAGCTGCGCCAGCAGTATGATCCGCTGGTGGGCCATATCGAAGAGCTCAACAACCTCTACAAGGCGCTCAAGCATGCCCGCCACCAGCGTGGCGCGGTGGAGTTCGAGAGCGAGGAGACCCGCTTCATCTTCAACGCCCAGCGCAAGATCGACCGCATCGTGCCGCTGGTGCGCAACGATGCCCACAAGATCATCGAAGAGTGCATGATCCAGGCGAACGTGGCTGCTGCCCGTTACATCGAGAAGAACGAAGCCGCCGCCCTGTTCCGGGTGCACGACCGTCCGGGCGAAGAGCGTCTGACCGGTTTCCGCGATTTCCTGGCCGAACTGGGTCTGGAGCTCAAAGGCGGTCTCGAGCCCGAGCCGAAAGACTTTGCCGAGCTGGCCGCCAAGTTTGAAGGGCGCCCGGATGCGGAGCTGCTCTCCACCATGCTGCTGCGCTCCATGCGTCAGGCCATCTATCAGGCCGACAACATCGGTCACTTCGGTCTGGCGTTGAAGTCCTATGCGCACTTCACCTCGCCAATCCGTCGCTATCCCGACCTGATCCTGCACCGGGCGATCAAGTACCAGACTGCCAAGGAGCAACAGGGCAACCTGCGCCACAAGTGGACCCCGAGCGGTGGTTATCACTACCAGCTGGAAGAAGTGGACCCGATGGGCGAGCACTGCTCCATGACCGAGCGCCGTGCCGACGATGCCACTCGCGACGTGGCCGACTGGCTCAAGTGCGAGTACATGCTGGATCACGTGGGTGACGAGTTTGACGGCGTTATCGCCAGCGTCACCGGCTTTGGCTTCTTCGTGCGTCTGGCGGAGATCCACATCGATGGTCTGGTGCACGTCAGCACACTAACCAACGACTACTACCAGTTTGATCCCCTGCACATGCAGCTGATCGGCGAGAACTTCCGCCGCCGCTACCGTCTGGGTGACAAGGTGCGGGTCAAGGTGATGGGCGTGAACCTGGACGATCGCAAGATCGACTTCGTGATGGTGGAAGAGCCCCTCAAGATCACCGGCAAGAACGCCAAGCAGGCGGTGCGCAAGATGGCCGAGATCAAGAAAGAGAAGGCCAAGAGCGCCGAGCGCCACGAAAAGCGTAAAGAGAAAGATGGCAAGGAGAGCGGCAAACCCGCCAAGGGTGGCCGTGCCAAACCCAGCAACAGACGACCGGGCAAAAAAGCTCGCGATAAGGCCAAGAGCACTAAATGAGTACTGAACTGATCTACGGCATTCACGCTGTATCCGCGCTGCTGGAGCGCACCCCGGAGCGTTTCATCGAGGTATGGGCGCTGAAAGGGCGGGATGACGACCGGCTGCAACCCCTGCTGGCCGAGCTGGAGTCCCTCGGCCTCAAGGTGCAGAGCGTGAACCGCAAGACCCTTGATGACAAAGCGGAAGGCAACAATCACCAGGGTATTATGGCCCGGGTGAAAGAGGCGCCCAAGCTCGCCGAGCACGATCTGGCCAGCCTGCTGGACGAGTTGGCGGCACAACAGAGCCAGCCCTTCCTGCTGGTGCTGGATGGCGTGACCGATCCGCACAACCTCGGCGCCTGCCTGCGCAGCGCCGATGCTGCCGGGGCTCATGCTGTCATCGTGCCGCGGGACAAGGCCACGGGTCTCACCCCGATCGTGCGCAAGGTTGCCTGTGGCGCGGCCGAAGTGGTGCCGCTCATTCAGGTCACCAACCTGGCCCGCACCCTGCGCGAATTGCAGGAGCGCGGCGTCTGGATCGTCGGCACCGCTGGCGAGGCCGATCACGACCTCTATCAGGCCAAACTGACCGGCCCGATGGCGCTGGTGATGGGTGCCGAAGGTAAAGGTATGCGTCGCCTGACCCGCGAACATTGCGACGAGCTGGTGAGCATCCCGATGGCAGGGGCGGTATCCAGCCTCAACGTCTCGGTGGCGACCGGCGTCTGCCTGTTTGAAGCCGTGCGTCAGCGTCGCTGTTAATCATGCTGACTGACAGACCCCCCTTCGATTGGGCGCAGGTCGCAGATAGAGAGGAGGCCGCGCGCCTCCTCTCTTTTGCCCGCCCGCTGACCCTCAGCCCGAAAAGCTGCCTCTGGCATGCCGGCGACAGCCCGGATCTGCTGGTCAGGGTGGAGCAGGGGCTGCTGCGGGCCAAGCTGGTGCTGGAGGATGGCCGCGAGTACATCAAGGAGTTCTACTGGGAGGGGGACGAGTTTCTCGACTTCCACCACCTGCTTAGTGGCGAGCCAGCCCGCTACAGCGTGGAGGCGCTGGAACCCTGCCATCTGCAGCTGTTCAGTCTGGCCGACTTGCGCCAGCTGCCCGGCTGGCCGCGCTGGTACCAGCACCTGTTGGAGGTGCAGCTGCGCATCAAGGAGGAGAAGGAGCAGTTGCTGCTGACCGGCAGCCCGCAGGCGCGCTATCAGCACTTTCTCGACAGTTTTCCCACGCTTGATGCCAGAGTGCCCGACCACCAGATCGCCGCCTATCTTGGCATTACTCCCATCAGCCTGAGCCGCATTCGCAAACGGCTGAAAGAACTTAACAAAGGTTAATGCAGGGGGCGGGCGCCACGATTATGCTGGCAGGCCGAACTGATAAGGAGTTGCCGATGAACTGGATCCTGAAACCCTGGTCTGAACTGACCACTGACGAGTTGTATGAGTTGCTGGCGCTGCGGGCCGAGGTGTTCGTGGTGGAGCAGACTTGCCCCTTTCAGGATCTGGACGGGCTAGATCGCCGCGAGGGGGTCTGGCACCTGCTCGGGTATCAGGGTGAGCTGCTGGCGGCCTATGCGCGGATCATGGCGCCCGGCATCGGCGACGAGAGCGGCGCCGCCATCGGCCGGGTGGTGACCTCACCCAAGGCGCGCGGCGGCGGTCTCGGTCACCAGCTGATCGGTGAGGCGGTCAAGGCGTGCGAGGCGCGCTGGCCGACCCACAGCATCTGGTTGGGGGCGCAGGCCCATCTGCAAGGCTTCTACGGCCAGCACGGTTTTGTGGCGGAAGGGGAAGGCTATCTCGAAGATGATATCCCCCATATGGGAATGCGCAGAGTGGCGGCATAACCACTCGTCAGAGTGATTCAGAATGCAGAAGGGCCATCCCGCGGGATGGCCCTTCTCTTGATCGCCAGGCGATCACTTCTTCTTTTTCTTCTTGGCGGACTTCTTCTTGTCGACCGGCTTTTTCTTCTTCACCGGTACCCGCGCTTCCTTGTGTTTCGGGCGCAGCTCGTCGATCACCCGGCGCTTGAGGCGCTCTTCGGTGTAGCGTTCGATCTTGGCGACCATCGCCATGTCGTGGGCTTCTACCAGGCTGATGGCACAGCCACGGTTGCCGGCGCGGCCGGTACGACCGATACGGTGGACGTAAACATCGGCGCCGTAGGGCATGTCGTAGTTGATGACATGGCTGACGTTCGGCAGGTCGATGCCGCGGGCGGCGACGTCGGTGGCGATCAGGAAGGGTACTTCCCCTTCGTGGAACTTGCGGATCGACTCGATACGCTTGCTCTGCTCCATCTCGCCACGGATCCAGGCGCAGGAGATACCTGCCGCCTGCAGCTGGCCGGAGAGCTCCGCCAGACGCTCGCGAGTCTTGACGAAGATAATGGCCTTCTGGGTTTCCGGATCTTTCAGGATGTGGGTCAGCAGCGCCAGCTTGTGGGCGGCGTCATCGGCCAGATGGATCCACTGGGTAATGGGGCGACGTTCGCTGCGGGGAGGTTCGGCATGCAGCTCCACCGGATCCTTGAGGATCTCGTTGGCGAACTTCTCAAGGCCGGCCCCTTCCAGGGTGGCGGAGAAGAGCATGGTGTGCTTGCGGTAGCGCGCCTCTTCCACGATGCGGTTCACATCCTTGATAAAGCCCATGTCCAGCATGCGGTCCGCTTCGTCCAGCACCAGCACCTCGATGTCGTGGCTCTCGAACTCCTCTTTCTCGATGTACTCGAGCAGACGGCCCGGGGTGGCCACCACTATGTCGGTGGTCTTGGTCAGGGCAGGCAGCTGCTCTTCATGGCTGACGCCGCCGATGATGGTTTCGATGCTGAGGTTGGTATGGGCCGCCAGCGCCTTGGCGTGGGCGGTAACCTGCAGCGCCAACTCGCGGGTCGGGGTCAGGATCAGCATGCGGCAGGGGCCCGGCTTGCGGCGTGGGAAGTCCAGCAGGTGCTGGAGTGCCGGCAGCAGGAAAGAGGCGGTCTTGCCGGTACCGGTCGGAGCGGATGCCAGAATATCGCGGCCGTCCAGGGCTGGCTCCAGCACCATCTGCTGGATGGTGGTGGGGCGGGTGAATCCCATCTCGGCCAAGGCCCGGTTGAGGGCTGGGTGCAGGTCGAAATCATCAAAGGACTGGCTCATGGCAATACTCGGTCATAAAGGAAACGGCAGATTATAGGCGATTATCTCGTCGGCTCCTATTGGTGAGTGTGTCTTAGCCGCTATAATCGCCCACCATTTTTGCAGATGACGGGGGCCAGATGGGACGTAGTCGCGGATTTACCTTCAAACAGTTCCATATCAATCACGATCGCTGCGCCATGAAGGTGGGCACCGATGGCATCCTGCTCGGTGCCTGGGCGCCGGTCGAACAGGCGCACCGGGTGCTCGATATCGGCACCGGCAGCGGCCTGATCGCCCTGATGCTGGCCCAGCGCAGCAGATCTGACTGCCGTCTCGATGCGGTCGAACTGGATATTAATGCGGCCAGCCAGGCGCGGGAGAATGCGGCTGCCTCTCCCTGGGCCGATCGGGTGACCGTCATAGAGAGTGCCATTCAGGATTATCAGGCAGCCCCTTACGATCTTGTCGTCTCCAACCCTCCCTATTTCGTGGCAGGCCAGTCATTTAGCGATCCGGCGCGGGCGTTGGCCCGCCATACCGGAGCCCTCGACAGCCACGCATTACTGGCGGCCTGCGATCGTTTGCTGAGCCCGAACGGGCAGGTGGCGCTGGTGCTGCCGACGGCGATGGCCGATGAAATTTTATGCATTTCGGCGAATTATGATCTGCATGGCATTTGTTATACAGCTGTTATCACCAGAGAGGGTAAAGAGGCAAATCGTGTTTTATTGCTACTTGGCAGAGGATTAAACAGGTGTGAGAGGGGTGAAATTGTGATCCATTCTGCTGATGGGGCCTATTCCGACAGATATATCCAACTGACCACCCCCTTCTATTTGAAGATGTAAATTTCGTCTTGAACTATTTTTTCACGCCATTATGCTGGTTCCAGATCGAGCGCCCGCTCCAGACCAGCTAAAACCACTGGTTGCGATGAAAAAACATGCGGGGCTCTTTTTTTATACCCCCTGAACACACCCGGTCAGCGACCGATAAAAACTATAACAAGCAATAATTTACAAGACAGACGAGGTTGAACTTGACGAAATCACTCACATTGTCCGATGTACTCGGATTAGGGTTTATGACCTTCGCCTTCTACCTGGGCGCCGGTAACATCATTTTCCCGCCGTTGGCCGGTTACATGGCTGGTGAGCACCTCTCCCTGGCGATGTTTGGCTTCCTGGTCACTGCCGTGGGCCTGCCTCTGGTGACCATTCTGGCCGTGGCGAAAGCCGGTAACGGCTGGGCTGGCATGACCAAGCTGCTGCCTGCCGGTGTCGCGACTGCGCTGGCCGTTGCCATCTACATCATCATAGGCCCGGCCTTTGCCGCGCCCCGTACCGGTCTGGTTGCCTACGAGATGGGCCTCAAGCCGTTCATCGGTGACATGGGTCAGGTTGGTCTTGCTGCCTATACCGTGATCTTCTTTGGTGTGGCCATTCTGGTCTCCATGAACCAGGGCAAGCTGATGGACGCCATCGGCAAATACCTGACTCCGGTACTGATGCTGCTGCTGCTGACTCTGGCGGTCGGGGTATTCGTAGCACCGCAAGGCTCCATGCCTGATGCGTCCGGTGACTATCAGAACAGCCCCTTCGTCAAAGGGATCCTGGAAGGCTACAACACCATGGACACCCTGGCGTCCCTGATGTTTGGTGCTCTGATCGTCGACCTGCTGCGCCAGAAAGGCATCAACGATTACAAGAGCCAGTTCAAGTATCTGGCCATTGCCGGCCTCATCTCTGCCGTTGGTCTGAGCGTGGTGTACGTCTCCCTGTTCCAGCTGGGCAACACTGCAGCCGGTGTGGCGACCGATGTGAGCAACGGTGGCGCCATCGTCAACGCTTACGTACTGAGCCTGTTTGGTCAGCCGGGTCAGTTCATTCTGGCGGCCATCATCACTCTGGCGTGCTTTACCACTGCAGTCGGTCTGATCTCCGCCTGTTCCGATTTCTTCCACAATCTGACCGGCATGGCTTACAAGAAGCTGGTGGTGTTGCTGGGCGTTATCTGTGCCGTGGTGGCCAACGTGGGCCTGAGCCAGCTGATCAGCCTCTCCATTCCGGTGCTGGTTGCCATCTATCCGGTTGCCGTGGCGCTGGTACTGGTCACCTTCCTGAAGGGTTACTTCGGCCGTCCCCGTCTGGTGTTCCGTGGCGTGTTGATGGTTGCCTTCCTGTTCGGTTGCCTGGATGGTCTGGGTGCTGCCGGCATGAAGATGGATGCGTTCGCCTTCCTGCCGCTGTTCGACAAGGGCCTCGCCTGGCTGATGCCGACCCTGCTGGCCTGCGTAGTTGGCATGATGGTGCGTCCGACCGAGATGGCTGCCGAAGCTGCCTGATCACGCCCGATGTGATATTGCCAAGAGCAAGAGCCTGCCCCGTGCAGGCTCTTTTGTTTTCTGTGAGCTTCGTTTCTCGCCTCGCTTTACACTGCCGTAGTTGTCACCGTTCGCAGATAGCATCTGAGCAGCCGTATTTGGCCGCTATAACCTGTTCCCCCCTTCTTACCTCCCATACGCCACGTGTGACACCTGTTTATGGAACGCCGAGTTGTTCGGCGATTAATTCCGCAGCAGTAAATTGTTTCAAGATATTAATTGGTGATTGAGATCGAACTCTTCTTCTTTATGCTAAAGGTGGTGCGCCTCATCCGGTCCGAGGGCCGTGTGGGGGCGAGAGGTATTGTTACCGGTTATCTGCCAGGCAGTGGGTGCAATCAATAACAAGCTGATAAGGCAGATGAGGTTGAGTTTGACGAAATCATTGAAGTTGTCCGACGTATTCGGATTGGGGTTTATGACGTTTGCCTTCTATCTGGGGGCTGGCAATATCATTTTTCCGCCGCTGGCCGGTTTTATGGCTGGTGAGCATCTGCTGGCCGCCATGTGCGGCTTTTTGCTGACGGCAGTGGGCTTGCCGCTGATCACCCTGATTGCGGTGGCCAAGGGGAGCTCGGGGGGCGGCGCGAGTGGCTGGACCGGAATGACCCGCTATCTGCCCGCCGGGGCGGCGACGGCGCTGGCCATCGCCATCTATATCATCATGGGGCCCGCCTTTGCCCTTCCCCGCACCGGTCTGGTCGCCTACGAGATGGGGCTAAAGCCCTGGCTTGGCGATGCCGGTCATGCGGGACTGCTGATCTACACCCTGAGTTTCTTTGCGCTGGTGATCCTGGTGGCGCTCGATCGGGGCAAGCTGCTCGATGCGGTCGGCAAGTATCTGACCCCAGCCCTGATGGCGATGCTGCTTATTCTGGCGGTCGGGGTCTTTATGACGCCGCAGGGCACCATGCCTGATGCCAGCGGTGAGTACATAGATGCAGCCCTGACCAAAGGAATGCTGGAGGGGTACAACACCATGGATACCTTGGCCTCCCTGATGTTTGGTGCCCTGATCATCGGTTTGTTGCGCCAGAAGGGGATTGAGGATTATCGCAGCCAGTTCAAATATCTGACCATTGCGGGCTTGATCTCGGCGGTCGGGTTGTCGGCGGTGTATGTCTCGCTCTTTCAGCTGGGCAACAGCGCCGGTGGGGTTGCGAGCGATATCAGCAATGGCGGCGCTATCGTCAATGCCTACGTCCTGAGCCTGTTTGGCCAACCGGGTCAGTTTATTCTGGCTGCCATCATCACCCTGGCCTGTTTTACCAGTGCGGTCGGCCTGCTCTGTGCCGGTGCTGACTACTTCCATGGCCTGACAGGTTGGGCCTATCGCAACTGGGTGATGCTGCTGGGGGTGCTCTGTGCACTGGTGGCCAATGTGGGGTTGAGCGAATTGATCGGCCTCTCCATCCCGGTGCTGGTGGCCATTTATCCGGTCGCCATCGCGCTGGTGCTGCTCACCTTCCTCAAGGGGTGGTTTGCCCATCCACGGCGGGTGTTTCGCGGCGTGCTGGCGGTCGCCTTTCTGTTTGGCTGTCTGGATGGGCTGCGAGCTGCCGGTATGAAGATGGATGCGTTTGCTTTCCTGCCGCTGTTCGACAATGGCCTTGCCTGGCTGATGCCGACCCTGCTGGCTTGCGTGGTAGGGATGGTGGTTCGCCCGCCCGAGAAGCTGGCTGCCGAGGCGGCTTGATTCAGAAACAACGAGATAGCAAAGAGGCCAGCATCTGCTGGCCTCTTCTGTTTCTGCCGGATCCGTTACCGGATCAGATTTGCGGGCCTGACGGCTTGGGTTTACCCTCCAGACCATACCAGTGGGTTTCCACCCGTCCGGCATGCCACTCGAAGGTGCCCCAAGGCTGCTTGGTCTCCCAGCGCGGGAAGTTGATGAGCACCCGGTTATCTTCGTACTTGTAGAGGGAGGTGCTGATCTGAATGTCCGACAGGATCAACAGCAGGGCCCAGCAGATGAAAATCCATTTCAATGCTTTCCACATAGGGTTACTCGAAGCAGATTTCGATGGTTGCGCGACCGAAATCCGATTCGAACGGCATCATGATCTTGGTGCCATCGGCACGGTGGGTGATGGTGTGGTTGGGGCCTGAGACGATGATGGGGGTCGCCATGTCAAACTCGTAGCCCTTCTCACCCAGCATCCGCTTGGCACCGCCGGTCACCATGTTGGTGATTTCACCGACCATGTCGGTCACCTCTTCGTTGATGGAGGCGGGCGCTTCCCCCAGCATACGGCGCATGATCTCCAGCGCCAGCCCCTTCTCGAAGCTGATGGAGAGGGAGCCACGGGTCTGCGGGCCGACCATGCCGATCAGGCCGGAGACATCGCCGCGCGCCAGCTCATCCATCTTGCGTTTCGGTTTGCCCGGTTTGAGTTCCAGCTGTGCCATGGTCGAGAGCACATTGAGCAGGGATAGCAGGAACGGATTTACAAAATCAGCCTTCATGATGACTTCCTACAGTGGGCGTACAACGGGCACATTGGCCATGTGCCTCTATCGTCTTATTGGTAATAGTAAAACCATGCAAGTGGGCCTGCTCGGAAAACGCGCTATCGATCGCCGTATCGTGAAGCTCGACCACATCCCCGCACTCGTCGCAGATCAGCAACTGCATCGGGTGAGCGTGATCGAAGTGGCAGCAGAAGATAAACGCGTTGAGAGATTCCACCTTGTGAGCAAAGCCCTGTTCGAGCAAAAAATCGAGTGCCCGATAGACGGTTGGCGGCTTGGCATTGGCTTCGGTTTGTTGCAACTGGGCCAACAAATCATAGGCGCTGATGGCGTTGCCGTGTGCCGCCAGCAGGCGAAATACCTGACGCCGGGTCGGGGTGAAGCGGATCCCTCGCTGTATACAGAGTCGCTCGGCTCGTTGTAAAAGTTGGTCTTGATTCATGATCGCGCAGATACCCTTTCTATTAGCCGGATACTATCACAGGGCCTCGCATGGCGCGGCGACAAAATTCATTTTCTGGGGCTGCTTCACGTTGTGATAAAATCCGCCCCTTTCTTTAGCCAACCCGGATGATTTTTATGCAGGCGCAGCGTTTTTCCATCGCCCCCATGCTGGACTGGACTGATCGGCATTGCCGTTACTTTCACCGACTGATGAGCCGCCAGACCTTGCTCTATACCGAAATGGTGACCACCGGCGCCATCATCCACGGCAAGGGGGATTATCTGGGTTACAGCGAGCAGGAGCACCCCATTTCCCTGCAGCTGGGTGGCAGCAATCCGGCCGATCTGGCGCGCTGTGCCAAGTTGGCCGAGGAGCGCGGCTATGACGAGGTGAACATCAACGTCGGCTGCCCCTCCGATCGGGTGCAAAACGGCCGCTTTGGTGCCTGCCTGATGGGTGAACCGGCGCTGGTGGCGGACTGCGTCAAGGCGATGCGCGATGTGGTCGATATTCCGGTGACGGTGAAGACCCGTATCGGCATCGACGATCAGGACTCCTACGAATTTCTGCAGGCCTTTATCGAGCAGGTGCGCGATGCCGGTTGTGACACCTTCATCGTCCATGCCCGCAAGGCATGGCTGAGTGGCCTGAGTCCCAAGGAGAACCGCGAGATCCCGCCCCTCGATTACCCTCGCGTCTATCGGGTCAAGCAGGATTACCCGGATCTCACCATCGCCCTCAACGGCGGTGTCACCTCCATGGAGCAGACTCTGGAGCACCTGCAACACGTGGACGGTGTCATGATGGGGCGTGAAGCCTATCAGAACCCCTACATTCTGGCGCAGGTGGATAATCTGGTGTTCGGCCAGAATAACGCCGTGCCGAGCCGCCATGAAGTGGTGCGGATGATGCTGCCCTATATCGAGCAGGAGCTGGCCAAGGGCAACTATCTCTCTCACATGACTCGCCACATGCTGGGATTGTTCCAGAATATGCAGGGGGCCCGCGCCTGGCGCCGTCACCTGAGTGAGAACGCCTGCAAGCCGGGGGCGGATATTCAGGTGGTGCTGGATGCCATGGCCAAGGTGCCGGAGTTTGCCGCCAGCGAGCAGGGCGAATAACTCTCCTGTCAGGCAAAGCGAAAAAAGCGCGTCAGTTGACGCGCTTTTTTGATCGCTGTCGCTTCAATATCTGAACTGGTTGATCAGCCGCGAGAGATCCTGCAGCCGCTCTACCAGCAGGGTGATGCCATCTAGCGCCTGCCTGCTGTTGTCGGCGGTGTGGCTGGCAAGTTGGTGGATCTGGTGCACCCCTTCATCGAGGGTCGCCGTCACATCGGCCTGCTGACTCACCGCCTGGGCGATCTCGTCACTGGTGCGGGTCACCTGCCCCAACATTTGGTTTATCTGGGTGAGCACGTCGGCGGTGGTGCCCGCGTGCTGTTGGCAGCTTACCGAGGTCTGCGCCCCTTGTGTCATCCCGTCCGACAGCTGTCGTGTAGTCTGTTGCAGCGCCTGGATCATCTCGTGGATCTCGCTGGTCGAGGCACGGGTCTTCTGGGCCAGCGCCCTCACTTCATCCGCCACCACGGCAAAACCGCGCCCCTGTTCACCCGCCCGGGCGGCCTCGATGGCCGCATTGAGGGCGAGCAGGTTGGTCTGGTCGGCGATTTGACTGATCACCTCCAGAATACCGCTGATCTTCTGGCTGTCGCTGGTGAGCTGGGCCAGCACGGCGTGGTTGGCATCCAGCTCCTGATGGAGTTGGTTGACGGCAGATCGGGTGGTCGCCAATGCTTGCAGCCCCTCGTCGGAGACCTGCTGTACCTCTATGACCAGATTGCTTGCCTCATGGGCACTGTGGGCCACATCCCGAATTGAGTGGCTCAGCTCGGTGATGGCGGTCGCCAGCTGCTCGCTGTGGGCGCGCTGCTGCTGCAGATGAGTATCAATGGTCTGGATATTGCCCCGGTCATCTTCGGCTGCCTGCAGGATCTGCTGGTTGGTGTCGGCGCTGCGCCCGACCACGGCCTTGAGTTCGGCCTGCTTCATCCGCAGGGCCAGTTCGACGGCCGCCAGAGTGTCGCGCCGTCGGGTGTAGAGCACCTGACAGAGGCGGGTTCCCTTGTCTTGATCGGCAAGGGTGAGCAGATGAGCCAGCCGTTGCTGCAATCGCCAGCCGTGGATTGCCTGTGCCAACAGCAACAAGGCGGTGGGCAGCAGCCATAACAGGTTGCCGGTGGCAAAGGTAGCAAGGGTGGTGAGCAAGGCAGAAGCGGAGAGCCAGAGGGTCAGCTGACCCGGTTCAAAGTGAAAGCGGCTCAGCCAGGGAAGCGCCTTGCCGCTGCGCAGCAGGCCATAGAGCTGCTCGGCCCAGGCCACATCGCTGGCGGCGGGTTTGGTGCGCACCGACTGGAACTCGACGATCTCCTTCTGCGCATTGAGGATCGGGGTGACGTAAGCGTTTACCCAATAGAACTGACCGCTTTTGGCGCGGTTCTTGACCAGCCCCATCCAGCTTTTGCCCTGTCGCAGCCGTTGCCACATGTCGGCGAAGGCCGCCTTGGGCATGTCGGGGTGTCGCACCAGATTGTGGGGTACCCCTTCCATTTCGGCAGCATCATACCCGGCCACATCACAGAAGTGCTGGTTGGCGTAGGTAATATGACTGGCGGGATCCGTGGTCGAGATGAGTGCAATGTTGTCGGGGAAGTGTATCTCCCCCTCCTGATGGAGTCTGGTCATGTGTCGTTCCTGAAAAGCCAACTAACTGATAAATATATTTTTTATTGTCGTTCTCAGTTAATCATTCTAAGGCTCTTCAGTGCCCCGAACTTGGCTTGGGTCAATTAATCAACACAATGAATTGATGGAGTGAGGGTCAGCTGGCCGGTGTGAAATCGTGAACTTCACCCTTTCTTGGGGCGAGGCGAGGATCATCATCTTTGTACTCATGCACAAGCTGCATGGTTTTGCAGAAGCTGGCCTGCTTGTCGTACTCCTGACGAGCCAACTCGATGGCCCGTTCGGCCCGGCGCCGTTCCATCTTGTCAGACTTGCGATCGCTGAACTGTTGCTGCTGATGCAGCATCCAGCCGACAAACTCTTGCTGGCATTGGGATTCGCTGTTGGCCTGGGCAGGCAGGGTCCACAACAACGAGAGCAGTATCAAATAACGCATGTCTGACTGGATATTGAAGATTAATTGAACAGAAGGGGCGGCATTTTAGGCTGGAAATCGGGATGTGAACAGTATCAATAGCGAGGCCCCGCAGGGTCTCGCATCGTTGTGGCCGGTGTCAGTGTTTGACGAGGTAGAGTTGGCGGCTGTAGGCCACATCTTCCGGGTTGTTGATGGGGTAGCCCTTGAGCCATGGCTTGATGAGCCGGGCATTGGTGTACTGGTAGATGGGGGCAATGGGGGCTTGATCCAGCAGGATCGCTTCCGCCTCGCCAAACAGCTTGCTGCGGCTGGCGGCATCCTGAGTGCTGGCCGCCTCTGCCAGCAGCTGGTCATAACGGGCATTGGCAAAGCCTGCCATATTGCCGCTGTGACGGGAGCCCCACAGGCCAAGGAACGCAGAAGGGTCGTTGTAGTCGGCGACCCAGGAGGAGCGGATCACCTCGAACTGACCGCTCTGGCGACTGTCGAGATAGGTTTTCCACTCCTGATTGGTGAGCTCGACCTCGGCGCCCAGCTTCTGCTTCCACATGCTGGCAATCGCCAGTGCCATCTTCTTGTGAATTTCCGCGGTGTTGTAGAGCAGGGTCAGCTTGAGCGGCTTGTCCGGGCCGTAACCGGCCTCCTTGAGCAGGGCCTTGGCCTTGCTGTCCAGCTCCGGCTGGCTGCTGGTGGAGAGCAGGTTGGCAGCCGGGGTAAAGCTGGCGGTCACATCCGGAGTGAAGTGATAAGCCGGTTTCTCGCCGGTGCCGAGCACCTTGTCGGCGATCAGGGCGCGGTCAATGGTGTAGGAGAGTGCCTTGCGCACCCGCACATCGTTCAGTGGCGCCTGACGGGTATTGAAGGCGTAGTAGTAGGTGCCGAGCTGATCCGGGGTGTAGACCTCATTCGGGATCTGCTGCTTCAGCTTGTCGTACTGCTCCTTGGGGAAGGATTCGGTGATATGCAGATCGCCCGCCAGATAGCGGTTGGTGGCCGCGCTCTCCTGATTGATCGGCATGAAGATCACCTTGGTCAATACGGTATGGGCCCGATCCCAGTAATATGGGTTGGGGGTCAGCTCCAGCTTCTCGTTGACCACCCGGTTGTTCAGCACAAAGGCACCGTTGCCCACCAGTTTGCCGGGTTGGGTCCACTGGTTGCCGTACTGCTCGATGCTGGCCTGATGGAGCGGCGACAGGCTGGGGTGGCTCAGCAGGTTCAGGAAGTAGGGCACCGGTTGGGAGAGGGTCACCTTCAGGGTGTGGTCATCAAGGGCCTTGACCCCCAGTTCGCTGGCAGGCAATTTTCCAGCGACTATTTCGTCCACCTTGTCGAAACGGGCCAGCTGGGCGAACCAGGCGAAGGTGGCCGCCTCTTTCGGGTCGACCAGCTTGCGCCAGCCGTAGACGAAGTCACCGGCCTTGACCGGATCGCCGTTGGACCAGCGCGCATCCGGGCGCAGATGGAAGGTAAAGAACTGGTTGCCCTTGTTCTCCCAGCTGGCCGCCACCCCGGCAACCGGTTTGCCATCCGGCCCCTGGGTCAGCAGCCCCTCGAACAGATCCCGCAGTACCTGCAATTCCGGCAGGCCGACCAGCTTGAGTGGGCTCAGGCTTGCAGGTTCATCCTTGAGGTGGCGAACGACAATCTGCTCGGCGGCGAGTTGTGTTCCGGCGGGAATATCGGCAGCCTGGACAGCAGCACAGCCCAGCAGGGCCAGCAAGGGGGTCCATCCTTTCATGGGTCGGATCCTTCAAATAGTGTGAAGCGGGGAGAAAACTCGGCGAGAAAATATCGCCGACAGATGGGAAATCATGATATCCCGTTTGCTGGTCTGACCGCCAGCATTCGACTCTCACTCCCAATCGGGGTAGAAGAGCGTTCCCGGCGTCTGTGCAGTTCAATGTGGTGAGGAGTGTCAAACGATGAAAGCATGGTTAGTGCTGGCCTGTGTGTTGAGCCAGGGTGCCTGGGCGTTGGCCCCGTGCCAGAGCGACACGGCGGTGGGCAACTGGTGCGAGATCGGCATCGATGCCTTGCACCCGACTCAGGGGGGCGTCGGCCAGATCCAGGTCGATGAGACCCAGGCCACATTGGCTGGCATGAGCGCAAAGCAGCTCGACAAGTTGATGAAAAAGAAAGAGATCCCCGTGGTGATTGCGCCGGATGGCAGTTACTGGCTGGTGGACAGGCACCATCTCACCAAGGCGTTGTGGCAGCAGGGCGTCAAGGATGCCCGGGTCAAGGTGATTGGCCGCCTGCAGGACAAGGCTAACTTCTGGAGCCAGATGCAGAACAACCACTGGGCCTGGCTCAAGGATGAGAAGGGGCAGCCGCTGACCCCGGAGCAGTTGCCGACCAGCATCGACAAGCTGCCTGATTACCCCTATCGCACCCTCGCCGGACTGCTGCAGAACGCGGGTTACTTTCGCAAGGATAAACAGGTCTATTTCGTCGAGTTTGCCTGGGCCAGCTGGCTCGGCAAGCAGATGCAGTGGATGCCGGTGGACAGCGCCAATCTGGCGGCCCGCCTGCAACAGGCCAAACGGCTCGCCTGCGGCAGCGATGCCAAGGATCTACCCGGTTATCCCGGCAAGCAGTGCAGCCTCAACCAGTCCAAAAGCGCGCAATGAGTGGATGTGCGATGACGGCATCCAGAGCATGCCGGAGATAAAAGAGGGCGACCCCAGGGTCGCCCTTCTGCTGTCAGCTACTGGTTAGCGGTGGTCACTCATGGCGCTCCGCCCAGCGGGCAGCCGCCTGCTCAAGCAGGGCGACTTCGCCTTGCTGGATCAGCGGTAGCAGATCGTTGACCTGTTGATCCGGCCAATCCCACCAGGCGAGGGCCTGTAGCCGGGCAATCTCCTCCTCGCCAAAGCGCATTCGCACCACCCTGGCCGGGGTGCCCGCCACCATGGCATAGGGCGGCACATCCTGATTGACCAGCGAGCGGGCGGCGATGATGGCACCGTCGCCGATGGTGACGCCGGGCATGATCATCGCCTCCATGCCGATCCAGACATCGTTACCGATGCGGGTATCGCCTGCGGGGCGGTAGCTGCGCTGGAGCGCCGCCAGATCGGCGAACGGATAGGTGCTGATGAAGGCCGTGTTGTGGGTGTGGTTGCCACCCATGATGATCTTTACCCCGGCGGCAATCTGCACATAGTCGCCGATATGGAGACGGTCGATATGCCAGAGCGGCTCCCAGCCGGTTTCCGGGCTGCGGCTGAAGGGATCGCCATGGAGGTAGCGCACTGCCACCTCTTCGAAGGGGCCATCCCAGGTGCCCGAGTAGTAGCTGTGCTGCCCCTTTAGGCAGATATTGGGGTTGGTCACCGTCAGGTGCAGGTATTCGACCTGCGACCAGTGTTGGCAGGGGTTCATGTTGGTACTCCTTTGCTGAATGGATCGGTGGGTTGCGTTCGCGTGAGCGCAGCTAATAGATCCAGACCAGCATGCGGGGCACGCAGAGCAGGGAGCAACCCAGCATCAGCGGGAGGCGTGGTCGCATTCTGGTGTGCTCCAAAGAAGAGGGAAGGGCGCGATCATAAGGTCGGGCGCCGGGTTTGCCAAGGTTGCGCAGAGATCCTGCACTAACCCTCTGGTTGATATTTATTCTCAATTAGCCATGATAACACTCCCACCATAACGGATTCGGGAGAGCGAAATGACACCGCAAAGTTGGCAACGATACATGCTGGAGGCGGAGCGTGCCTGGCAGGCCGGTTCGCTGGGGGCGGCGATCTGCTTTTATCAGCAGGCGCTGGGGGATGTTTACGAGATGACCCAGGTCGAGTTGACCGAACTGGCCACCATGCGAGTCGCCACCTGTCACCGGCTGGCCGACTTCTGGCGGGCGATGGATGAGCCGACTTACGAGCTGCGCTACCTGAAACTCGCCTCCGAGCTGGTCACTGCGCTGGTGCCACAATGCCCCAACCGGGAGTGCGAGGCGCTGATCAGCGAGTTGGGTTGCTGTCGAGGAGCCCTGCTCGCGTTTCTCAAGCGTCACCCCAATCCGGAAATTGCCCGGCTGATCCAGTTGCAGGACAAGGTGCAGGGCTGCGAGCTGATCGGCCGTTTTCGCCTCAACTGAACGGATGTGGGCGCGGCTCAGCCCCGCCGTTTGAGTTTCTGGGCGATCCGCTGCTGCGCCTCTTCCCCTTGCAGTGCCTGGGCGAAGGCGCGCGCCTCCAGATCGATGACAAAGTGCACCGCCTGTTTGAGCTCCTGTTTCAGCAGCGCCTTGCTCTTTTGCAGCGCTCTGGGCGGCTTGGCCGCCAGCTTCAGCCCCTGCTCGCGGGCAAAGGAGAGCAATCCATCGGCCGCCACCACCTTGTTGGCGAGCCCGAGTTGCAGCGCCTCCTCGGCATCCATCGCCTCGGCCAGCAGCAACAGCTCTGCCGCCTTGAGGTGTCCCACCAGACGTGGCAGCAGCAGGCTGGAGGCAAACTCCGGCACCAGTCCCAGCTCGACAAAGGGGAGCTGCAAGCGGGCGTTATCCCCTAGATAGACCAGATCGCAGTGCAGCAGGATGGTGGTGCCAATCCCCACCGCCGGACCGCCAACAGCGGCGATCACGGGTTTGGGGAAGTCGGCCAGGGTGTGGAGGAACTGCAGGATGGGGTCGTCGGGCTCCAGCGAGCTCTTGCCCATGAAATCGGCCAGATCATTGCCCGCGGTAAAGCAATCCTGCTGCCCCTGCAACAGCAGGACATGCACCTCCTCATCGGCTGCCGCCTCTCGCAGCGCTGCCACCAGTTGCTTATAGAGCTCGGTATTGAGAGCGTTGCGCTTGTCGGGGCGGTTGAGGGTCAGGGTGAGCAAGCCATCCTGCTGCTCGGCAATGAGAATGGGGGGCATGTCTAAATCCTTGTTATTGAAAGGTGCAAAAAAGGTTGCTGTTGGGGTAACCTTAGCGCCGTTTAACAACATCATAAAAGGATTTCAACCATGTTTAAACGTGCGTTTTATTCTCTGCTGGTTCTGGGGATAGCTGCGCCTGCACTGGCCAAGGTCGAGGCCGTCGACGGTTATGTGCGCCTGTTGCCGCCGGGCTCCCCCAACACTGCCGCCTTTATGGTGCTCAAGAATGACGCCGACCAGCCGGTCAAGCTGGTGGCGGCGGCCTCTGCGGCGGCGGGGCGTGCCGAGCTGCACACCCACCTGCACGAAAATGGTGTGATGAAGATGCGTCAGGTCGAGAATATCGAGATCCCGGCCAAGGGCGAGGCGGTGCTGAAACCGGGCAGCCTGCACATCATGTTGTTCGAGGTGGGCACGCTCTCCGAGCAGACCCCTTTCCCGCTCACCCTCACCATGGACGATGGTCAGAAGCTGGAGCTGTCACTGCCGGTGAAGCCGATTGAGCCGATGGCAGAGATGAAGCATATGAAGCACTGACATTTGTCGTCGTTTGTTCAGGATTGACGCTGGGTATTTTGGCTGCACCGAGTAAAATAGTGCTCTTTTCCATGTATGCAAGAGGAAGTGACGTAATGAAAAAGACGCTGATTGCCGGTTTTGTGCTGGCTCTGTGCAGCCAGAGTGCCATGGCCGCTGACGACTGGCGTTTTGCCGCCGGTGCCGACGTATGGGCCGCCAAGGGCAGTGGTCAGGCTTATGGCACCAGTGCTGATGGCAGCTATGACGACAGCTACAACTGGAACGGCTATCTGCAACTGGAACACGGTATAATCTTCCTGCCGAACGCCAAGTTTGAAGTCTCCGATTTCAGCACCTCCGGCGGCAACTTCAAAAACGATCTGACCGCCTACGATCTGAGCCTCTACTACCGTCTGTTCAACAACGATCTGTTCAAGATCGATCTGGGTATGACCGGTCGTCACTACGATGGCGAGCAGGTCTACTTCGGTCGCAAGGGTTATGACGAAGATACCCTGATGGCCTATGCCGGCAGCGAAGTGAAGATCCCGGGCACCGGCATCGCCTTCTTCGGCGATCTGCGCACTCACGATGCGGACAACTATGACTACCGTCTGGGTGGTTCCTACAAGTTCTCCTCCATGCCGATCAAGCTGCGTGCCGGCTGGCGTGAAGCCAAGGTCGACTTCGCCAATATCAACCAGTCTGTCGATGGCTGGTTCATGGGTGGCGAATTCACTTTCTAATCTGACGTTGTCTGACAACGGGGGTGATATTCTTCGCCAACATCTATCAGAGCATTCTGTCGATGGATGGTTCATGGGCGATGAATTCACTTTCTAATCTGACCGTCGACTGACGACGAGGAGCGATAATGGGCCACATCATAGTGACAGGTGCCGGTTCTGGTCTCGGCCGGGCGCTGACCATCGGACTGGTTGAGCGGGGTCATCAGGTCTCCATGATGGGGCGCCGTTATCAGCGACTGCAGGAGCAGGAACAACTGCTCGGCAGCGCGGTGATCGGCATCGCAGCCGATCTGGCGCACCATGAAGAGGTCGATGTCGCCTTCGCCGCGGCGGTGGAGTGGGGCGGCCTGCCCGACATGGTGATCCACTGCGCCGGGGTGGGCGAGTTTGGCCCGGTCGGTGTTTACACCGCCGAGCAGATCCGCCGGGTGGTGGAGAGCAACCTCATCTCCACCATTCTGGTGGCCCAGCAGACGGTGCGGCTTATCGGTGAGAAAGGCGGAGTACTGGCCAATGTGCTCTCCTCCGCCGCTCAGGTAGGCAAAGCCAACGAGAGCCTCTACTGCGCCTCCAAATGGGGGATGCGCGGCTTTCTGGAGTCGTTGCGCGCCGAGCTGAAAGGCTCACCGCTGCGGCTGGTCAACCTCTACCCGAGCGGGATCCGCAGCGAATTCTGGGATAACTCGGATCATGTTGACCCGAGTGGTTTCATGACTCCTGAAGATGCGGCGGCCTATATGCTCGACGCACTGGAAGCCAGAAGCAGCTGCCACGTGACCGATCTCTTTATTGGTCGTAATCCCTGAGGCGGATCTCCGTCATCCGGTTGTTGTCGTCAGAGCACACAGAAACAAAAAGCGCGCCAAATGGCGCGCTTTTTATTCAGGTAAGGGAGCAGAATTAACGGCCCAGCTTGGCCTTGAGCATGGCGATGATGTCGTTGATGGCCACTTCCTGCTTCTCGCCGGTACGGCGGCACTTGTACTCCACCACGCCGTTGTCCAGACCGCGATCGCCGATAACGATGGCGTGCGGGATGCCCAGCAGCTCCATGTCGGCGAACATCACGCCCGGGCGCTCTTTACGGTCGTCGAACAGCACGTCCACACCGGCCGCTTTCAGCTCGGCGTAGAACTGCTGTGCCTGCTCGGCCACGCGCTCGGATTTGTGCATGTTCATTGGCACGATGGCCACTTCGAACGGGGCGATGGCGTCCGGCCAGATGATGCCGTACTGGTCGTTGTTCTGCTCGATGGCCGCAGCCACCAGACGGGAAACCCCGATACCGTAGCAACCCATCTCCATGGTGACGGACTTGCCAGCTTCGTTCAGCACGCTCGCCTTCATCGCTTCGGAGTACTTGGTGCCCAGCTGGAAGATGTGGCCCACTTCGATACCGCGCTTGAGCAGCAGCTTGCCCTGGCCGCACGGGCTCGGGTCGCCTTCTACTACGTTGCGCAGGTCGGCAACTTCGTAAGAAGCGATGTCGCGATCCCAGTTGGCGCCGGTCAGGTGGAAGCCGGTCTCGTTGGCGCCGCAGACGAAGTCCGCCAGATGGGCAGCGCTGCGATCGACGATGATGCGACCGGCAAAGCCGACTGGGCCGATGGAACCTGCATCGCAACCGGCGGCAGCTTTGATCTGCTCGTCGTTGGCGAAGGTCAGCGGGTTGGCCACGCCAGCCAGTTTCTCGGCCTTGATTTCGTTCAGCTCGTGGTCGCCACGCAGTACCAGCGCGATGACGGCCTGCTTGCCGTGCTCATCTTCCTCTGCCAGTACCAGCAGGGTCTTGGCAATGGCGGTCGGTGCCACGTTCAGGAAAGCGGCTACTTCGTCGATGGTGTGGACGTTCGGGGTGGCAACCTTGGTCAGTGCTGCGGTGGCAGCAGCGCGCTCACCAGCCGGCGCCAGTGCTTCGGCCATCTCGATGTTGGCGGCGTAATCGGAGCTGTCGGAGAAGGCGATCAAGTCTTCACCGCTCTCTGCCAGCACCTGGAATTCGTGGGAACCGGTACCACCGATGGAGCCGGTATCCGCCTGCACTGGACGGAAGTTCAGACCCATGCGGGTGAACGCCTTGCAGTAGGCAGCGTGCATCTTCTCGTAGGTATCTACCAGAGATTCCTTGTCGATGTGGAAGGAGTAGGCATCCTTCATCAGGAATTCGCGGCCACGCATCACGCCGAAACGGGGGCGCACTTCGTCGCGGAATTTGGTCTGGATCTGGTAGAGGTTGAGCGGCAGCTGTTTGTAGCTGTTCACTTCGTAACGCACCAGCGCAGTGATCACCTCTTCGTGGGTCGGGCCCAGTACGAAGGGGCGGTTGTGGCGGTCGGTCAGACGGCACAGCTCGGGACCGTAGTCATCCCAGCGGCCGGACTCCTGCCACAGCTCGGCGGGTTGTACCACCGGCATGGAGACTTCGACGGCACCAGCATTGTTCATCTCTTCGCGAACAATGTTCTCGATTTTCTTCAGTACCCGCAGACCGGTTGGCAACCAGGCATACATGCCGGAGGCCAGTTTACGGATCATCCCGGCGCGCAGCATCAGCTGGTGGCTGACAACTTCAGCGTCGGAGGGGGTTTCCTTGAGAGTGGAAAGCAGATATTGGCTGGTACGCATCGCGGTAGACCTTAGCTAGAACGGGCGCGGGGCCCAGGATAATTTCAAGGGCGGAATTTTAACAGGCTGGGCGTTATGGCCCAAGGGCTAAATTTGCCGCAACCCGAAAGGTGGCCACGCCCGGCAGATGGTCAGGGCAATGACCATTGCAACAAGCAGGCTTTTTATGCCTGCAATTTGGCCGGATCTCCGCTAAACTCTGCCACCTTTTCTCGATGGGCATGGCTTTGCCGCGTTCATCACCCCCCATTTTTAGTACTTTTGGAGCCGCTCATGCCGTTAGTGGGACATCAACACCAGATCGAGATCCTGGAACTGACCGACAAAGGAGATGGCAAAGGACGCCTGTTCGATCGCCCCCTGTTTGTCGAAGGTCTGCTGCCCGGTGAGCAGGCGCTGGTGGAGCTGACCGAGGTCAAGCCGAACTATCTGCACGGCAAGGTTGCCGAGCTGCTCCAGCCCTCCGCCGATCGGGTTGCCGATTTCTGCCCCAACACCGAGTGCGGTGGCTGTCAGGTGCGCCCGCTGGCCTATCCGGCCCAGCTCAAGCTCAAGCAGGCACTGGTGCAGAGCGCACTGGAACAGGTCGGGCTGGGTGACACCCCGGTCAAGGATATCCTTGGCATGGAGAGCCCGTTCGCCTATCGCAACAAGGCGCAATATGCGGTGCGTGGCTGTGACGCCGGTGCCGAGATCGGTTTTTATCGCAAGCATTCCCACGATCTCATCACCGCCGATGACTGTGCGGTGCAGGATCCGCTGCATGTGGAGCTGAACGCCCGGGTGCGCAACTGGATGCGCGCGCATGACATCGCCGCCTATGACGAAGTGAACCACAGAGGCTGTATGCGCAACCTGATGACCCGCAAGGGCTTCAAGAGCGGCGAGCTGATGGTGGTGCTGGTGACCCTGGGCGAGGAGCTGCCGTTCGAAGCCGAGCTGCTGGCAGCCCTGAGCGATCTGCCGGTCACTACCCTGGTGCAGAACATCAACGATGAGCGCACCAACCGCATTCTGGGCGCCACCAACCGGGTGCTGCTCGGCGAAGGGGTGATCCGCGACAAGATCCACGAACTCGAGTTCGAGATCTCGCCGCTATCCTTCTTCCAGAACAACCCGACCCAGACCGATGTGCTCTACTCCAGCGCCCTCGAGTATGCCGAGCTGACCGGTAACGAGACGGTGTTCGACATCTATTGCGGTATCGGCACCATCTCCCTGTTCCTGGCTGGCAAGGCCGCCAAGGTCGTCGGGATCGAGTCGGTGGAGAGCGCCATCAGCGATGCCCGCCGCAACGCTGCCCTCAACGGCATCGAGCACACCGAATTCCACGTCGGCAAGGCCGAGCAGCTGATGCCCGAGCTGCACGCTCAGGGCGTGACCGCTGACGTGGTGGTAATGGATCCGCCCCGCAAAGGCTGTGACAAGGCCGTATTGCAGACCCTGGTCGCTATGGCGCCCCGTCGTCTGGTCTATGTCTCCTGCAACCCGCAGACCCTGGCCCGCGATCTTGCCTGGCTGGTCAAGCAGGGCTTCGTGCTGGACGAGGTGCAGCCGGTCGATATGTTCCCGCACTCCATGCATGTGGAAGCGGTTGCCCGCCTGAGCCTGCCTGCCAAGGCATAAGTCGCCCCCGACTCTTGCCCATAAAAAACGACGCCAGCTGGCGTCGTTTTTTTATCTCTGCAATCGGCGGATGGGCGATTAGCTGGCGCTCTGGCGCACCTCGGCGGCGATCTGGTCGAGCAGCTGTTGCCAGCCCTGACCCAGTTCGTTCACCAGTGCGTTGTAGCCATCGGCTGGCAGCCCCCGCTCCTGACGGAAGGGGGCATCGCGCAACACGGTGCCATCTTCCGCCAGCAGGCGCCAGCGGCCGCTCAGTACGGCGCTGCCGTCATGACGGCCCTGAAAGCGCTCCACCAGAATGGTCAGCACCGGCCCCTTGCGGGCGCCATCCTGCCGCACCACCCAGCCCGGCAGGCGGCTGGAGAGGCCATTGAGGGTGAGCTGGTTGAGCTGATCGTCCAGCGCACCGGCCCAGCGATGGTACTCGGTGAAGTGCAGCTCTTGCCCTTCCAGCTGATAGACCAGACTGATCCGGTCGAGCTGGCTGGCCAGCGCCACCGGGCGCAGCACCAGCTGGTGCTGCGGTTGGGCCGGGGCCGTCACGGGTTGCTGACTGTCGGCATCGAGCGAGTAGTAGTGCAGGCTTGGCTGGCTGCTGCAACCCGCCAGCAGGCCCAGCAGAGCCAGCGTCAGGATCTCTTTTTTCATTGTTTGCCTCGCTTGGGCTCAGGGTCTGATGGATGCGCGCGATCGAAGATCAGCGAGCTGGGCTGCTCGTTGAGGGAGTGCACCAGCGGCTGCAGTTCGCGCATCAACTGATTGAGAGTCTGCACCGACTGACGCAGATCCTGATTGGTCTGCGACTGGGCGTCATAGGCCTGCAGGGTCTCCTGCAACTGTTTGAGGCTCTCGTTCAGCGAGGCTGGCAATTGCTGGGTCGCCTCCTTGCCGGTCAGCTTGTCCAAATTGGCACTGAGGGCGCTGATGTTTTTCAGGGTGCCATCCAGGGTGGAGAGGGAGCTGTTGACCTTGGTCAGGGTAGTCGCCATGTCCATGTCGACAAACTTGTCGAGGATGAGGTTCACCTTGCGCTCGATCTGATCCAGCCCACCCTGCACGGTGGGAAAGACCTGATAACCGGCCAGCTTGACCTGATCAAAGCGGGGAGCTGTTGGGTAGAAGTTGAGATCGATGATCTTGCCACCGGTCAGCAGACTCGAGGTCTTGAGGCTGGCACGCAATCCCTCCTTGAACTGCTTGCTGAATAGGGCGCGCCACTGATCCTTCTCCGCCTTGGCATAGCGGTGGGAGAGACGCTGCACTTCGATGCGGGCCAGCACCGGGATCTGTCGGTTCTGGAAGATGCGAACCCCTTTCTCCTCGACCATGTAGGGGGCCGAGATGACGGTGCCGACCCGTATACCGCGGTACTGCACCGCCGCGCCCGGGTGAAGGCCCGCCACGTTGTCGTCGAACAGGAAGACGTAGTCGATGAACTGATCCAGGCTACCGGCCAGTACGCTAGCCTCATCCTGGAACAGGGTAAACTCGTCGTGCTGCTTGACCGGCTCACCCGGAGACCAGCCGGCAGGCAGGCCCATGGTGATACCGCCGTCGACCAGGCTTTCCAGCGAGTCCATCTTCACTTTCATCCCCTCGCTGCTCATGGAGACCTCGAAGCCCGGGGTCAGCCAGAAGCGGGAGTTGCTGCTCACCAGAATGTCGTAAGGGGCGTTGATGAAGATCTGATACTGCATCTCGCTCTTCTCGGGCAGGAACTTCGCCTCTTCCACCTGACCTATAGTAAAGCCCTGATAGTTGATGGGAGAGCCTTCCCCGAGAGCTCGGGCGTCGCGGCTGGTGAGGGAGAGCCGTAGCCCTTTGGCATCCAGCGAGGCGAGGGGCGGTTTGTCCAGCATGACGTATTCGTCCCGCGCCCGACCTTTCTTGCCCGGGGCAAGCTCGATATAAGCGCCTGAGAGCAACGTGCTGAGGCCGGAGACCCCTTCACGGCCCACTCTGGGCTTGACTACCCAGAACTGGCTGTCATCGCGCAGCATGCCGGAGGCCGCATTAGTCAGCCGTCCTTTCAGCACTGCATGGCTGTAGTCATCGCTCAGCTCGACGGCCTCGATGCGGCCGACATCCACCTCGCGTGAACGGATCACCGTCTTGCCTGCGACTATGCCCTCGGCGGTGGCGACCGTGAGGGTGAAGCTGGGGCCTTGCGAATACCAGTGCTGGAACAGCATCCAGAGACCGATGAAGAGCGCCAGCAGCGGCACCATCCAGATTGCGGCGGCGGAGCTCAGAAAGTCAGAGCCCGGTTTCCACCTTGTTTTACGCTCACTCACGTTCGCGTTCTCCTTGTTGTAAATCCCAGATCAGGCGCGAGTCGAAGCTCATGGCGGCAACCATGGTGATCAGCACGACACCAGCAAATGCGACGGCCGCAGGGCCGGGGTAGATGGTCATCAGGTTGTCGAGCCGGATCAGGCCCGCAAGGATGGCCACCACGAAGACATCGATCATCGACCAGCGTCCGACAAATTCGGTCATGCGATAGAGTTTGAGTTTACCGAGCGGCGACTCGGCATGGCCGCGTTGTACCATGTAGCAGAGCCAGAACAGCGCCACGATTTTTACCAGCGGCACTACCACGCTGGCGAAAAAGATCACTGCTGCGATGGGATAGGATCCCATGGCCCAGAGCAGCACTACGCCGCCGAGGATGGTGGAGGGGCTGTCATCACCGAGAAACACCGTATCCATGATGGGATAGACGTTGGCCGGAATGTAGAGAATGGCGGAGGTGAACAGCAGCGCCCAGGTACGGTTCAGGCCGCCCGGCTTGCGGGCGTGCAGGTGACTACCGCAGCGGGAACAGCTGTGGGTGCCAGCCTCGCTCAGGGCGCCGCAAATATGGCAGCCCACCAGACCGGATTCCAGCGCCCCGGCTTCGGGGTCTATCTCCCGTGGCTCGGTGGGACCGAACAGCCGCTGCCAGAGCCACATCTGATCAAGCGAGGAGATCATCTTGATGAGCAGCACCGTGTAGCCGACGAAGGCCCAGAACGACAAGCCCATATGGATGTCGGCCATCCCCATCAGTTTGACCAGCGAGATAAGTACCCCCACCAGAAAGACATCCACCATCAGCCAGGGTTTGATCCGGCAGAGCAGGCGGCCGAGAGAGCGCAGGGCATTGTTGTGCAAATCCTTGTCGATACGCCACAGCACCAGCATGATGGAGCCCATGTAGACCAGCGGTAGGCCGATCAGGGTGATACTGAGTACGGCGCCGAGAAACAGGTAGCCCTCGTCTACTAGGGTCGAGATGCACTGGATAAAGGTCATCTCCTGGCCTATCCCCTTTGCCGAGAAGGACATGAAGGTAAAGGAGTTGGAGAGTACGAACATGATGAGCGCCGCAAACCCGTAGGAGATGGGACGCAACTCCTGCTGCGGCAGATGACGGCTCAGGGTGTGACCACAGCGAGGACAACTGCTTGCCTGTCCCACCTCGAGCGGCGTGGCCGGGATCAGCAGATCACACTCTTCGCAGGCGGTGGCATCATGAACATAGCTGGCGTGGTGTTGGTGTGAAGCCGAATGCAAGATAAAACCCCAGATTTGGCTCGCAAGAGAACCGGAAGCGGCGATTATCGCAGTTGTCCCGGTCTGCGACCAGTCCTGCGGTGGCGTGATTATTGGCGGGAGTGAGAATGACTTTGACAAGGCTGTGCCCATTTAGCACAATCAAACGCCACTTTTTTCCGCGGGACAATAATTTATGACAACTGAATCCCCAAGCTACTCCACGATTGAGCAAGCCTTCTCCCTCGGGAATGGGCAAGATTCTGCCCTCAACTGGTTGCGCAAGAACCGCAGTCAGGTCGCCATTTTTCTGGTGAGCGGCATCAAGCTGGAAGGCACTATCAGCGGTTTTGATCAGTACAGTGTGCTGTTGACCGATGCACACGGCAACCAGCAACTGGTCTACAAAGCCAAGATCTCTACCATCGCCATGCACACCGGCCGTCCGCAAGTGAACATCCAGCGTGCCCGCAAGCCACGTGTCTCTATGGCGCCGCGCCCCCATGGTGCGCCGGGCCGCTATGATGACAATCAGGGCGGTGGCAACAACGAGTAATCGTTCTTTCCGACCCTCTGCGCCGACGCGTCCAGCGTCAGCGACTGACGGAGCTGGCTCTCATTCTCAACCCTGTCCCGTATGAGATCCAGCTCCGGTTATCGCCCCTTGTTGGGCGATATTCTTCTGCACTACATCGCTATGCCGATCGGTTTACCTGCTTTGACCATGCAGGTCTGCATACCCGCTGCTTCTCCGGCCTGTACCCCGATACCGGTATCTTCAAACACCAGACAGCCTGATGGCTCGACCCCCAGCTTGCTGGCGACCAGCAGGAAGGTGTCCGGATTGGGCTTGTGTAGCTCCACATCGTCGGCCGTGACCACCACCTTAAAGTAGCGATCCAGCCCGGTATTGCGCAGCACCGCTTCGGCGTTGATGCGAGGAGAACCTGTACCGATCCCCATCGGAATGACACCTTGATAGCGTTCGACCAGTGTCTGCATGGCGGGAAACACGGTCGCCTTGTGCAGGTTGGCCACATAGTGGGCAGTCTTGCAGCGGTTCACTTCGAGCGGGTCGAGGGGGATCTGCTGCTCCTGTGTCACCAGCAGGGCGATCTTGCGGCTCGGCATACCGCCCAGTTCATAGAACCAGTCGGCATCGAAGCGAAAACCAAATTCACGGGCGGTGTGTTCCCAGGCGGCGAGATGCAGCGGCATGGAGTCGACCAGGGTGCCATCCAGGTCAAAGATCAGGCCTTGGAATCCGGAAAGTGTCATGGTGCGGGTCAGTCTCTGAAAAAAGGGAGCCCATTCTAGCCAGAGCCTCCCCGGCCTGCCATCACCTAGCTGGTGAGAAACGCTTGCCCCCACATTTGCGCCTGAAAATAGACGGGGGTGAGCCTGGTCGGGTCGAGCTGGTATTTCGGTGCCAGCTGCTCCAGCAGAGCCCAGTTGCCCTGTTCATAGGTCCTGACCAGCTGGAACAGGTGGAACAGCGGCCCTTCGTGCCGCTCGATGGCTCGCTTTACGTTGTTGGGCAGGTGGGCCTTCAGCGACTCTGATAGCAGGGAACCATCGAGTACCAGCCCTACCAGAAAAGCCCAGCTTGCTTCGCGTTTGTCGAGGGCGGTGAGGGCGATAAGTTCGCAGAAGCGGCCGCGAGCGATGGCCATTCGGGTAGAGGCCTCCGGCATATGCTGGCTCACCCGGGCCAGGCCGTTGATCAGCACAAACTTGCGGATCTCCTGCTCTCCCAGATAGGAGAGGGCGCGGGAAACCGAGGTGATGGGGGCTGCATGATCGAAGCCGGGCGCGTTGACATAGGTGAGTAGCTGGCCCGGGAGCAAGGCATCCTGCTCCAGCAGGCGAGCCACCTGGGCAAAGGAGAACTCCTCGTGGCAGATAAGTTGAAGGATCTGCTGCACAAGTGCCATGTCGGGCTGGGTGGCACGTTGATTGACCAGCTCGGGGCGGGCGAGAAAACCACCGGCAAAGAAGTCGACTCCGGCCTCTCGCAGCGGGAGAAAATCTTCCCAGGTTTCGATATCGAGGGCCATCCGCTTGTGTTCGGTGGGCTGGCAGATCCCCTCTTCCCCCATCCAGAATACCAGCAGACGGCTGGCACCGAGCCAGCGTGGCTCACGACTGACCCCATGTACAGCAAGCCGGCGTCGACTGTCTCGCCATTGTTCCAACACCGGAAAGGAGGCGGGCAGCCGTTCGCTGGAAGCCTCTACCAGCGGGATCGCATCCTGATCAAACAGCAGGGGGCGCTGTTCATCGAGCTGCTCGTGGGTGAAAGGCACCAGATATTGGCGCCCTTGTGCCAGCAGGCGGCAATGTTGCGCCAGTGAAGGCCATTCGGCCGGTGAGCTGAGCTGATAGTCGATGCCGTAGGCCACCAGAGCCAGGCGACGATTGAAGATGGGGTAGCGACGCAACAGCATGGGATCACCGATAGGCCAGAGTGCGTGCCCGTCCTTGAGACTTGGCGTGGTAGAGCGCCTGATCGGCCTGTTCGGTCAGACTCTGCCACGCCTCGTCCAGGGAGGGGACCAGATAGCTAAAGCCTATGCTAACCGTAATGAAATCAGCAACCCGCGAGGCGGGATGGGGCAGTTTTAATTGCGCCAGTCCGGCATGGATCCTCTCGGCCAGTTGCTCGGCTTCACCGGGTTGTGGGGCGCAAAGCAGGATGACGAACTCTTCTCCGCCATAACGAGCCACCAGATTGGTAGAGCGTCGCTCGGCCTCCCGCAGTACGCGGGCTACCTGCTGCAGGCACTCATCCCCCTTGGTATGACCGAAGTGATCGTTATAGGCCTTGAAGTCGTCGACATCGATCATCAATACCGCCAGCGGATTCTGGGTGCGCCGTGCCCACTCCCACTCCCGTTGCATGGTGATGTCCCACTGGCGCCGGTTGGCGATACCAGTCAGAGGATCTTCCAGCGAGAGCAGGGAGAGGCGGTGATTGGCCTCTTCCAGCGCCCTATTGGTTTCGGCCAGTTGTATCGTGCGTTCGGCGACCCGGGCTTCCAGCTGGCGGTTGAGCTGCTCCAGCTGCTCCTGAGTGCGCTGGCGGATCAACAACTGTGACAGGATGGCGGCGTACTGTTTGAAGATCTCGCTCTGATAGGCTTTGAGCGGGCGGTGCCACAGCAGGTTGTCGGCGGCGATCCAGCCGATGGGGATGGCGCCATCCCAGAGCGATACCATGGCGTTCCAGCCCTGTCCCACCTGCTGTTTCTCGTAGTAGAGAGGGGTATCTTCCAGCACCAGCACGTAATCCTTGCGCTTGAGCGCCTCCTGCACCGTGGGGTGATCCGGGATAGGACTGACAAAGTCGTGTTCGTCTACCAGCTCTCCCTCTTCACTGGTGCCCCAGGTGCCGCGCATGGTTTTGCCATCGGGTTCGATCAGGAAGATGGCGACCCGATCGAACTGCAGCTCCTTGCGGGCCAGCAGCACGGCGTCCCGCAGCAGATCGTTCTCGCTGCGACAGCGGGAGAGGGTGACGCTGACCATGTGCAGCGCCTGCAACATGGTGAGGAAGGAGCCCTGCAGTGCCTGACTCTGTACCAGATCGGTCTGGGTATGGAGCCGCTGGTCCCGCTCCTGATTGACCTGGCTGGAGAGCAGGTGATTGCTGAGCTCGGCAGTCAGATAGTGAATAAGGAGCTGGATGCCCTGGCGCTGGTGGGAGGAGAGGCGGTCTATGCGGCGGCGGGTCTCCAGATAGATGACCCCTTCCAGTTTCATGTGACGTTTGAGAGGGAAACAGGCGCGTAGCTGTGGCTGGGCGGGCTCCACATTTTCGCCAGGATCTGGCGGTGGCTGGAGCTGCTCGATCACCAGTTGTCCCTTGTCCATTGCCTTGTCGATCAGGTGGTGGGGTAGTGTTAGCTGTTCTAGCTGGGCTAGATCCAGTTCGATCACGCCCTGATCCAGCTGAAAACTGTAGAGCTGTGCTTCAGGAGCTCTCAGCCAGAGGTAAAGGCGTTCTGCATCGGTCTTTTCACGGATGGTGGCGAGGCTCACTTCGCATAACTGAGCGAAGTTGGTGAAGTGTTCCGGGTCCCATTCCTGCATACCAGTATCCCTTGGATTGTACCCAAGCGAGTATAAACATATTTCTCTTTGATTAATATGTCAGAAAGGAGATGTGTCGCACATATTGGTTGCATTCCAGGTTATGTGTGGAAACATTCACTGCTTTTATTGCCAATTATGGCGAAAACTGTGCGTAGTTGCGCCACCTGTAGCAGCGTGCATGGCAGATGTGGAGCAAAAAAGAGCCCGCACGATGGCGGGCTCTCGGGCAGATTCGATGACTCTGCGTGGCTTACTCAGCCTGGGAGGCTGGCTGCGCTGGCGTTTCACTGCTATCGGCTGACGTGCTCTCTGCCAACGGGGCTTCCGGTGCCGGACCCGGCACCAGCTCCACCGCCGGCTTGGCAATGAGGGAGCGGGTCTCTTCCACCGCTTCGGTCAGCTTGACCTCAATGATCTGACCGAGCTCGTAGACCACCTCGGTCTTGTCCAGATAGACGCGACCGTTGTCCCAGTTGCACTCCAGCCGATCCTTGTTGTCGAGGATATGACGGGCAGGCATGAAGACCACGGCGCCGTTCTCCTGCAGACGCAGCTTGAGGCCAGCACGCATCACGTCGATGATCTCGGCGTTGAACACCTTGTCGGTGCCAGCATCGGCCTTGAGGTAGCGGACATAGAGCCAGTCGCCGATGTCGCGCTCCACCATGCGGTGCAGACGGCGGCAGGCGGTCAGATGCTCGGTGAGCTCGGTGCTCGGGCGCTCGCCCGGGGTCTTGCCGGCGATGACCGCTTTGAGCAGACGATGGTTGACCATGTCGCCGTATTTACGGATCGGGGAGGTCCAGGTGGCGTAGGCATCCAGACCCAGGCCGTAGTGGGCGCCCGGCTCGGAGGACATCAGCGCATAGCTCTGGAAACGGCGGATCTTGCCATCCAGCCAGCGGGTGTCGAGGTTATCGATCCAGCGGCGCAGGGCACAGAAGCCGGAGAGGCTGGCGATCTCGTCGCGCTCGAACGGGGCTTCGGCGCTTTTCAGCAGGTCGATGGCGCCGTCGAGGGACTCTTCGTCAAAGCCGGTGTGAACGTTGAAGATGCCGTAACCGACGCTCTTGCCCAGCACGCGACCGGCGCAGATGTTGGCGGCGATCATCGACTCTTCCACCATGCGGTTGGCGATGCGGCGTGGCTCGACGTGGATAGCCAGCACTTCGCCATTCTCGCCCAGCTCGAAGTCGTAGTCGGGTCTGTCCGGGAACACTAGGGCATGCTCGGTGCGCCACTTGATGCGCGCTTCGGTCATTGCCTTCATCAGCGGCAGCTGGGCCAGCACGCCGGCGTCGATGGCCAGCTCTTTGCCATGCTCAGCCCAGTCGGAGACGTCGTCATAGTTGAGACGGGCGTGGGAGCAGATGCGGGCGGCGAAGAACTCGGTCTCCTCCAGCAGCAGACCATCTTCGGCGATAAGCAGACGGGCGCACAGGGTGTTGCGCTCCTCACCCTCCTTCAGGGAGCAGAGCTCGTCGGAGAGGGTACGCGGGATCATCGGTACGTTGCGGCCCGGCATGTAGACGGTGAAGGCGCGCTGGGCGGCCTCCTTGTCCAGCTCGCTCCCTTCGGCCACATAGGCGGTCGGGTCGGCGATGGCGACCAGCAGCTCCCAGCCGTTATCCAGCTTGGTGATGGCCAGCGCATCGTCCATGTCCTTGGTTTTTGCACCGTCGATGGTGAAGAAAGGCACCTTGGTCAGGTCACGACGGGGCAGCTCCTCATCTTCGATGACCTTCCACTCTGGCAGATCAGCCGGTTCGACCTGGGCCAGGTTGTGGCGCGCCAGCACCACCCACCAGGGCACGTTGTGATCTTCCTGTGCGGCGATCTTCTGGATGATCTCGGCAGAGAAGTTGCCGTCTACCAGCGCATGGCGCTTGAGGGTGGCGACCACCCAGTCCCCTTCCTTGAACTCTTTTTCGTCCAGACCCTTCTTGACGCGGGCCTTGATGGCATCCTTGATCAGCGGGTGGTCGGCGACCACGTTGAGGCGGTCGCGGAACATCTTGACCCGGGCCACGAAGCGGGTGACGGACTGCTCCAGCAGGGCATCCGGCTCGGCCACTTCCTTCTCTTTTTCGGTGCGGATCAGGGCGCTCACCCGGTCACCGTGCATCACCTTCTTCATGTAGGGAGGCGGCACGAAATAGCTGGTCTTCTCATCGACCTCCAGAAAGCCGAAGCCCCGATCGGAGGCGCGGATAACACCCTCTTTCTTGGGGATGTTTTCGCGGATTTGTTGCTTGAGCTGGGCCAGCAGCGGATTGTCTTGGAACATAAGTGAGGAACCTGAAGTGAAAACCTGGGTGAAGACCTGATGAAGGATCGCCCAGCACTATACGTTTTTAGCCCTGCAAAGCCAAGGTGAATGGCCTGCTCAGCGTGGTTTCAACTGCGATCTGGCATGGTCAATGAGACGTTGGGATAGCTGCTTGTGTACCCCCTTTTCCAGTACCCAGCGGTGCCAGTAGAGGCGTTCTGTCAGAACATGGTTGGGACTGAGGTTGAGCAGTGACCCGCCAGCGAGCTGGCCTCTGATCTGTAACTCGGGGATGAGACAATAGGCCAGGCCCTGTTCGGCCATGGCGACAAAGGCCTCGGACGAGTGAACCGTGTGGCAGGGATAACCGCCGGGCTCTAGCCCGAAGTGTTTCGCCATGAAGCTGACATGCATGTCGTCGCGTTGATCGAAGGCCACTGCCGGAGCCTTGGCCAGCGCCTCCCGGGTCAGACCGTGGGGAAAGTGGCGCGCCACGAACGCGGGGCTGGCGGTAAGCAGATAGTTCATTTCGCCCAGATCATCGACGCAGCAACCGGCCAGTGGCTGGGGATGCAAGCTGACCGCACCAAAGGCCTGACCCTCGCGTACCTTGTCGAGGGTGCGGCATTCGTCATCCACCAGCAGGTTGAGTTCGATGGGATGCTGCTCCAGCAAGGGGGCGATGGCGGGCAAAAACCAGGTTGCCAGGCTGTCGGCATTGACGGCGATACTGATCCGGATGGGGGCTTGTGGTGTGGCGGGAGCCAGCTCACCAGCCAGTTCCAGCTCGAGCTGGTGGACCTGACGATAGTGTGCCAGCAGCTTCTGGCCGAGCTGGGTCGCCTGCAACGGCTGGCTGCGGATGAGCAGCGGCTCGGCAAATTGTTGCTCCAGTAGTTTGATCCGCTGGGAGATGGCGGACTGGGTCATGTGCAGTGATTTGGCGGCCCGCTCGAAGTTCTGCTCCTGCAATACCGCATCCAGTGCCCGCAGCAGTTTGTAGTCCAGCTCTTTCATCTTCCCTCCCTTGCGTTGCTTCTGGGCTGACTCTACGTCACTCGGCAGGGGACAACAATGGGTGGTGACAGGGCCGTTACGCTGTGATTTCTGACAGTAGTGATCAGGTTGTTGAGGGAGGATACTGCCCGCTGACCCATGGGTTAGCCTGCGGGCTCATAGCGATCTGTTTATCCCGGGTCTGTTTTCCCGGGATTTTTTATGGCTGCGTTGCCAGCGCCGGTGATGGTTGCTGCAGTAGAGAGTGGCTGGTTTGATAGTGGCCCAGCAGAGGTTTGCCAACGGCGTGGGCGAAGCGTTCATCCAGATGGAAGCGGATCCCCACCCCGCGCACGGCCCCCAGATCCACCGCCTGGCGATGGCCGAGGCGCTCGATGGGCAGGCCGAGGCGGCGGAAGATGCGCTCTACCGGCAGGCTGACGACAGCGACCAGCTCACGGATCCCGTGAGCATGGGCGAAGGCATAGACTTCGCGAAAGATGACGCAGGTGAGCTCGCTGACGCCATTGACCATCCGCGGAGCACGGCTGGCATCGATGGCAAGACGGGTCAGTTCCCAGACATCGGGGGTACGCGGTGCACTTTCACCGGCAAGGGCGGTGGGGAAGATGGTGGGCAGCATATAGGCATCGGCACAGTTGAGCAGGCGAATACAGCCGCATAGCCCTTGCTTATCCTCGATCAGCACCCAATGGGTGTCTGGCGTATCAAAACTGTCACGCTCAAGTCCCCGATGGGACTCTACATCCCAGCCGAGCCGGTCGGAAAAGACGCGATTTCGAAAGCGATAGAGTTCATCCTCTACCTCATTTCGTGGATGCTCTCTCAATTTTCCTTTGAAAACCAACATTATGGGCCCTCTGTCTTGCTATTCGCCGTTATAATCACATGTCTGGCCAAGGGGGCTTTCATATGAAAAGAGACCAACTGCTTGAGTATCTCGAACATTTCACTTCGGTGACGGATGGCAACCGTCTGGCCGAGCTGATCGGTCACTTCACGCTCGGGATGGGCTACGACTACTACCGCTTCGCGCTGATCCTGCCGATGTCGATGCAAAGACCCAAGGTGGTGCTGTTCAATCACTGCCCTGACTCCTGGGTGCAGGCCTATACCGAAAACAACATGCTGGCATGTGATCCGGTGATCCAGCTGGCGCGCAAGCAGACCTTGCCCATCTACTGGAATCGCCTCGATGAGCGAGCAAGCTTTCTGCAAGAGGGAAGCATGGATGTGATGGGGCTGGCAGCCGAGTTCGGGCTGCGCAACGGCATCTCCTTCCCCTTGCACGGTGCCGCCGGGGAGAACGGTATTCTCTCCTTCATTACCTCGGAACGCGCCTCGAGCGATCTGCTGTTGGAGTCGTCGCCCATCCTCTCATGGATGTCCAACTACATCTTCGATGCCGCGATCCGGGTGGTGCGTTTCAGCATGATGGACAGTGTGGGCAAAGAGCCCCTGACCGAGCGCGAAACAGAGTGCCTGTTCTGGGCCAGTGAAGGAAAGACCTCCAGCGAGATTGCCTGCATTCTCGGCATCACGGAGCGCACAGTGAATTACCATCTCAATCAGGTCACCCGCAAAACCGGCTCCATGAACCGCTACCAGGCCATTGCCAAAGGGGTGGGAACCGGCTTGCTGCTGCCCAATCTGGAGCAGGTGGTGGTCACCAATTTCCCCAGAGTGCTTCAGTAGTCCGAGTCTCAGATACCACAGATTCTCCTGCTGCTGTCTGAGGGTCACAATTGTCAGATCCGGTAATTGACACGGGATTTAATAGAAGCGCTTCATCATTAGCAAAATGAATGAACCAGTAAATCAATGAATTTCTAAGAAGGAGCCGGACTCGCTATAGTGCCGTTCATTCATCATTTCGAACGGAATTTTCGATGCTGCTGACCACGACCCTGCAAGGTTTCACCATAGGTCTTGCCATGATCATCCCTATCGGCGCCCAGAATGCCTTTGTGCTGAGCAGGGGTATCCATCGCAACCATCATTTGCTGAGCGCCACACTCTGCAGCTTTTGCGACCTCATTCTGATCGCCATAGGGGTATTTGGCGGAGCCAATCTGCTGGCCGCCAGCCCGATCGGCATGATATTGCTCACCTGGGGGGGCGTACTGTTTCTCGGCTGGTTTGGTGTGCGCTCCCTGCGCAGCGCGTGGTATGGGCAGGAGGGAGGACTGGCCGACGCTTCGCAACGGATGAAAGCCAGAAGTGTACTGGCCATGACGCTAGGGGTCACCTTGCTCAATCCCCATGTCTATCTCGATACCCTGATGCTGCTCGGCTCGCTGGGCAGTCAGGTGAGCGAGCACCTGCGTCCGGCCTTTGCGGCCGGTGCCATGCTCGCCTCGCTGGTGTGGTTCTACTCACTTGCGCTGGGAGCTGCAGCATTGGCGCCCTGGCTGGCGAGAGGGGGGGTACAGCGGGGGATCGATCTGCTGGTCGGCATCATCATGCTGAGTCTGGCGGGCAAGCTGGCGTTTGGAGGCTAGTCCGCCAGACTGTATCCATGGTGATGTCGGTGACGCTCATTGGCGGATAGCGAGGGTAGGCTCCGTGCGATTGAGTGTCAAACACCAGTCCGTTCTACGGACTGGTGTTTTTACAGCTTCTCGATACAGAGGCTATACCCGGAACTGGGAGAGCAGGCGCTGTTGCTGCAGGCTGGCCTGATGGAGAGAGGAGGCCAGCAACAGGCACTCCTGCGCCTCCTGTTCGCCGGTTCTGGCCTGCAGGCTGATCCCCGAGACCTTGTCGGAGGAGTGGCTGAGGGTGTGTGACAGTTGCCCGGTGGCCACGGCCACCTGCTGCACCATATCGGCCAGCTGGTCGATGGCCCCTTCCACCTTGAACAGGATCTGCTTGGTGTTCTCGGAGTCTTGCATGCCAGACTCCACCGTCTTGAGGTTGCGCTGCATCATCAGATAGGCGCTCTCGGTCTGCTGCTGGATGCTGCTGATCACCTGGCTAATTTCGGCGCTTGAGGCCGCGGTGCGGTTGGCCAGGGTGCGCACCTCGTCAGCGACCACCGCAAAGCCACGTCCCATCTCCCCCGCGCGGGCTGCTTCGATAGCCGCATTGAGGGCCAGCAGGTTGGTCTGCTCCGAGATGCCGCTGATGGTGGAGATGATCTGGCCAATCTGGCCTGCCTGCTCCTTGAGGGCGTTGATGGCGACGGCGCACTCGCCCACCTCCTGCACCACCCGCTGCATGCCTGCGCTGGCGGAGGCGACATACTGGCTGCTCTCGGTGGTCAGCTGGCGCACCTCATTGGCATTGTGGGCCGCCATGCTGCAGTTGTCCGATATGGTGGTCGCTACCTGTACCATCTGTTCGCTGTCGTGGTGCAGGGCCAGCGCATGTTCGGCAGTCTGGCGGCTGCTCTGGCTGATCGCCTCCACCCGGTTGACCGAGGTGTGGACGTGCTCGCTGAAGTGCCGATTATTGTCCATGGTGGAGCTGATCATCTTCTGCAATTTCTCGATGAAGCGATCCACGCTGTTGGCAAGCGAGCCTATCTCGTCATCCCGTTGCAGGTTGATGCGGGCGTTGAGATCTCCCTCGCCGGCGGCGATATCCTGCATCCGTTTATCCACCTGCAGCAGCGGGGTGACCAGCTTGCGGGTCAGCCAGAAGCCGCAGAGGGTGACCATGAGCAGGCTCAGCAACAGGCCGCCCAGCAGCAGGGAGCGAGTCTGGCTGATGATGCCGTTGAGTTGGACGACCTGATCCTCGACGGTGGCATCACCGCTCGCCTCGATGGCAACCAGTTGTTGTTTCAGCTGGTCGGCACTGGCCTCATAGAGAGCCTGCTGGGCCTGATAGTTGCCGAGCGCCTCGATCCACTGCCCCATCAATTGCTGATGTCGGGTCAGCAGGGCGCGATACTCTGCGGACAGTGTCTTGCCAGCAAATTCCCCGGAGCCCTCGATATCGAACAGTCCGGTGCCGAGCATGCTGTCGATCGCTCCGTGGTAGAAATCGGTCGCCTCTTTCAGCTCGGCCTTGATCGCCGCCGTGACCCCCTGTCTGCGCATCTTCTCCAGCGCATAGAGCTGGCGCAAAAAGCCGATGTTGGACTCCATCCCCCCGTCGGCCGCTTCCCAGCGGGTAGAGAGGCCACTGTTCCAGCTGATGGTCTGGTCGGGGGATTGGGTCAGCGTCTCTACCGCCCCATCGCCGATCTCCTCCAGCTGCGTCGAGAGACGGGCCATCAGGTCGGCGTTATGATGCAGGGCCTGATCCGCCTCTGTGTAGGCGTGATAGAGCGTCAACAGCTTCTCTTGTTGCTGTTGATAGGCCTGCTTCTGTTGCTCCATGGACGAAAGGGCTGCGCCATCAATGAGCTGCCCCTGACTGACCCGAGCCAGTGCCTCATCGGTTGCCGCTTTGGCGGCATCAAGCTCGGCACGATTGAGCGGGGTGCCGTTTTGCATCTTCTGAATCTGTAACTGTTGATTGCCCAGTTCGATGGAGCCCTCCATGGCCCCGTCAGCGGTCTGCCAGGCGCTTCCCAACACATAGGCGAGCAGATCGGCAAGCCGCTGGCTGCCATACCAGCCCACGGCTCCCATCCCCAGCGTGCAGCCGAGCAAGATGGCAAGACCCAGATTGGCGGTGGTAACAATTTTCATATGATGGCCTTCCTTGGTATCTGCATTGCATCAATTTCGGTTCCGAACGAGTTTAGTGTAGTGTTCATGCCCGTTCGGAGTCCGGCCCGGTGCAGAAACATCCCGTACACTCCGGCTGAACCAGATCAAGCATGGTAGCCAATTGGCGAAAAAGCTTTCTGGCTACTCTGAGGTTGCCGCCATGTGCTGGATACTTATCCAGTTATTCTTTATGCTATGAGCCAATTTACGAATAGCTGTATTGGTGAGGAGAGAGCCGTGATTGGTCGCTTGAGAGGCATTGTCATTGAGAAGCAGCCCCCCGAGGTCCTGCTGGAAGTGGGTGGGGTTGGCTATGAGGTGCAGATGCCGATGAGCTGCTTCTATGATTTGCCGGAGATCGGCAGGGAAGCGACCATCCATACTCACTTTGTGGTGCGGGAAGATGCCCAACTGCTCTATGGTTTCAACCACAAACAGGAGCGGGCGCTGTTTCGCGAGCTGATCAAGACCAATGGGGTTGGCCCCAAACTGGCACTGGCTATTCTCTCCGGTATGACCGCTACCCAGTTTGTGCTGAGTGTCGAACGTGAAGAGATAAGCTCCCTGGTCAAACTGCCGGGGGTCGGCAAAAAGACCGCCGAGCGGCTGGTAGTCGAGATGAAGGATCGTCTAAAGGGCTGGGTCAGCCATGATCTCTTCTCCCCCGCCATGGTCACATTGCCAGCCAGTGAGCCTGAATTGCGGGCGCCGGGTGTGACCGAAGAGGCAGCCAGTGCGCTGGTTGCCCTTGGTTACAAGCCGCAACAGGCGAGCCAGATTGTCAGCAAGATCGCCAAAGAGGGTATGTCGGTGGAAGATATCATCCGTGAATCTCTTCGTAGCCTTGTGTGAGGTAGTTGATGATTGAAGCAGACCGCCTCATCTCGGCCAGTGCCGCCCGTGAGGATGACATTATTGATCGGGCCATCCGCCCCAAGAAGCTGGCTGACTACACCGGTCAGGATACCGTCTGCGAACAGATGGAGATCTTTATCGAAGCGGCGCGTCAGCGGGGTGAAGCGCTTGATCACCTGCTGATCTTCGGCCCGCCCGGTCTGGGCAAGACCACCCTCGCCAACATCGTCGCCAACGAGATGGGGGTCAATATCAAGACCACTTCCGGCCCGGTGCTGGAGAAAGCGGGTGATCTGGCTGCATTGCTCACCAACCTTGAACCGAACGATGTATTGTTCATCGACGAGATCCACCGTCTCAGCCCGGTGGTGGAGGAGGTGCTCTATCCGGCAATGGAGGATTACCAGCTCGACATCATGATCGGAGAGGGGCCAGCGGCTCGCTCCATCAAGCTGGATTTGCCCCCCTTCACCCTGATCGGCGCAACCACCCGGGCTGGTTCACTCACCAGCCCGCTGCGAGATCGTTTTGGTATCGTCCAGCGTCTTGAGTTCTACAACGTCAAGGACTTGACCGATATCGTCTCCCGCAGCGCCCGTTGTCTGGGACTCGATATGACAGAGGATGGAGCCATCGAGGTCGCTCGTCGCTCCCGTGGTACTCCGCGGATTGCTAACCGCTTGTTAAGACGGGTGCGCGATTTTGCCCAGGTGAAATCCGATGGCCGCATCGATGGTCCCATCGCGGCTCGCGCCATGGATATGCTGGATGTCGATAACGAGGGGTTTGATTTTATGGACCGCAAGTTATTGTTGGCTGTGATAGACAAGTTTATGGGGGGGCCGGTGGGTCTCGATAATCTGGCCGCCGCGATCGGGGAAGAGAAAGATACTATCGAAGATGTGCTGGAGCCTTATCTGATCCAGCAAGGGTATCTGCAACGTACACCCAGAGGACGGATTGCGACCACACGAGCCTACGCTCATTTCGGTCTTCAGCGACCAGATGAGAAGTAAAAACAGTCGTTTGAACATGAAACCGCCGTCAAAGGCGGTTTTTTGTTATGCGGGCCAAAAAAAGCCCACGGCGGATGCGGTGGGCAAAGACAATTCAGGATGGATGTTCACAGACAGTGAGTGCGTCTGGACACAGACCGGAAAATAAACAGGTGAGCCGTCGCGAGCTCTCAGAGTCGGTTCAGTTGATAGAGCTGCACAAAGGAAAGCTTGTAGTAACGGATGGTTTTAGCAACAAACTTTTTCATCTTCGATTCCAATAGACAGGTTCAAATTGATGGTCGAATACGTACCGTGAACCCGGATTAACCGGCCTGTATCCAAGGGGATGCCCTCACTGCGAGGCGCATTGTAGGAGTTCGAATCGACCTGGACAAACAAGAAAAATTGCAACCTTCAAATTAGTTTATCTAATGCCTCGCTTGATGAAATTGGTTCGCATGAGTATGCATTATTTGCAGTTTTAAATTGGATTTTTGAATCAGATTGACTGACCCGGATAACATGGAAAAAGGCGCGTTATCGACACTTTTCAAATTAAACGAGGTAGCCGGATGTTAAATTCTTAAATTGATTTAAATCAATATTTTACGCTTTATCATCTTTTGTGATCTGGCTCTCTTCAATAATCGTGAAATAGATTAAACATGGCTTTGAAAGCCATGTATTTCGGGTCCTTTTACATTGATTTCAATCAAATAAAGGTGATATAAAAACCCGGTCATAATGGGCGAGAATAAATTGAAGCTGATTGTTTTGTAATTGTTAAACATTAGCTTTATTTGTTTTCCTGTATTGCCTTGTTGTTAATATTGGTGGTTACTGAAAGTGTTTTGTTGTGATGCGTCTCAATGGGGCCCATTCGATAACCCCCAACGGAAGCTTTGTCCTTAAAACTTAAAATAGCCGTGCCAATAATCGGTGAGGAAACATCATGATTGCTGAGCATGTGGTAGACCTATCGCGGTTCCAGTTCGCTGCGACGGCCCTTTATCACTTTTTGTTTGTACCCCTGACGCTGGGAATGGCTTTTCTCCTGGCGATCATGGAATCCGTCTATGTGATGACCAACAACACCATCTACCGGGATATGACCAAATTCTGGGGTAAGTTGTTTGGTATCAACTTTGCCCTGGGGGTTACCACAGGCTTGGCCATGGAGTTCCAGTTCGGGACGAACTGGGCGTATTACTCCCATTATGTCGGCGATATCTTCGGGGCTCCGTTGGCCATTGAAGGGCTGATGGCCTTCTTCCTGGAGTCCACCTTCGTCGGTATGTTCTTCTTTGGTTGGGATCGTCTGAGCAAGCATCAGCATCTGGCTGCCACCTGGTTGATGGCACTGGGTACCAACCTCTCCGCCCTCTGGATCCTGGTTGCCAACGGCTGGATGCAAAACCCGGTCGGTGCCGAGTTCAACTTTGAATCCATGCGGATGGAGATGATGAGCTTCGCTGACGTGGTGCTCAACCCGGTTGCCCAGGTCAAGTTCGTCCACACTGTGGCGGCTGGCTATACCTGTGGCGCCATGTTTGTGCTGGGTATCTCCTCCTACTACCTGCTGAAGAATCGTGATGTGGCGTTTGCCCGTCGCTCCTTCGCCATTGCCGCCGCGTTCGGTATGGCTTCCATCGTGTCCGTGCTGATCCTCGGTGACGAATCCGGTTACGAGACCGGTGAAGTGCAGAAGGTTAAACTGGCCGCTATCGAAGCCGAATGGGAAACTGAACCTGCTCCGGCCGCCTTTACCCTGTTCGGTATTCCGAATCAGGAAGAGATGCGCACCGACTACGCCATCAAGATCCCTTATGCGCTTGGTATTATCGCGACCCGTTCTCTGGACGGTCAGGTCACCGGTCTGAAGGATCTGAAGAGCGAGCACGAACTGCGCGTTCGTAACGGTATGACCGCTTACGATCTGCTGACCAAGCTGCAATCCGGTGACAAGTCTGACGAGACCCGTGCTCGCTTCGACGAAGTGAAGCAGGATCTGGGCTACGGTCTGCTGCTCAAGCGCTACACCAGCAACGTGACCGATGCGACCGAAGAGCAGATCAAGGCCGCTGTGGATGACTCCATCCCGCAGGTACTGCCGCTGTTCTTCGCCTTCCGCATCATGGTTGCCGTCGGCATGCTGATGCTGGTACTGATTGGTATGGCCTTCTATGACAGTGCCCGTCACCAGATCGGCAAGCGCAAGTGGCTGCTCAAGGCTCTGCTGTGGGGTATCCCGTTGCCGTGGATCGCGATCGAAGCTGGCTGGTTTGTTGCTGAATATGGTCGCCAACCGTGGACCATTGCAGAGGTGTTGCCGACTTCCCTCTCTGCATCCAATTTGCCTGCAGCCGAGATCTGGTTCTCTCTGATCGGTATCTGCCTGTTCTATACCGTACTTCTGGTTATCGAGATGTACCTGATGTTCAAGTATGCCCGTCTTGGCCCCAGCAGCCTGAAGACTGGCAAGTATCACTTTGAACAGATCAAGGCATAAGGAGAGCGACCATGTTTGATTACGAAACTCTGCGTGTCATCTGGTGGGCTCTGGTCGGCGTACTGCTGATCGGTTTTGCCATCACTGACGGCTTCGACATGGGGGTAGGCGCACTGCTCCCGTTCGTCGGCAAGAAAGATGTCGAGCGCCGCGTGATGCTCAACACCATGGGGCCGCACTGGGAAGGTAACCAGGTTTGGCTGGTCACTGCCGGTGGTGCCTTGTTCGCCGCCTGGCCGATGGTGTATGCCGCGACCTTCTCCGGCTTCTACATCGCGATGATCCTGACGCTGATGGCGCTGTTCCTGCGTCCGGTCGGTTTCAAGTACCGCTCGCTGCGTGCTGATGCCAAATGGCGCAGCAACTGGGACTGGGCCTTGTTCGCCGGTAGCGCCGTACCGCCCATCGTCTTTGGTGTGGCCTTTGGCAACCTGTTGCAAGGCGTTCCATTCGAGTTTAACCAGTTCATGATGTTGACCTATCACGGCAACTTCTTTGGCCTGCTGAACCCGTTCGGCATTCTGGCTGGTCTTGTGAGCCTGTTCATGCTGCTCACCCAGGGTGCAACCTGGTTGATGATGAAGACCGATGGTGAAGTGCTGGCGCGTTCCCGCACTGCCGCCATGATCTGCTCACTGGTGACCCTGGTGCTGTTTGCTGCCGCGGGTTGGTGGGTAAGCGGTATGGAAGGGTATGTCATCGTCAAGGCTGCCGCGACTGACGCAGTATCCAACCCGATGAACAAGGAAGTTGTCCTGCAGGCTGGCGCCTGGATGAACAACTACACCCTCTATCCGTGGATGGTGGCTGCCCCTGTACTGGGTCTTGCCATGAGCCTGCTGACTGCGCTGTTTGCCCGTATGAACATCGGCTGGCTGGCGTTTACCAGCTCCTCGCTGGCGATTGCCGGGGTCATCCTCACTGCCGGTTTCTCCATGTTCCCGTTTGTGATGCCCTCAAGCCTTGAGCCGTCACTGAGCCTGACCATGTGGGATGCTACCGCCTCCTTCAACACCTTGCAGGTGATGACCGTGGCTGCAGCAGTCTTCGTACCGATTGTGCTGGGTTACACCATCTGGACTTACATCAAGATGTTTGGCCGGGTAACCAACAAGCACATCGAAGATAACCAACAATCTCTCTATTAAGAGGTGCGCTGACAATGTGGTATTTCACCTGGATCCTGGGGCTGTTGCTGGCCTGTGCATTTGGCATCATCAATGCGCTGTGGCTGGAACACACCGAGAACATGGATCGTCAGATCGATGAAAACAAGTGATCGACTCGCCAGGCTCGCCGCTCCACTGGAGCGGCAGCCGTGGCAGGGGTTGATGTTACTCGCGGCGGCCTTGTTGGCCGTCGCTATTTTACAGGCCCCCAATCTGATCGCGGCCAACACCAGCGAGCATGGTCTCTGGCTTGCTCCCTGGCTGATGTGGGCCGTCTGTTGTGGCGTACTTAACGGGCTTGGCTTTCATCTGAAAAGCCTGCCCGGACGTGTGCTGTTCAATCCCTGGCTCGCCTGGCCCAGTTTGTTGTATGGCCTCTGGCTGACACATTCATATTTCCTTTCATAAAAAACGGGGGGAGGCAGGATTTCCCTGCCTCCCCCTGCTTCTTTCCTATTCAGCCCTGCGCTATGATAGCCCCCCATCTGACTGTCGAATGGATCACAGATTGTTATGGGGGAAGTCTTTGAGTTTCCGGTGCGTGTCTACTACGAAGACACCGACGCCGGGGGCATCGTCTACAACGCCAATTATCTCAAGTTTATGGAACGTGCTCGCACCGAGTTTCTTCGTGCCAAAGGGGTCGAACAGGACGTCTGGCTGCAGGAGGGATATGCCTTCGTGGTGAGCCGAACTGAGATCGATTTCCGCTCGGCGGCCCGTTTTAATGAACTATTGAATGTATTAACGCAAGTGATTGAAGTGAAACGCGCATCCCTGCGTTTTTCGCAGCAGATCCTGGCGGCTGATGGACGACTCGTCACCCAGGCTTTGGTACAGATAGCCTGTGTGAGTCGTCCGCAAATGAAACCTGTAGCTATACCTGAAAAAATCAAGGGAGTGCTGTTAAGTGCACGCTGAAATTTCGTTTATTGGCCTGTTTTGGCAAGCCAGCCTGTTGGTAAAACTGGTCATGATCACCCTGATGAGCATGTCTATTGTCTCCTGGGCGCTGATTATCCAGCGTTCCAAGGCGATCAAGGCGGCCAATCTCGCATCGGAACAGTTTGAAGATCGCTTCTGGTCAGGGGTCGATCTCAATCGCCTCTATCAGGAGTCCTCTTCCCGCCGCGATGACATCGAAGGCATGGAAGATATCTTCTACTCCGGCTTCAAGGAGTATGCTCGCTTGCTCAAGGCCGGTGCCCGTGGTCAGGATGCGGTGATGGATGGTACCTACCGCGCCATGCGCGTCTCCCTCTCCCGCGCGGTAGATGATCTGGAATCCAACCTGCCGGTGCTGGCGACCATCGGCTCCATCAGCCCCTATATCGGTCTGTTCGGTACCGTATGGGGGATCATGAACGCCTTTATCGCCCTAGGTCAGGTGCAGCAGGCCACCCTGCAGATGGTGGCACCGGGTATCGCGGAAGCGCTGATTGCGACCGCCATGGGTCTGTTTGCCGCTATCCCGGCGGTAATCTTCTACAACCGCTTCTCCAACAAGGTCGAGCGGCTGGAGAACGCCTACGCCAACTTCATGGACGAGTTCACCACCATTCTGAACCGTCAAATTGCTCAGCAGCAGGGTGATCAGTAATGCAAACCTATCAGCGGATCCGGCGCAAGAAGGTGGCCGAGATCAACGTGGTTCCCTATATCGACGTCATGCTGGTGCTGCTTATCATCTTTATGGCGGTCACGCCGGTGATCACGCAAGGGGTCAAGGTGGATCTGCCGCAGGCTGAGTCCGAGCAGTTGCCGGAAGATGCCAAGCCGCCCTTCATCGTAAGCGTCAATACCGAAGGCGAGTATGTCATCAAGGCTGGCGAAGCCGATGACGAGCCGGTGCCAAGTGGCACGCCAGAGGCGATGCAGCAATACATCACCGAAAAAGCCATGGGCTATCTGGCGATCAACCAGAATGCCCCCGTGGTGGTCGCGGGTGACAAGGCCGTGCGCTACGAAGAGGTGATCCTGTTGATGGTGGCCCTCAAGAATGCGGGTGTGCCTCAGGTTGGCCTGATGACAGATCCGGTGAACTAACGGAGATGGATGTGAAGCGTGGTATTTCCGGTTATCTCATCGCGTCGTTTCTGCTGCACCTGATCATCGGCATCATCCTGTTTGTCGGGCTCGATTTCAGCAAACCGAAACGACCCGAATCGAAGGGGCAGATCGTCAATGCCGTCATGCTTGATGAGAACTTCCTCAACGAGCAGGCCAAGCAGATCCAGCAGCAGAAAGCTCAGCCCAAGCCGCAGAAGGTAGAGAAAGAGAAGGATAAGGAAGATACGGATCTTGCCAAACGCGAACTAGCCCAGCAGCAGGAACGGCTGCGTATTGCCGAGGCCAAGCGGAAAGAAGCAGAAGAGGCGACCCGCAAGGCCGAGGCTGAGAAGCAGAAAAAAGTTGCCGAGCAGAAGCGGGCGGAAGAGAAGGCGCAGAAAGCCGAGGAGGCCCGCAAGCTGGAAGAGCAGAAGGCCAAGAAGGCGGAAGCCGAGCGCAAGGCTGCTGAAGAGGCCAAGGCACTGGCGCTGAAGAAAAAGAAAGAGCTCGAGAAAAAACAGGCGGAAGAGAAGGCTAAAGCCGAGGAGGCCAAAGCCAAGAAAGCGGAAGCTGACAAGAAGGCCAAGGCTGAGGCAGAGAAGAAAGCCAAGGCAGAGGCTGAGAAAAAAGCCAAAGCCGAGGCTGAGAAGAAGGCCAAGGAAGAGGCAGCCAAAAAGGCAAAAGCTGACGCAGAGAAGAAAGCCAAGGCTGAAGCCGAGAAGCAGGCCAAGATCGCGGCAGAACGCAAACGCAAAGCGGCCGAGGAGGCCAGACTGCAAAAAGAGATGGAAGCCATGATGCAGCAGCAGCTGGCGGCTGAAGCCAATGCCCGCAGCCAGGCTGCCTCTGCAGCGGCACAAGGTGAGGTCGACAAGTATGCGGCGCTCATCAAGGCCACTGTTGAGCGGTATATGATTTTGGATCCCACCATGCGGGGCAAAACATGTACTATCGGCGTACGTCTTGCGAGCAGTGGCTTTGTTATATCGGTAGATAACGGCCAGGGTGACCCGGCGGTCTGTCGTTCGGGTAAGGCGGCTGTTCTGAAAGCCAATCAACTGCCAGTGCCCAAGGATCCTGCGGCATTCGAGATGTTGAAGGAATTTAACCTGAAGTTAGAACCGAGTATCTAAGCGTGATAAAACGAGGTTGCTTGCCTCCGGTTGGCAACCTCTCGCCGAGAAAGGAATTTAACCTCTCATCTATATTGGAACCGAGTATTTAAGCCATGATCAGAAAAGTATTTTTTGCTTTGGTTGGCTGTTTGTTGCTGGGCCAGAGTGCCCAGGCGGCCCTGGACATCGTCATCACCGGCGGTATTGATAGCGCACGCCCCATCGCCGTTGCTCCCTTCAAGTGGGAAGGTAACGGGCAGTTGCCGCAGGACATCGCGGAAGTGGTCTCCAACGACCTGATGCGCAGCGGCAAGTTCAAGCCGCTGGCCCGTGGCCAGATGCCGCAAACCCCGAGCAGCAGCAGCGAGATCAACTTCGCTCCCTGGGCCTCCCAAGGGGTTGAAGCCGTGGTGGTGGGTTCCATTTCGGCAGTCGGTGACGGCACCTACAAGGTCAACTTCGAGCTGGTCGATGTGCTGAAAGGCCAGCTGGCCAAGGCGCAAGGTGGCGAGAGCAACGGTTACATTTTGGATAGCCGCATGGCGACCATCCCGGGTGCCCAGATGCGCCAGTTTGCCCACCGTATCTCAGATATCGTCTATGAGCGTCTGACTGGCGAGCGCGGTGCCTTCCTGACCCGTCTGGCTTACGTCTCCGTACAGCAGGGTACCCAGTTCCCGTACCAGCTGCGTATTTCTGACTACGACGGTTACAACGAGAAGACCCTGCTGCGCTCCCGCGAACCGTTGATGTCTCCGGCCTGGTCGCCGGATGGCAGCAAGCTGGCTTACGTGAGCTTCGAGAACCAGAAGTCCGAAATCTATGTGCAGGATATCTACACTCAGCAACGCAGCCTGATCACCAGTTTCCGCGGTATCAACGGGGCGCCGGAGTGGTCTCCGGATGGTCGTCGTCTGGCTATCGTTCTCTCCAAAGATGGTTCACCGAACCTCTATGTGGTTGATGTCGCTAGCAAGCAGCTGACCCGCGTCACAACCAGCCGTGTTATCGACACCGAACCCTCCTGGATGCCGGATGGGCAAAATTTGTTGTTCACCTCTGAACGTGGTGGCAAACCCCAGATTTATAGCGTAAATTTGGCGACTGGTATGACTCGCCGGATGACTTGGGAAGGTGAATCCAACCAGGGTGCATCCATCACTCCTGATGGCAAAATCATGGTGATGGTGACCCGTGTTCAGGGACAGTATCGTATTGCCCGTCAGGACATGGAAAACAATGCCCTGTTGGTCCTTACCCAGAGCGCTCTGGATGAGTCGCCAAGTGTGGCTCCCAATGGCAGCATGATCATTTATGCCACCATCTATCAGGGTCGTAAGAGTCTCGCGTTGGTGTCGACTGATGGTCGCTTCAAGGCTGTGCTTCCGACCAGTAGCGGTGAAATTCGTGCACCAGCTTGGTCGCCCTTCTTGAATTGATAAAAATCCAATTGTTTTTTGTTTTGTTATAAAGGTTTAAGGAAATAGCATGCAACTCAATAAACTGCTCAAGGGTTTGGCCATCGCACTGCCACTGTTCACCCTGGCCGCTTGTAGTTCTTCTTCTGATTCCGACGCTGCTGGCGCTGAATCAGGTATGACCGACGGCATGGGCGGTGTACAAACCGGCGGCGCCAACGGCATGTTGTCCCCGGAAGAGCAGATGCGTCAGAAGTTTGAAGCACTGCAGCGTGACAACGTGATCTACTTCCCGTTCGACGGTTACGATATCCAGGGTCAGTACGCTGATCTGCTGGATGCCCACGCCAGCTACCTGCGCGAGCGCCCGAGCGTTAAAGTCCTGATCGAAGGTCACGCCGATGAGCGCGGTACTCCGGAGTACAACATCGCCCTGGGCGAGCGTCGTGCCAAGGCTGTTGCCAAGTATCTGCAAACCCTGGGTGTGCAGGCCGAGCAGCTCTCCATCGTCAGCTATGGCGAAGAGAAGCCGCTGGACATGTCCCACACCGAGGATGCCTTTGCCAAAAACCGCCGCGCGGTTCTGGTTTACTAAGGTTTAAACCCAACGAAGTTCGTTTATATGCAAGCGGCCATTTCGATGGCCGTTTTATTTGCACTAAACGCCAAGGTTTGATCCGAATGAAATCTGCATATGCGAGCGACGATGGCGCTGGCCGTTTTATCTGTACTAAACGCTAAGGTTTGATCCGAATGAAATCTGTGTACAAGCAAGCTGTCGTTGCGCTGGCAGTATTGGTTGCTCTGAATGCGCAAGCTGCGGCTCCTGTCAGCGATCTGGGCGGTGACTCGGGTGGTGGCGTTGTCCTTAGTGGCAACAACGGCGCCATCGTGCCCACCGGTAGCCTGGAAGATCGGGTTGCCCTGCTGGAGCGCACCCTCAATGCCCGTCTGCGACTGCAAGCTGAATTGCAGCAGCAGGTCGACTCCCTGCAAGGGGAGGTCTCTGAGCTGCGTGGTCAGCTGGAGCAGCAGACCTACCAGATGGAACAGTCGCAAGAGCGCCAGCGTCAGCTCTATCAGGAGCTCGACAAGGTCGCCAGCAGCCAGCAGGCTGCTCCGGCTGCCGCGGCCCCTGCAGCTGCCTCTACACCTGCCGCCGCAGCCAATTACTCAACCAATCAGGATGAGAATCAGGCCTACGATGCAGCGGTCAACATGGTGCTCAAAGAGAAGAACTACGACAAAGCCATTCCGGCTTTCCAGGGCTTCATCAAGCAGTACCCCAATTCGGGCTATGTTCCCAATGCACACTACTGGCTCGGCCAGTTGCTGTTCAACAAGGGTGACAGAGCCGGCGCCTCGGCCCAGTTCTCGACCGTGGCCAACAAATACAGCAAATCCCCCAAGCGCGCCGACGCTCTGCTGAAGCTGGGTATGCTGGCGCAGCTGGATGGCAAGAAGGCGGAAGCCAAATCCTTCTATGAGCAGGTGATCAAGGGCTATCCCAACACCTCGCCGGCCCAGTTGGCCAAACAGAGTCTGGCCAAGCTGTAACATTGCTGTATGTCACTGTTTTCGTAACGCTACTGTAAAAACAGCTCGTATTTGTACGCACAGTGAGCAAACGGATTTAAATTACGAATTTTCTGTTGCACCGGAAATTTAAATCCGTAATATAGGCCGCCGTCAGAGCCGAAGCAGTAATGCAGTCGGAACTGGTCGTGGTGAGGGTCGTTAGCTCAGTCGGTAGAGCAGTTGACTTTTAATCAATTGGTCGCTGGTTCGAATCCAGCACGACCCACCATTTTCTCCACTCGGTGGAGACAGAATTCCCAGGTCGTTTAGCTCAGCTGGGAGAGCACCTCCCTTACAAGGAGGGGGTCACTGGTTCGATCCCAGTAACGACC
>NZ_JAAKVA010000006.1:0-228906 GCF_049175415.1 Aeromonas sp. 600527 | reverse complement strand
GAAAATCAAAAATTGTTTTTGATGCTCGATGCTGTGAGTGCCCACACAGATTGCTTGATTCAAATTGTTAAAGAGCGACGCAGCTTTTGCTGCTGCGGGAGTGGCATTCTACTCAACCGCCTTCTCGAGTCAAGCCTTATTTTCAAAGGCTTTTCGAGGTTGCCGACTTGGCTTTCTGCGTTGCCGCTTGCCCTGTCGATGGAGGCGCATTATAGGGAGTGAATTCGTTCTGGCAAGGCTAAATTGCATGTTTTTTTGATAAAACCGCACAACCGTTCAAACAACAAACAAAAAGAAGAAAGTTCGAGCTAAATCACACATTCTGGGGGCAGATGACAGGCAAGCCCCCTCTCAACTCATATAAGCCATTTCGGATTGTTGACGCGCCAGCCAAAGCTCCTCCATCTCCAACAAGGTTTGATAGATTTTTTCCGCCTGCTCTGGTCGGCTGAACAGATAGCCCTGCCCATACAAGTGGATATCGGTCAGAGATCGCAGTACATCCAACTGGGCCTGTGTCTCAATACCTTCACACACCAGACTCTTGCCCAACATGGATCCCATCCGACAAATATTGGCGACCAGTTCGGATGCCTCCATTGAGGAGTCAATGCCCTGTATAAAGGAGCGGTCGATCTTCACTTTGCTGACCGGTAACTTTTGCAGATAACTCAAAGATGAATAACCAGTACCAAAATCGTCCAATGCTAACAGTACCCCCTGCTGATTGAGATCCTGCATCAGTTGCAGCGAGTTCTTTACTTCCCGCATGGTAGTATCTTCGGTGACTTCCAGTACCAGACTGCTGGCAGGCAAATGGTGCTCCATCAATGCTTTTGCTACCAGTTTGAGCAGATTGCGCTGATACATACCCGGCGAGATATTCACGCATATCTGCAGATCGACCATTCCAAGCTGATGCCACTGATAAAGTTGCTCACAAGCAGTGTTAAGCACCCAACTGCCAACTCTCTCAGCGAGCTGAAACTCCTCAGCCACCATGATGACTTCATTCGGAGGAATAAAACCAAGCTCTGGATGACGCCACCTTAGTAAGGCCTCAACAGCTTCACAGCGTCCACTTTCAAGGTTGACGATGGGCTGGTAATAGAGTTCCAGCGCATTATGCTCCAGCGCCATAATCATGTCCGAGGCAAGATGCTTGCGCCGAGCCGTCTCGTTAAGCAGGGAGTTATCGTAAATCACATAGGGAACGTGGGTCTTGCGACTATGAAACAGAGCTTGTTCAGCACGACTCAATAACTCCTGTGTTTTGTCGCTGTCCATCGGATAGAAGGCAATCCCGATCCCCACCTCGAGCCGGAAGGGATAGTTATCATAGACGATATCTTGCTTCAGAGCGTGCAGCAGTCGCGCTACCAACTCCCTGACCTGACGCAGATCACTGCTACCACGCTGAATAATGGCAAATTGATCGCCCCCCAAACGACCACTCCACTCCCCTTCCTCACACAGCAATCTGATCCGTCTGGCCAATTCACTGAGCAAAAAATCGCCCGCATCATAACCAAACTTGCTGTTGATATCTCTGAAGTCGTTGATATCGACCAGAACCAGTCCGAAAGGCACCTCCTGAGTGGCACAGAGCTCCATCCGTTCCAGCAATGCCACCCGATTGGAGAGGCCAGTCAACGGGTCGCGCCTTGCGGCCCTAAAATGACGTCGAGCTTCATATATAAGAAGCGAACTAAGTAGTAAAACCGAGATCACCAACCCCGACACCATCAACAGCAGAGCATTACGTAATTGGCCAAAGTGGCGATCATTCTCTGAGTAGATGTTGATGTTCTTCTGCATAACGGAAGCTAGTGCATATGATAAAGGCTCCTGCAAGGGGGCCAGACGCATCATTACTTGCTGGTAGACAGAGTCACCGCTCTGCAGTTTGGTAATAACAGGCTCTATATCACGAATGTTGTTTTCAATCAGTTGCACCAAGCGCAAGGTTTTCTGCTTGTCTTGCATGCTTTTACGCAACTGACCGCTCAACAGGATAGGGGTTCTGCTCCAGAGAATGTCATAACGCAGCATCAAGTCATTGTGCTCTATTCCACCATAATGGTAGACCTCTACAGCACTGAGGAAGCGCCCCAGTTCAAGCTGCAACTGCATCAGCGCCCAGGAGACATCATAGGTATATTTCTCCATTGCTCTGGTCGCATTCTGGATCTGAACCAGACAATAGAGGGTACTCCCGGTAAATGACAGGATGGATACATACAGAATGACGAGCAGTGGCCACGCCCTGGTCTTTCCTTTCACCCCGTGCTCCCGTGACTCTTTTATCAGTGTTGGATATCTATCAGATCCAGCTGCCAAATCATCATGTCGGTATATTCAGAGCGCTTCAGCTCCGGATATTGATCAAGTGGCAACATAAACCAGAGCGGCCCCTTGTCACGAATCTTCATGGTTACCCCGTCATCTTCCCAAGCAAGGATAGGGTTATACTTGGCAACTTTGTCCCAGTTGATGCGGATCTGAAAACTGTTCAATGCTGTCAGGGTTATGCTCTTGCCATCAGCCCCCACAGCTGCCAGCACGTCTGCCACCTTGGGCCCTCTGTACTTATGAGGTTTATCAACCCAAGGGTTGCTGGTGACTATCACATATTGCGGCAATGCCTGCAGCGTGGCCAAGTCAAAAAGCACTTTGCCATCGACCTCATCTGCGGCTCTGATATTGCCGCTTACTTTCAAGATCACTGGTCCCTTGGGGGCCTCGGCAGCCAACAGCGGCATGGTAATCAATGCAAACAGCAGAGTTATCCATCTGAGCACCTTCATCTTTCCTCCATACACTTTTCTGCTATCAACAGACTCAGTTTAGTCAGATATAAAAAAACGGCCCGCCAAGGCGAGCCGTTTCTCAAACAGAGCCGGGATGATGATTACATCATGCCCATGCCGCCCATGCCACCCATATCAGGCATGGCCGGAGCATCTTTCTTCGGCAGTTCGGTGACCATGCACTCGGTGGTGATCATCAGACCGGCGATGGAAGAGGCAAACTGCAGGGCGGAACGGGTTACCTTGGTCGGATCCAGGATACCCATGGCCAGCATGTCGCCATACTGTTCGCTGTAAGCGTTGTAACCGAAGTTGCCTTCGCCGTTCTTCACTGCGTTGGCAATGACGGAGGCTTCTTCACCGGCGTTGATGACGATTTGACGCAGCGGGGCTTCCATGGCGCGCAGGGCAACCTTGATACCGACGTTCTGGTCTTCGTTGTCACCACGCAGACCAGCCAGTTTGGCTGCAACGCGAACCAGCGCGACACCACCACCGGCAACCACACCTTCTTCAACCGCGGCGCGGGTAGCGTGCAAGGCATCTTCCACGCGTGCTTTTTTCTCTTTCATCTCGACTTCGGTGGCTGCGCCAACCTTGATCACGGCAACACCGCCAGCCAGCTTGGCTACGCGCTCTTGCAGCTTCTCACGATCGTAGTCGGAAGAGGTCTCTTCGATCTGCTGACGGATCTGGGCAACACGGCCTTCGATCACACCGGCATCACCCACGCCATCGATGATGGTGGTGTTCTCTTTGGTGATGACGATGCGCTTGGCACGACCCAGATCTTCCAGAGTCGCTTTTTCCAGCTCCATGCCAACTTCTTCAGAGATGACGGTACCGCCAGTCAGTACGGCGATATCCTGCAGCATGGCCTTGCGACGGTCACCGAAGCCAGGCGCCTTGACGGCAGCCACTTTCACGATACCGCGCATGGTGTTGACCACCAGAGTCGCCAGGGCTTCGCCTTCTACGTCTTCGGCAACGATCAGCAGCGGTTTGCCAGCTTTGGCAACACCTTCCAGCACCGGCAGCATTTCGCGGATGTTGGAGACTTTCTTGTCAACCAGCAGGATGAACGGATCGTCCAGCTCGACAGAACCGGTTTCCTGCTTGTTGATGAAGTACGGAGAGAGGTAGCCGCGGTCGAACTGCATACCTTCAACAACAGCCAGCTCATCTTCCAGACCCTGACCATCTTCAACGGTGATGACGCCATCGCGACCCACTTTGTCCATGGCTTCAGCAATCAGCTTGCCCACTTTCTCGTCGGAGTTTGCGGAGATGGTGCCCACCTGAGCGATGGCATTGCTGTCGGCGCACGGCTGGGACAGTGCTTGCAGCTCGGCAACAGCCGCCACAACGGCCTTGTCGATACCACGTTTCAGATCCATCGGGTTCATACCGGCGGCAACGGCTTTCAGACCTTCGTTGACGATAGCCTGAGCCAGAACGGTTGCAGTAGTGGTACCGTCACCGGCGGCATCGTTCGCCTTGGAAGCAACTTCCTTGACCATCTGGGCGCCCATGTTCTGGAACTTGTCTTCCAGCTCGATTTCGCGCGCAACAGATACACCATCTTTAGTGATGGTCGGAGCGCCAAAGGACTTGTCCAGCACCACGTTGCGGCCTTTCGGGCCCAGAGTCACCTTGACGGCATCAGCCAGAATGTTGACACCTTCCAGCATCTTGATGCGAGCTTCGTTACCAAACTTGACGTCTTTAGCAGCCATTTTCTTCAATCCTTTCTATCAATTCGGGGAAAATCGGGGATGGATTACTCTTCGACAATCGCCAGGATGTCAGTCTCGGACAGGATCAGGACGTCCTGACCATCCAGCTTCTCGGTCTTCACTCCGTAGCCTTCGTTGAAGATAACCTTGTCACCAACCTTCACGGCCAGCGCTTTCACATCGCCATTATCCAGGATGCGACCAGTCCCCACGGCAAGCACTTCACCACGGGTGGACTTCTGGGCCGCAGTACCAGTCAAGACGATACCGCCGGCAGATTTGGCTTCAGCTTCGATGCGCTTGATGATGACGCGGTCGTGCAGTGGACGAATTTTCATCGATAACTCTCCCAAAATGAGTCTCATTGTTGCTTTGAGGAATGGCCGTTCCAGGCCAAATCAGATATGTCCCTGATGTGGGGCAGAGTTGCTAACCCTTCAAGGGCAAATACAAAAAAAATTTTTTCACGTACTATAAACATCTTCGATGGTTCAGCCATGTCCGCACTCTGGAGCAAGGTCGGTTCAAGCCGCCCGGTTTCCATGCCAGAACCTTCAAAGCCAGCTGTAGAGACGAGCCCTTGACCCGCACCAACCCCATGCTGACAGCCCCTATTCCGGTCGTACTGCGCCAGATGACGGGCCCCATGATCTTCGGCATCATCGCCATTCTGGCCTTCAATCTGGTCGATACCTTTTTTATCGGTATGCTGGGAACCGAAGCTCTGGCCGCCATCAGTTTTACTTTTCCTGTCACTTTTGTGGTCACCTCGCTGGCGATGGGATTGGGTGCCGGATTGTCAGCGGTGATCGGTCATACCCTGGGGCAGGGCAAACACGATGAGGCAGCCCATCTCGCCACCGACAGCCTGTTTCTGGCGGTGATCATGGTAGCCCTGCTCTCCGCGGGGGGGGCTCTCACCATCAAGCCTCTGTTTACTCTGTTGGGGGCCAGTGCCGAGCTTATCTCTCTCATCCATGACTACATGCTGATCTGGTATCTCACCGTCCCCATGCTGGTGCTGCCCATGGTGGGCAATGCCGCCATCCGGGCGACCGGCGATACTAAAACCCCCAGTCTGGTGATGGCAGTAGCCGGGCTGGTCAACGGGGTACTGGATCCTCTGTTGATCTTCGGTATCGGCCCCTTTCCCGAATGGGGGATCCGCGGGGCCGCCATCGCGACCTCTCTCTCCTGGTTGATGGCGATGCTGGTCAGCCTCTATATCCTGCGTCATCGGGAAGGCTTGCTGCTGTGGCGCCTCTCGCCGCGAGCGCGATTGCTAACCCACTGGCGGGCGCTGCTCCATGTCGCCGTCCCCGCCTCTTTTACCAATATGCTCAACCCCCTGGCCAATGCGGTGCTGATGACGATCTTTGCTGGACTGGGTACCGAGGTGGTGGCCGCTTACGGCGCCGCATCGCGGGTCGAGGCGCTGCTGCTGATTGTGATGATGGCCCTCGCCTCCGTACTGGCCCCCTTCATCTCGCAAAACTGTGGCGCCGGCAATCCGGCCCGCGCCAAAGCTGCACTGCAGAGCTGCATGAGTTTTGCGTTGCTGTTCCAGCTCGCCATCTATGGCCTGACCTGGCTACTGGCGCCACTCATCGCTAACCTGTTCAGCGATCATCCACAGGTCATCCGCCTGATTATTCTCTATCTGCATCTAGTGCCGATCGGTTACGGATTTCAGGGCATGGTGATGCTGCTGGCCTCGGCACTCAATGGCGTGCGGGCATCCAGTATTTCGTTCTTGTTCAACGGATTGCGACTGTTTGGTTTTCTGTTGCCAGGAGCCTGGCTGGGGGCAAAGCTGGGGGGAGAACAGGGGATATATCTGGGGATCTTGCTGGCCAATCTGGCGGCGGGCACCCTCGCATGGTGGTATGCCCGACACCGCTTCGAGGCGTTGTGCCATCAGGGTAAACCCTGATTCAGTCACTCACCTCGGGTTTTCGTTTCGTCGATTACTCTTTACGCTCACTCTTTGAGCTCAAATTCGCCTTCGATGGTGGTGCCGCCCTGCTTGGCGTTCCCCAGATGATCATCGGACGGTGCGTTGCCAAACGGCGATTGAGTACGCTGGAAACCGCCCATCTGCATCCGGAACTGGCTGCTGCCGATCAGCTTGTCAGCCAGTTTGTTGCGCAGCCAGGGTTGCAGCAACAGCACACCGAAAATGTCGGTCACGAAACCCGGGATAATCAGCAGCAGGCCCGCCAACGCCAGCATCATGCCCCCCATCACCTCGCGGCCCGGCATCTCGCCCATCTGCATCTTTTGCTGGGCGCTGAACAGGGTCTTGATCCCTTCACTGCGCACCAGCGAGGAGCCCAATACCGCAGTCAGTATGAGCAAGCCGACAGTCGGCAGCGCCCCGATTACCGAGCCGACCTCGATCATCACGGTGAGCTCCAGCACAACCAGACCCACCAACAACAAAAACAACTTGCCCATATCCACTCCAGCACCGGTAAATTGAGAAAAAGTGGCGCCCATCCAACGATGGTCAGAGGCGATTTTGCCGCCCCGTCATCACCACTTTCTGCCCTGAATAAATGGGGGCCGTCCCCCCTTTTTCAAGTTGGTCAACTGACTCCTACGTCATCAGCAATCTAAAAAACCAGCAAAAAGTCACAAAAATATATAAAAATCATCACGATAAAAACTTCATAACATATGTGTACTTTCCTCAAAGTAATTTGAAAATGTCGCAAATTTAGTGATCCACCTCTAATAACCGATACCTCAATTGGAGTAGTATATTGATTAGTTTTTCGGGAGGTCACTCTCCCTACCGCCCCACTCGATGTGTGGTGCTTCAGGATGAGCTGTGCGCAAGGAACTCGCGACCACTCGGTGAGGATTTTTCCATTTATCTGATTTCTGAGGCATTACAATGAGCGACATCAAGAACGTCCGCATTGAAGAAGACCTGCTGGGCACCAAAGAAGTTTCCAATGATCTCTACTACGGTGTGCACACCCTGCGCGCTGTCGAGAACTTCAAGATCAGCTCTCAGAAGATTTCTGACGTTCCGGAATTTGTCCGCGGTATGGTGCTGACCAAGAAAGCTGCTGCACTGGCAAACGGCGAGCTCGGTACCATCCGTCCTGAAATTGCTGACAAGATCGTAGAAGCCTGCGACCTGATGCTGAACACAGGCAAATGCTTCGACCAGTTCCCGGTCGACGTTTACCAGGGAGGTGCCGGCACCTCCGTCAACATGAACACTAACGAAGTACTGGCCAACATCGCCCTGGAAATCATGGGTCTGGAGAAAGGCCGTTACGACGTCATCAACCCGAACGACCACGTCAACAAGTGCCAGTCCACCAACGATGCTTACCCGACCGGTTTCCGCGTTGCTGTGGTCAACAGCACTGACGTGACTCTGCATGCTCTGGAAGCACTGATCGCCGCTTTTGATGCCAAAGCAGAAGAATTCAAGAAGATCCTGAAGATGGGGCGTACCCAACTGCAAGATGCGGTTCCGATGACCCTGGGTCAGGAGTTCCACGCATTCGCCGTGACCCTGCGTGAAGAGATCAAGTCCATCAAGCGTTGCCAGGAGCTGCTGCTGGAAGTGAACCTGGGCGCGACCGCCATCGGTACCGGTCTGAACACTCCGCCCGAGTACTCTGCACTGGCCATCAAGCGTCTGGCCGAGATCACCGGTCGTGCCTATGTACCGGCAGAAGATCTGATCGAAGCGACCTCCGACTGTGGCGCCTACGTCATGCTGCACGGCGCCATCAAGCGTCTGGCCATGAAGCTCTCCAAGATCTGTAATGACCTGCGTCTGCTCTCCTCCGGCCCGCGCACCGCACTGAAAGAGATCAACCTGCCGGAAATGCAGGCGGGCTCCTCCATCATGCCGGCCAAGGTCAACCCGGTTATCCCGGAAGTGGTCAACCAATCCTGCTTCAAGGTATTCGGTAACGACATCACCATCACCTTCGCCGCCGAAGCCGGTCAGCTGCAGCTGAACGTCATGGAGCCGGTGATTGGTCAGGCGATGTTCGAATCACTGAGCCTGATGGAAAAAGCCTGTATTTCCCTGCGCGAGAAGTGCGTGGAAGGTATCACCGCCAACCCGGAAATCTGCATGAATCACGTGCTGAACTCCATCGGTATCGTGACCTACCTGAACCCCTTCATCGGCCACCACGAAGGGGATATCGTCGGCAAGATCTGTGCCCAGACCGGCAAGAACGTCCGCGAAGTCGTTCTTGAGCGCGGCCTGCTGAGCGCCGAGCAGCTGGACGAAATTCTCTCCATCGAGAACCTGATGAACCCGCAATACAAAGCCAAGCGTTTCACCCGCGAAGCTGCCGTATAAGCGAGTGTGGGCCGGGATCTTCCCGGCCCATAAAGTCAGTTCCCGATTGGTCTTTATCCCCAGCCCGATCGGGAATTGGCTTTTTGCCAAATAAAAACCAAAAACTAAAAAATGGAGTTATCGCTATGATTGGAATCGAGTTACTTGTCGTGCTCGCCGCTATCTATCTGGGGGCCCGGATAGGCAGCATCGGCATCGGCTTTGCCGGTGGTCTGGGGGTACTGGTATTGACGTGGGGTCTGGGCATGCCCATCCCGAGCGATCAACTGGTCAGCTACATCCCCTGGGATGTGATCATGATCATCGCGTCCGTCATCTGTGCCATCGCCTGTATGCAACTGGCTGGCGGGATGGACTATCTGGTCTTCCTGGCAGAAAAAGCGCTGCGCAAGAACCCCAAATACATCACCTTCGCCGCCCCGGTGGTCACCTATCTGATGACCATGCTGGCCGGTACCGGTCATACCGCCTTCTCCACCCTGCCGGTGATCGCGGAAGTGGCCAAAGAGCAGGGGATCCGTCCGTCCCGTCCGCTCTCCATCGCAGTTGTCGCCTCCCAGATCGCCATCACAGCTTCCCCGATCTCTGCCGCTGTGGTTGCCTTCTCCGGTATGCTCGAGCCGTTTGGTGTTGACTACCTGACCCTGCTGGCCATCTGCATCCCCTCTACCTTCCTGGCCTGTATCCTGGGCGCCTTCATTGCCAACATGATGGGCAAGCCGCTGGAGCAGGACGAAGTCTATCTGGAGCGCAAAGCCAAGGGTCTGATCAAACTGCGTGGTACTACCAAGCTCGAGATCAAACCGTACGCCAAGCTGTCGGTCTGGATCTTCATCGCCGCCATCGTTGCTGTCATGGCTTATGCCACTGCCATCTCCGGTAAAGTGGGCCTGATCACCAACCCGCCGATCCCCCGTGACGGCGCCATCATGGGCATCATGCTGGCCGCGGCCACCATCATGACCCTGGTGTGCAAACTGGACGCCACCCAGGTCACCAACATGCCGACCTTCAAGTCCGGTATGTCCGCCTGTATCTGCGTACTGGGTGTGGCCTGGCTGGGTAACGTCTTCGTTAAAGGCAACATGGACACCATCCAGCTGATCGCTGGCGATCTGCTGAACCAGTACTCCTGGCTGCTGGCTGTGGTGCTGTTCTTCGCTGCCATGCTGCTCTATTCACAAGGCGCCACTACCAAAGCGTTGATGCCTGCCGCACTGGCACTGGGTGTCAGCCCGCTGACTGCGATTGCCTCTTTCGCAGCCGTGAGCGCCCTGTTCGTACTACCGACCTACCCGACTCTGCTGGCCGCGGTAGAGATGGACGACACCGGCTCCACCCGTATCGGTAAGGCGGTCTTCAACCATCCCTTCTTCGTACCGGGCACCGCCACCATCGCCATCGCCGTGGCACTGGGCTTCTTCTTCGGCGGCATCCTGCTGTAATTCATCGCCTGCCGATCGCCAAATAAAAATCCCCGCCAGTTGGCGGGGATTTTTTTATCTCTTCCTCTAGCGCTTTGAGTGTTGCGACCATGTAAGGCAAGTGATGGTAACGCTCGCCTTATAAGGTCCTAAATGGCCGTGAGAGCCTTTTGGCTGCTCCGGAAAGGCTATCCCTCACCAACCCATCACTATCGCTTTATAGGACGCTAATGGCGCGATCTGATTTATCGCGTCATACAAGAAGAGCGGGAAGCCACTGTTAAAACAGATATAGAAAAACCAGAGAGAGCGGCAGATAGCAGAACGAACAGCTATAAGCCGAGATGAGGGTATATCGGCAAAAGCCATAAATTCAGTTTATTGCGAGCAATATGCGTCCCAAACAGGCTCCCAAACAGGCTTCGGGATGTTGCAGCAGGTCTGGCTGAGCCGCTGCCGATGTGAAGGGAAACATGTCGAGAAACTGGCAATAAAAATGCCTCGAGCAGGCTTCCGGATTATCGGGAGCATGCCCAAGGCATATCAAAACACCCGTCCGACAAGGAGCAGATTCCTCGGGATCAGACCGGATCCAAGGTATCCAGCGGCCAGCGCGGCACCGCTTTAACCGCCAACGGCTCGAACACGCCCGCCTTCAGACGCTGCATACCGGCATAGGCGATCATGGCGCCGTTATCGGTGCAATATTCAGTGCGCGGATAGAACACCTCGCCCTTGAGGCTCTCCATCAGCTCGGCCAGCTGGGCACGTAGATGGCGGTTGGCACTGACACCTCCAGCGACTACCAGACGCGTAAGACCGGTCTCTTTCAGCGCACGACGGCACTTGATGGCCAGGGTATCAACCACCGCATCTTCGAACGCCCGAGCGATATCGGCACGGGTCTGCTCATCATCACCATTGGCAGCAATCGTGTTTGCGGTGAAGGTCTTGAGGCCGGAGAAGCTCATGTCGAGCCCGGGACGATCTGTCATGGGACGGGGGAAGTGGAAGCGTCCCTTAGTGCCTTTCTCGGCCAGACGGGAGAGCAGCGGACCGCCCGGATAATCCAGCCCCATCAGCTTGGCGGTCTTGTCGAACGCCTCGCCAGCGGCATCATCGATGGATTCCCCCAACAGCTGATAGCTGCCGATGCCGTCAACCCGCACCAGCATGGAGTGACCACCGGAGACCAGCAGCGCCACGAAGGGAAACTCGGGGGCTTTCTCTTCCAGCATGGGGGCCAGCAAGTGCCCTTCCATATGGTGGACGGCGATAGCAGGCTTGTTCCATGCCATCGCCAGCGAACGACCAATAGTGGCGCCCACCAGAATGGCGCCAACCAGACCAGGACCCGCGGTATACGCGATGCCGTCGATGTCATCTTTGCCCAGTCCCGCCTCTTGCAATGCGGCCTGGATCAACGGGATCGTCTTGCGAACATGATCCCGGCTGGCGAGCTCGGGGACGACGCCACCGTAGTCCGCATGCAGCTTGACCTGGCTGTATAACTGATGGGAAAGGATCCCTTTTTGATCGTCGAAGATCGCGATCCCGGTTTCGTCACAGGATGTCTCTATGCCCAATACACGCATTGCTAAAAATTTTCACTGCTAAAATGAGACGGCTATGGTAACCTTCGCGGGTTTTTTAAACCAGAGCGATCTCTGCGGGTTTACTTTCATTCCCTGTCCAGAGTATAATTTCGCACCATTTTAAGACATGCTGATCGATTGAAGGTCAGCTAACAATTTATCACTGAGGTGAAAGGCACATGCCAGTAATCAAAGTCCGTGAAAATGAGCCGTTTGACGTTGCTCTGCGTCGCTTCAAGCGTTCTTGCGAAAAAGCCGGTATCCTGTCCGAAGTTCGTAGCCGTGAGTTCTACGAGAAGCCGACTACCATTCGTAAGCGCGCCAAAGCGTCTGCTGTCAAGCGTCACGCCAAGAAGCTGTCTCGCGAAAACGCACGTCGTATCCGCCTGTACTAATCAAGGGATCATGCCGTGTCTCTGAAGGATCAACTCAAGGATCAGCAAAAGCTCGCCATGCTTGCCAAAGACAAGCCGCGGTTGGGCGCTATCCGATTGTTGATGGCAGAAATCAAGCAGCGTGAAGTCGATACCCGTGTCGAGCTCAATGATGAGGATATCCTCGCTGTCGTGACCAAGATGGTCAAACAGCGCCGCGATTCCATCAGCCAATTTGAAGCTGCCGGTCGCCAGGATCTAGCCGACAAAGAGTCCGCCGAGATCGTTGTGCTGCAGGAGTTCCTGCCACAACAACTGACCGCAGATGAAATTGCCGCCCTGATCGAGCAAGCCATCGCCGAGAGCGGTGCTGCCGTCATGGCTGACATGGGTAAAGTCATGGCTGTCTTGAAGCCAAAAATTCAGGGGCGTGCCGATGTCGGCGCCGTCAGTGCTCAGGTGAAAACCCGCTTGGCGTAACAGGCAACTCTCTTGTTTGGTCGAAGAAGCCGTGCTTCCCTTGGAATGCGCGGCTTTTTTATTTTCTATCGCAGTGAAACAGGACGGTTATGGCAGGCAGGATCCCCCAATCCTTTATCGACGATCTGCTCGCACGCACAGACATAGTCGAGCTGATCGACTCGCGAGTGCGGCTGAAAAAAGCCGGTAAGAACTACCAGGCTTGCTGCCCTTTTCATAACGAAAAAAGCCCCTCTTTTACCGTCAGCCAGGAGAAGCAGTTCTACCACTGTTTCGGTTGTGGCGCCCACGGCAACGCCATCGGCTTTGTCATGGAATACGACGGCCTCGAATTTCCCGATGCCATCGAAGAGCTCGCCAGCATGCAGGGCATGCAAGTGCCTCGCGAGCAGAGCATAGGTGGTTCAGCCAGCTCCCAACCCGCAGTCAGCAAGGATCTGTTCGAGCTGATGAACCAGATCGCCCGCTTCTACGAGAGCAATCTGAAGAGCGCTCCCCATGCAGTGGAATACCTCAAGGGACGCGGCCTGACCGGTGAAGTAGTCAAACGCTTCAACATCGGTTATGCACCCAGCGATTGGGATCAGGTGCGCCGCCGCTTTGGTGCCAGCCGGGATCACGAGCAACTGCTTATCTCGGGTGGCATGCTCATCACTCGTGAAAATGGCGGTGGCAGCTACGATCGTTTCCGCGATCGCATCATGTTTCCGATCCGCGACAAGCGTGGCCGGGTCATCGGCTTCGGTGGCCGGGTGCTGGGTGATGGCACGCCCAAGTATCTGAACTCGCCGGAGACCCCCATATTCCATAAAGGGCGAGAGCTGTTCGGTCTCTATGAAGTGAAGCAGGCACACAAGGATCCGCGCCGGATCCTTGTAGTGGAAGGTTACATGGATGTGGTGGCACTCGGCCAGTACGACATCGACTATGCGGTGGCTGCGCTGGGTACTGCAACAACCAGCGATCATATCCACACCCTGTTTCGCACCACCGCCGAAGTGGTCTGCTGCTACGACGGTGACAACGCCGGTCGTGAAGCGGCCTGGCGGGCGCTGGATAATGCCCTCCCCCATCTGCAGGATGGCCGCGAGCTGAAGTTCGTGTTCCTGCCCGATGGCGAGGATCCCGACTCGTTGGTACGGCAGATCGGCAAGGAGGGATTTGAAGCCCTGCTCGATGAAGCTCAACCGTTCGCCGACTTCATGTTCGAGCGTCTCAGCCGGGATGCCGCCCTCTCCGGTGAGGCAGGCAAGTTCGAAGTGGCCAACAAGGCCGCCGAGCTTATTCGTCGCGTACCGGAAGGGTTTACCCGCGAAGGGTTGATCACCCGTCTATCCAGCATGATGCGCTGGGGTGAGAACAAGCAGCGTATCACCGAACTGTTTGCCCGCAATAGTCAGCCCAAAACCGAGGTCAACAAACCCAAGGCTGCCAAGCTGACGCCACTGCGGCGTGCGCTGGCACTGATGGTGCAATATCCGGCAGTAACGGCTGAGCTTCCCCCCATGCCGGAATTGGCCGGACTACGCGTACAAGGCATCAAGTTCTTGCTGCAACTGCACCAGCAGATCCTGGCACAGCCTGGTATCACAACCGCTATCCTGCTGGAACACTGGCGCGGTACCAAGGAGGGAGAGATCCTTGCTCAGCTGGCCATGCACGACCTGTTCGAGGAGATCAAACTCGATCAGGAGCCGGATATTCTGGGAGAATTGCAGGACACCTTCGTCGGCTTCATCAACCAGTTTCTGAAACAGCGGATCGAAGAATTGCAGGCCAAAGTGGCTCAGGAAGGACTAAGCTCCGAAGAAACCCAAGAGCTGATGATGCTGATAAGAGAGGTGCAAATTGAGAAAAGAAATGAGAGTGGGGCTTGATATTTGAGTGATTAGTCCCAATATGGATAGCGTTGCCCGAATCGACGGGATGAAAAGCAAAAATTTTATAACCGCCTGGCCCCGACAATACTGCGGGCAGGGGTTTCTCATGACCGACGCCGCAACCAGACATAGCATGTCTGGCGGTTTTCTATTAGAATTGGCTATTTGCGCAGCAGCGCACTGTACGCGCAACCTAGCAACACCAACCGGATGAGTTCTATGGAGCAAACCCCGCAGTCTCAGCTTAAACTCCTCGTTGCCAAAGGTAAAGAACAGGGCTACCTGACCTATGCCGAGGTGAACGATCACCTCCCGCAAGACATTGTCGATTCAGACCAGATCGAAGACATCATTCAGATGATCAACGATATGGGCATTCAAGTGGTTGAAAACGCTCCGGATGCCGATGACCTTATCATGGCTGAAGGTGGTACCGCCGATGAGGACGCTGCCGAAGCAGCGGCCCAGGCTCTGGCATCTGTTGAATCTGAGATTGGTCGCACGACCGATCCCGTCCGCATGTATATGCGGGAAATGGGTACCGTCGAACTGCTGACCCGTGAAGGCGAAATCGACATCGCCAAGCGGATCGAAGACGGTATCAACCAGGTACAAAGCTCCGTAGCCGAGTACCCTGAAGCAATTACTTACCTGCTCGAACAGTACGACAAGTACGAAGCCGAGCAGCTGCGTCTCTCTGACATCATCTCTGGCTTTATTGACCCGAACGAAACTGAAGATATGGCGCCTACCGCCACGCATATCGGTTCCGAACTCGGCGAAGACGATCTGGCCGACGAAGATGAAGAGGACGAAGAAGACGAAGACGAAGATGGTGACAGCTCTGACGACGACGGTGACGGTGGTCCGGATCCGGAAGTCGCTCGCGAGAAGTTCGGTGAACTGCGTGCCCAGTATGAAGTGACCCGCCTCTCCATTCAGAAGAATGGTCGCGCGCACGAAGATACCCAGGCCGCCATCGCCCAGCTGGCCGATGTATTCCGTCAATTCCGCCTGATGCCCAAGCAGTTCGATCGCCTGGTCAACAACATGCGTGAAATGATGGAGCGCGTCCGCGTGCAGGAACGCATCATCATGAAGCTCTGCGTTGAGCAGGCCAAGATGCCGAAGAAAACCTTCGTCGCGGCCTTCACCAACAACGAGTGTGAAACTGCCTGGTTCGAATACCAGAAGCAGGCTGGCAAAGCCTGGTCTCCCCGTCTGGTTGAAATGGACGAGGATATTCAGCGCGCCATCGGCAAGCTGCAGCAGATTGAAGAAGAGACCGGTCTGTCGATTGCCCAGATCAAGGATATCAACCGTCGTATGAGCATCGGTGAGGCCAAGGCCCGCCGTGCGAAGAAAGAGATGGTTGAGGCCAACTTGCGTCTGGTTATCTCTATCGCCAAGAAATACACCAACCGCGGCTTGCAGTTCCTGGATCTGATCCAGGAGGGCAACATCGGTCTGATGAAGGCGGTAGACAAGTTTGAATACCGTCGTGGCTACAAGTTCTCGACCTATGCAACCTGGTGGATCCGTCAGGCCATTACCCGCTCCATCGCGGATCAGGCCCGTACCATCCGTATCCCGGTACACATGATCGAGACCATCAACAAGCTCAACCGTATCTCCCGTCAGATGCTGCAGGAAATGGGTCGCGAACCGAACCCGGAAGAGCTGGCCATGCGCATGGGCATGCCGGAAGACAAAATCCGCAAGGTACTGAAGATCGCCAAAGAGCCTATCTCCATGGAGACGCCCATCGGTGATGATGAAGATTCCCACTTGGGCGACTTTATCGAAGATACCACCCTGGCTCTGCCAGCGGATGCAGCGACCAGCGAAAGCCTGCGCAACGCCACCCGCGAAGTGCTGGCCGGTCTGACTGCTCGCGAAGCCAAGGTACTGCGGATGCGTTTCGGTATCGACATGAACACTGACCACACCCTCGAGGAAGTGGGCAAGCAGTTCGACGTTACCCGTGAGCGTATTCGTCAGATCGAAGCCAAGGCACTGCGCAAACTGCGCCACCCGAGCCGCTCGGAAGTGCTGCGCAGCTTCCTGGACGAATAGTCCTGACCCTGTGTCAAACTACTCTGCCAAAGCCCCGCCATGCGGGGCTTTGTTTTGTCTGGCATTTACCCTTGCGACCCTCTTTGCGCCCTCAATCAAGCTGGACAATTAGTCGCCAAGTGGTTGATATGCCTATAGACTGCCCTTTCCTCTTCCCCTATAATCCACGCCGCTAAACGCACAATTTGGCCCCTTAGCTCAGTTGGTCAGAGCAGTCGACTCATAATCGATTGGTCGTGGGTTCAAGTCCCCCAGGGGCCACCAATTCCAGAGGGTTAGCGAGATAGTACTCGCTAACCCTCTTTTCAATAGGATACCTATAGGATATCTCAGCCTGTAGAGTAACCACTCTAAAACCACTCCCCATCCCCTCAAAAAATTTTTCTCCACCAAGAAGAAAAATTATCAGCCTCGTCGAAATGTTCTCTTTTGAGAACCTTCGCTAAAATTTTTTCTCCTCCCCAGATTTCCCTTTTCTATCTCTATATGTTGAAAAAAGCGGGGTTACACGGGTTACGAGGTTACAACTCGGCTCTAGCCCAGTAATGGCGCGGCTTTGAGCTGTAACCCCACTCAGAGCGCAAAAAGCGGATAGAGGTTACACGCTCCGAAAGAGGCAGGAGGTTACAAGCCTGTAGCCCTTGTCTGGTGCGGGCTGTAGCCATTTTTCTTGACGCGGTAACCTGTAACACTGAGAGGTTACACTTTTCCATAGAGCATGAAATCCTACCCCGCTAGGCCCAGCGGCTAAGCATTAGCTTGCTCAAATTTGATACCCTCTGTTGCGCCTATCAGTTACTATGGGTATAGAAAGGCAATCATAAATACCTAGAGCCTTTCATTAAAAGAGTAGTGAGGTGAGGTGAGATGAAAGCAACAAGCTACAGAATTCTCTATGCTGCGGGTTCAATCTTGGACTTGATGCCTAGTCGTAGCTATGCAAAGGCTCGGCAGCACACGTCAGACGCAGACAAACTGGCTAGTGACTGGGTTGCTGTAGGTAAAGATCTTTGGAATGCGATAGATAAGGTAAATGGAAAATACAACACCGGCCAACCGTCCAGATCATGATGAAAATGCGGCTGATACCAAACTCAGCCGCATTGAGGATGATGTACTCGCTCATCCTGAGCTGTTAGAACGTTTAATTCAAAAGCCAGAAATCAAGTCTATGATTTCAAGAGAGTTTTTTTCTGGCCCACTCCCTCCCCCTAAAGTACTGAAGTCTTACGAGACGATCCTACCTGGCACCGCTGAGCGAATTATTCAAATGGCGGAGCGAGAACAAGCTCACCGTCATAGCATTGACACTATTGCTCTGAACGGTGATATCAACCGCGATAAACGTGGACAAAACTACGGTTTACTCCTCGCTTTGAGCTTTGCACTAATTACGGTTGTGCTTGGCTTGAATGGTCTTGAGACACTGGCAGCCATTATTGGCTCTGTTGATCTAGTGGCCCTCGTCACGGTCTTTGTTATTGGTAGAAAATCCCAGTAGCTTGAGCAAGATAGTTAGTGTTACCAAGAGGCTCTCAGAGCCTCTTTCCCTGCCTCAATAGTTCTTCTCACCTTGTCTCGCACTGCTAACCCAGACTATGCGCCCACAAAACTGAAATCCTACAGTTCCTTCTGTATGCCCATCTTTACTTAAACCACTGTTTATAAAGAAGAAAATTGTATTTCTGCAAGTAAAAGGTTAAAGCGTGGAGATAGATAAACGTCCACGAAAAGTACAGTTTTTTCATATATATCAAAGGATTAAGTTTTCTTTGTGCCTCAAAAATGGGATGTGGTTTTGCAAAAAGCTGCAATTCCTTTCACTTCGTGCAGTTCCTCCCAAGCCCCTAAACCCCAAGAACGGCGCGGCCTAGAGCTAGGAAACTGCGGTAATCCATTTTTGCAAAAAATTTTCTTAACGCAGCCCGCAGGCGGGAGCGGATGAGCGCGGATTTCGTTGCATCGCTTTGTCTGTAGTCCTATGGCAGGCCACGGAAGCGATATATACAGTACGTCCAATAATAAAAAGGCCCATAATCAAGGGGCCTTTTTATTATTTTCAATTAATGGAGATTTTAAAAAATGAAAAATTATTTCACTGTGTACGTGCGGCACGCCGTCTAGGTAATGTCCTAATTTCTGGTAGTTCTTCTTGAAGACCTTGATCGCCGGTCAATATTTCAACATGTCTTCCCATGTCAAGATAATAACTTGCTACATCCTTTATTGTTGCGTCACCTATAGATATGGCTCTTGCAGCAAGAATGGGCCAATTATCAGCAAGTTGAATTAACCTCTCTGTTGTCCACAATTCTGCTTGTTCTACAAAGGCAGCCCAAGGACTATCTCCATTCGCACACTCCCTAATTTTTTCTGATAATCTCATTGCCGTATTATAACAATCAGCATGCCTTGTAATATGATTACCAGTCTCAATAATGGTTGCTAAAGGAAGTACTAGCAATGCACCTTCCGCTCTTGAGGCCTCTATTTTTTCAACTATACGTTCATGGGTCCACTTATCTCTCTGAGGGCCACAATCAAGCATCCCTGGCACTTGTAGCCACACACATAGAACACTTGTATCTATTATCAGGACCTTTCTCATAAGGAATCCCCCGACATCAGCGCTTTTTCAATTGCACCTTCTGTTGAGAGCCGCCCCAATGATCCCCTTGCCATCAAGTAGTCAAGTTTCTCTATATCTTCCAATGGAGTTAGTACACTAAATCCTGTTTCTAGATCTCTATGTGCCACAGTAATAAATGGAACCATTTTATTACCTGCCGCATCAAGTAAAGCTGGATTGTGCGTTGTTACAATAACATCAATTCCTCTATCCCTACCTAAATCTCTCAACATATTAATAAGGATTTTTGCTCTAGAAGGATGCAACCCATTATCAATCTCTTCAATTACAAGAAGGCTTCCTTCTGCTCTAGTGAGCATGGCTGTTACTATAGCTAAGTAGCGTAATGTCCCATCAGACATTCCTCGTGCATCGACAGTTTCTTCATTACCATCATGCCATGTTTCAGAACAATAGATCATTGCGTCAGTTTTGAACCTTCCTACTGACTCGGCCCACACTTTGGCAATGTCTCTTTCAGGCAGTTTTCTCAAATAGTCTGTCAGAATTTGTTCTACTAGTTGTTTTTCATCAATCTCTAACGCAGCTAAAACCCCCGCAATATTTGATCCATCAGATTGTAATTTATCTGAGAATGGAGTGTACCCTCTCATATGACTTGGGATTGGATCAAATACAAATATTTTTTGTAGTTGGTTTATTACCAACCGTACTGCATCTTGGATTTCCTTGCGAATCAGCAGGCTTTCCGCTTGATTAATGATCGTAAAAGATCGATTCAGATCAAGTCTCTTCCCTGGACCATTAGTTCCTGATGCGAAATATGCAGGTATACTTGGAGTACCGGCAACATCTTGTTGTTGAGTATAAAAGAGGCGTTTTTCTTTTGCAGTCGTAGACCTTGGTCCATAACGCTGAATTAACAACTCCTCTTGCGATACTTCAGCCCTTACAGTTTCGTGAACTCTCACAGTAAGAGAGTATTTGTAGTCTATGAATTTATTTTCTGAACCAAAAATGACTTCAATGGAAAATTCCTCAGTCCCTCTTCTACAAATCCATTCAGCACCACCTCTAAGAGGTGAAATATTCATATCACCGAAAATAGATTGATGCAGACTGAGCCCTGACGTCGCTCTTTGTAAAAAAACTAGTGCATCAAGAACATTAGATTTTCCACTAGCATTTGTACCAATTAGAATTGTTAATGGGTCTATGTATAAACTGGACTTTTCATAACTTTTCCAGTTTGTAAGATTTATTTGCTTTATCACTTAAGCCTCTCACTCTTGCAAAATATGTTAATGAAAATCATCTTCTTAAAGGAATCCTACTATTTGTCGAAGCTAGCTACAACACCGCAGAGTCAGAAAAAATAGAACATCCCAGCATGTATACTCGTACAGGCTTTGAGGTATTAGGGAGGCGCACTAGCATTTGTGTTTTGCCAGGTTGAGCCTTGATTATCCAACCGTGTTTCAGTGCTAAACGTGCAGCCTTTTTATAGTCTCCCCCTTGGTTGATCTCCCGCCATCCCTCTGGGAGAACAAAAAATAATACACCTTCATCACTTCCCATCTTAGGGTTCTTCCGATATCCAACCATCTGAGCAGGCCTATGATTTGGATCATCCCAGTCAGCAAATCGACTGTACTGGTAGACGGTGAAGAACTGGCGGATCTGGCGCAGGGTTGCCGCATCTTCCTGGTTGCCCAGGTGTCCACGGTCGGCCAACCACGCATCAAGGCAAGTTCGTGCGGCTTTGGTGGCTTCTCCTGCTTGCCATCCAGTGATACCCAAGCGGGTGGCCAGCTCACCAGCTGCTGCAACCAGGGCAAAGCGGTTAATAGCTCGCCCTACCTGATTACCAGCGCCCTCTGGGGTCATGGCCGTGACCAACCGGCGGATCTCGCCCTTCATCCAAGCGCTGTGCCCGTTCAAGTCATTGGCCAATGCCTCTATGTAGGCTCGAAAGGCTGTGCCGTGTTGCCCTTGCAGGCGCTCGCGCAGGGTATCGGCAAACTGGCGGCCATCAGCCATGCCATGCAGCTCCTCAAACGCACCGTGTTTGCCGGTATCACTCGGGATCTGGATGGTACGGATCTCCATACCAGCAAAGGTGCGCTGACCCGCCTGCTCGGCGTGGTCTTCCAGGGAAAGCTCACCCGTTGAGAGGAACAGCAGACGCCACTGCTTGCGCTCGCGCAGCTCCCCATCCTGGCGGCTCCGGCCCTTGCCCTGTCCGTTGGCCAGCATATAGGCGACCAGACCGGCCTCCCGTCCATCCACCTCCTTGATTTCATCTAGGCACAGCAAGGCATCATTGCGGCGACTTGCGATCCCTTCTATCGCGTTACCGGTGGCTCGCCAGGTATGGGCGAACGCCTCGGGGCCGTACACGCTGGCGGCAGCCATCATGACGGTGGTCTTGCCATCAGTACTCTCGCCTTTCAGGTGGAAACCGCCCCCCTCAACTCCAATCAGCGATAGCAGTGGGGCAGCAAAGGCACACGACATAGCAAAGGCTAACCGACTATTGCCAACCGCCAGGGCGGCAACCTGGGCTTGCCACTCGGCCAAGGTGCCGGACGTAGTGAAGTCGTTATTCACATAACCGGTGGTTTGCAGGATCACCTCGTTGGCATCCGGCCCCAAGTTGCCATTTGGCAGCACATAGGCCCGCTTGTGCCATCCAGTGCGCTCGACACAGGTGATCCTAGCTTGCGGTTGGCAGCTCATCAGGTAATCGCGCAGCAGGTTCTTTTTGCTCATGTTGATATAACTGAGCCCGCTTTCCGCCAGCTGGCCAAATACCTCCTCGCCGCCTTTGTGAACCAACATGCGCATGGGCATCGCCCAACGGCGGGTCTTGCCGTTGGTATCCCGCCACTCCAGCAACCGGCCAAAGCCTTGGCCCTGTTCAGTGTGGGTGATCGCCCTGACATGCAGCGGAGAACTGATAGGCACCGGCACCCGTTCGGCCTCCTCCCCCTTGCCGCGCCACTCCATAGCAAAGAGGCGATCTTTCCCCATGCTGTAGTTGTCGGGGAGTTCTGGTGTCTCTGGTGCTTGTTCTGTTGGGGTCTTGGTATCTGCGAAAGAGGTCATGATCGCCTTCTTGGTATCGAGCAGCCCATGGGCCTGGTGGTAATCGTTCCAGTCACCAGCTTCACCAGGAAGGCAGATCAGCCCCCCTATCGCTGTTGCTGCTTCTTGGGCTTTGGCTTGGCCAGGGTTGCCATCAATATGGGCGTCGTTGTCACCGGTAATCAGGATCGGCTCTGCTCCCTCTCTGCGCTGGGCTATCTCCGCCACGGCCAGCAGATTGTTTGCATCCATGGCGCAATAGACGGTTGCCCCTGTCGCCAAATGGACAGAGACACCCGTTGCGTAGCCTTCACAGATTGCCACCCGTAACCCGCCGGTTAACCGGTGAAATGCACCAGCTTTCTGGCCACCGGCCAAATAGCGCTTTTCGCCCTGGGGGTCGATGAGCTGAACGTTAACCAGCTGATCATGTTCATCCGTGAGCGGGATAACCAGGGAGCCTTGGGGGAAGTTGTGCCGCGCTTCTCGGATCAGGGTCTGATTAGTATCTGCCAGCCAGTCTGGCAGGTGCTTGAGGGAGAGATAGGGGCTACGACCCTTAACGCAATCCCCCATGATTGAGGCGGCCCTGGTGCAGGCTTTCCGCTTGGCTTTCTCTTCATCCTGTCTGGCTTTGGCTGCTACCTGCTCGGCGTTCTGTCGGCGGGCGGCGACCTCGTTTGCATCGAGACCGTCTGGGGATAACCCGAGCAAGGTGGCCACCTCTTGGGCGGCCTCCTTGGTGCTCTTGTGGGTGGCCTTGGCCAGCAGGGTTAAGCCATCACCGGCGCCGCACTGGGAACAAATCCAGGTGCCCCGCCCCTCCTTGTCATCCAGGCGAAACCGGTCTTTGCCACCGCAGGCAGGGCATGGGCCATGCTGGCCACGCTTGGGAACCGATAGGCCAAGTTCAGCTAGGATAAAGGGCCATTGGCCACGGGCTGCCAGGGAGACATCAGAGACAATTCGAATAGAGGTCATGACTCACCTCCAGGCAGCCGATCATTCAGCTCACTGATCCGGCAAGAGTTGGTGTCTATGTCTTTCGCCAGTGCCTTGAGCAGGCCAGACAGGCCATAGGTAAACTCTTCATGGTCGATGCGGCTCTTACGCTCCCAATCCACGCTGGCTGACAACAAATGGGAAAGGGTATGAAGGGCACACACTGACGTATCCAGTTCAGCAGTAACGCGGGTAAGCTCTTTGGAGGGGGTTTGGTGGGTGTTCATACTTGCCCCCTTTTCGCATTGGGAATACGGGCAACAAACACGAGCGGCAAGCCAGGCAGATTGGCGCGCGCTTGGGCTTCGGTATCAGCGACAGCAGAAATAGTGCGTATACGGTGAAGGTCAGAGACCCTGCCATGAGTGGCGATCAGGAAGGTGAAGATCATTTGGGTTATCCCTACGTGAAGTTGACGCAGGGCGGATCGGGTAGCCGCAAAGCAGTGCTCACGTAGGCAGGCACAGTGGGGGCGTTTTCTTTGGCTCCCGACCCATGCCCCCAAAACAGGATAGATCTCCGGCAAGATGCCAGAAATGGGGGAAAGGGACGCAAATTTTCCTACGTGAGTCGCTGCTTGCGGGTGCTTAATCCGCCAGCCTTGTCGCTTGCTTAAGGCGACACGAGGAAGGCTATCCGAATTGATCTGTGGATGCAACTCTTGCTGGGGATCAGGGGCTTTGCTATGGTGCATGGGCTTGCTCCTCTGGATTTGGGGGTGGGGTAAGCAAATAGGGAGCCCTGGCAGGCTCCCTTTTGTTTTTCTGGGCGGTTACTTCCCCAACTCCCTTTTCAGTTGCTGCCGTTTGCCTGGACTGTCACACAACGCCAGCAGATCAGCGCACTCCGGACGGGTTGAGGTAATGAGCGCGTTGCGTGCTGCGGGGTTATCCCCCTCCAGCGCCACCGGCTCGCCGTTCAATGCCTCATTGAGAGCACTCCCCAACTCGGCAAGTGCCCAGCGGCGGGCCTCCTCGAGCCCCATGATGCACCCTTTGGCACGGGTCAACGCAGCCAGCTCTGCCAACTGTTGTTTGAGCGGTTTCAAGATGGCGGGCGCCAACTTGTTGTCGAGGTGGTTGTCATACCATCCGGAGACCCTCCGCTTGGCGAGGTCGGTTTCACGCTGGGCATCATAGAGCGGCAATGCCAAGCGTTTCTCTTGGCGCTCCGACATGCTGGCCGCCGCTTGGGCATCCTCTATCAACTCGGCCAATTCGCGGTATTCCCGCGCCTCCTCCAGCGAGACCTCTCCCCCCATCATCTGGCTTATCCGCCCTTGACGCAGCTCCTCACGGCGCGCCTGGGCAGACGGGATTTGCGCCATCAGGTTTTTGCGCTGCTCGCGCAAGGTCAATATCTCTTGGTCGAGTTCTATCAGCTTGCTGTGTTCGCTTTGAAACAGGGCCACATGTTCATCCAGGCGACTGGCACAAGTGGCAGCGGGGGCAGTCGGCACGGCCTGCACAGTAAGATTCTCTTGCATCGTGTTACTCCTCAGTGACAAGGGTGATGGCATCAAAAGCTGCGTAGGCGGTTGGCTCGCCCAAGGCGTAGGTCTGGGCGCGGTTGTAGCGAATGCCCCAGCTGGCCAAGTCGTCAATGTCGCCCGCAGTGAGGCGGTGGGTGTGGTTGACGGTGAGCACCTGCAGGTTCTCGACCAGCGTGATGGCCAGATAGGTGCCTGGCATATGCTCGTGCGAGACAAAGCCCAAATCCGCAATCTTCATGCGCTGGGTTTTATCCCGTACCTGTCCGGCCTTGAGGTGGGCTTTCTGGTGAGCGCGCAGCAGGTCGCCACCGACCATCACCACCAAGCGCGGGTCTTGGCGGTACGCCTCAGGCAGCTTCTCAATCAGGGCATACACCATGCTGTCGAGGTCGGCGAAATCGCCCTTGCCGCTTGTGGAGAAGGTGACCGCATCGCGCAGCACCCGCAGCCCCTCGGGGTCAGCTGCCTTGGCCAAGGCGGGCCAGCCCACCATCACATCCTCCCCGTTGGGGTTGGCAACGGGGTCGGTATTGACGGCAGCAGATTGGCCATGGAAGCCGACCCGTATCAAGTCATCACCAAAGGCGGCCAAGGCCAGCTCTTCGAGCAGGGCGTTAACCTGGGCTTGGTCGAGCCCTTCCAGCATTTGGGCCAGCTGTTGCCATGTCCAGATAACGCTGCTGTCCATCTCTTCGTATTGGTGGGCGCGCTTGCTCGGCTTGGCCGGAACCATGAAACGCGCTTGCGCCTTGCGGCCACTGCGCAGGGTTGGCTTGAGCGGGTCAAAGCGCGGGGCGTGCGGGTCATCCACCCCCAAGATAGAGACCATCCACAGGAACGGGACGGCCTGCAAAATGGCCGCCGTCAGAGCCAAACTGGTGGCATTGTCGAGGTTGCCGAAACTGGGTTGCGGCGCGGGGGCAAAGCTCATGCGCACATCGCGCAGCAGGTCAGATAAGGTCATCAGAAAGGCTCCTTAGTAGAGGGGGTAGGTGTTGTCAGAGTCGGGGTTATCACGGCGGCCAGCAGTGGGCGGGTCTGGTGGGCAGGGCATCATGCTGGCGAGCTTTTTGTTGATGCTGTCGATATCCGACACCAAGGTTTCCAGCTGCTTAAACATGCGATCAGGGTCTGGTGTCCGGTTCACCGGTTTGGTGGGGACTGGCACAGGCAAAGAGGCTGGCACCAAGAGCGGGCGCGCCTCGGGCCGCTTGGCACTGAATTGCAGTTGGGTCAGCCCCGTGATGGTCGGCTGGTCGGTGACAGAGACCCCCGCCAGATACCACTGGCCAGTTCCTGCAAAGTTTTCAGCCGCCTCAATGGTGCAAAAGCCGTGGCTGCCGTTGGCGTTGAGGTCAATCAGCTCAAGGGTCGGACAAAGTACCGCCATCAGCTTGAGCTGGCCGTCTTCCTCTTGCACCTTCACCGCATCCACATAGCCAAGTGGGCGAATGCGTGCCCCCTCTGGCCAGAGGTTGGCCACATAGAAACTCGGGTTGTAGGTCTGGGCCAGCTCGCGCAGGCACTCGGGGGTAATAGTGCGGCCATCCAGTGTTGGCCCCGCCGTGGCGATGCACACCCAGCCGGTTTTGACTTGACTACTCATAGCACCCACCGATCATTTGAAACGGTTTTTTTTTGCTCTTTAGCGGCCTGCTCATCCAGCTGTTTTTGGCGTTCGTTCATGCTTTGACACAGCGGGGCGTGCGCCTCCGGCGACAGCCCTCGCGCCAGTGCGATGGCCATGGCGCTGGCTCGCTTGGCTGAAGGGCTCAGGGTGTGGCTATAGGCCAGTGTGGACACCCAAGAGTGACCGCAACTGGCATCAGTGCATTGGCAATAGAGATTGGCGATCCCTACCGTCATGCGATTGGTTTTGGTGATACGGCCTAATTGGCCGCACTCGGTGCACATTACGCGCATAGTGCATACCTCCTGGTTATTGGACGGAGTTCGCGGGTTTGCTGGAATGCAGCATCTTGCGGGAGGCGAGGAACGCATCGAGATCGGCGCGTTCGTAGAGGGTACGGTTGCCGAGCTTGTAGTAAGGGATCTCATACCGGCCATTACTGGCCCAGACCCCAAGGGTCTTCTCGGACAACCCAAGGTAGGCGGCAGCCTCACGGCGAGTAAGGCGTTGCGGAGTGTTCTGGTTTATTACTGATTTCATCTTGGCACCCCCAGTATTGCTTTGATGGTGCTAATTTTCTCTGGGGGGCCATGATATTAGTAGGGAGAAACGAAGCTCTGTTTTTTTTACTTGAGAATCTAGAACGGTTCTGTTATCGCCTGCTCTACCGGCATATTCCATACACCTGCATGAGTAAGCGTTCTTTCCCACGTTTTGAGACACTGGTGATCAGCAAATGCCAGGGCGTTTTTCCTATGTGTTTTTCTTAGCGATTCAGGCTCAATATTCAAATTCGGATATACTAAATCCAACGTTACCTCATCATTAATGAGACCAGGATAGAGCTGATTAGCAATCATGGTATCCAATAACATGAGGTACTTATTGGTTAGAGCCTTCCGCAACGCATTATTGCTAGCCTTGACTCCATCTTGGCAATAATCGATAGCGCTTTCCTGGCGCCACTTATCAAGCAATCTGCCCATATCCTCCAGGATCTCCCTGTTCGTGTAGTGACTCAAGTTGAGCGACACAACAATATTATCACCAGGAGAATAATTAGGTTCAGATGCAAAAGCATCCACGCATGCCTTGGTTTTATAATGTGCGCTGAATGAATCGACAGGGCTTAACTCCAGCTCCTTAGCTATGTTGGCCATCTCGTAGACCTTGCCAACTGAAAGAGGGGTCACGCTATTCAGATGTGACAGCACCCTAGGCTCATCCAAGACAATATCATTAATAAATGCTTGGAACTGCTTTGTTTTGGTACGGAGTTCCCGTAGTGTGGTGAACTCTGATATGCCAGTCTGCTTTATTAACTCTGAAACCTCGTGAGGCTCCATTTTCCCCTTCATAAACTCATACACATCAATTTCTATATCGTCTGGTCTGATAATCATCAGAGAGTCAGATTTGCACATCCTCACCCAAGGTTCTATATAATATCCTGCTGCGGGATCATTTTTTATTAGAAGGTCATAAATATTCGCTCTCAAATGTAATTGTTCAATCAATTCTTTTGAGGTCAACTTTACTACGTTTTTAAATTTATCACTCTTGAAAAAAGAAAATAGTTTAACCTGCATATCTCCATTTTTTATGGAATGCTTAAACTCTTCACTCTCCATATAGCTAGCTTTAAACAAGATCTTTTCCTCTCTCGTTGTCGGCCACGCCATGCAGACTTAGTAATAACCGGCGTTGTTCTGTTTCTGGCAGTGTGGCGAAAATGGTTAATAAATTACTATTGGCATTATTTTTACTGTCCAAGCGGCCTGCGTATTCCAAAATATCCCGTTCAATCCTGGTTGCCGGTTTGCGCAGCTCGTCTGCGGTGAAGTGGATGTAACCCTGGGTGACATCTGCACTGCGCAGTGTGCGGTGATTCATCAGGCGCTTGATGGTGTACTGACCGACCTCGGCCAGTTCGGCCACGGTGCCGAAGGTACGGCGGGCATCGTGGCATTTGAACTCGAGCGGCGGCAGGCCGTCAGGGTTGGGGTTAGGTACAGTAGCCGCACAGATCTTGGCTATGACACGGCGCGGTTCATGGATGGGGCGATCCGGATTACGACCAGGGAACACAAACCGGCTCTGTTTCAGGTTCCAGTGCCAACGGCGGCGGAAAATGGTGAGCAGGGTATCGGTGATCGGCAGCTCCAGCGGATCACCATTCTTGGTCTGGTCAATCCAGAAGTAGCCGCCGCTCATGCTGACCCGATCCCAGGTGAGCTGGAATACTTCAGCGCGGCGTAACCCCGTAAACAGCGCCATGTCGATGGCATCGCAGACGGTGGCGGTCGTATCGTCCCGCCAGTCGATGGCGTGCTGCCTGACCTGCTCCACAGCATCCAGCCAGCGCCTCAGTTCATGGGTGCGGATCCGGTCGTTGCGTCTGGGGGTGTTGTGCCAAAGCCGCTTGCTGCTCAGGACTTCGGTCGGTGGCTCGGGCAGCATGACCCGATCATTGGCATCCCGATAGTGATCACGGGCAAAGCGCCACACGGCCCGCAGTGTGCGCGCCCAGCGGTCAGCCTGCGCCTTGCTGCCCTTGCCGGTGCCCGCCTTGCGAAACTCTGGCGATGCGCCGTGCCAGGCACTGGGCAACCCTTCGGTGATGGCCTTGTGGCGAACCTCGATCTTTTCCCGCGTGAGTTTGACCAAGGGGATCGTCATCCAGTCGCCGGAGTAGTTGTTGAGATCGGCGCGGTAGTGCTTGGCCGTCTCTGTTCTGATCCGGTCGCCACGGCTGGCAAGGTAGGCATCTATCGCCTCGCCCAGGGTGACTTTCAGCTTGTCCTGTTCGCGGCGGATCACGTTGGGGTTCTGGCCAGTGATGGCCACCTCTCCCAGGATCTCCAGCGCCTTGGCGCGGGCCATGTCGATGGTCAATGCCGGATAGCGCCCCAAGGTCGCCCTGATAAAGCGCCCCTCTTTCCTCTTGGCCACGCTAAACGACTTGGTTCCAGTGGCCCCGACCCGAAGCCTCAACCCCTGCACCATGGCATCACAGTACTCGACCTGCTTCCCCTCTGGTGCGCGGGGCAGAGCATCGATCGTGGCCTTGGTGAATTTGAACGCTTTCATCTTCCCCCTACAAAACAGGCTAGCCAGAGGAAGGGCAGGCAAGACAGGTCTTGTAACCTCTGTAACCTCTGACTATTTATGGTGAGGTTACAAACAAACCCAGTAAAACCGTGGCCTATAGAGACTTGTAACCTTGTAACCTCTGTAACCTCAATATTTAAACCCTATGCGACCTTTTTTGGCCCAAGGGGGGGGAGTGGCGTTTGCTGCTCCCTTCCCTGGCTAGCCTGCTCTTGGCCGACCAATCGATCCAGGTATCCTAGAAATCGATTGGTCGAAAAAGGATACCTATAGGATATGACAGAGGGAGAATATAGGGGAATACCAGAGAAGGTCATAAAATGATCATTGCGCTCTAAGGCATTGATTTATATAACATCATATACTGTACGTAAATACAGTAAAATGCGTTTTCCCCACGCTCATAATCGATTGGTCGTGGGTTCAAGTCCCCCAGGGGCCACCAAATTGAAAAAGGCCGCTCATGATGAGTGGCCTTTTTGCATCTGCGGATCGAGCAATGTCCCGTGATAAGCTCGAGGAGGCCATAGAAAAGACCCGCCATGGGCGGGTCTGGGCAGGGTCTGGATCAGGCGCCTCACTAAGAAACAAGTAGCCTAATGCTGAGCCTCAGGTTTGCTCGTTGCTGCCGCTCTGGATGGATGAGCGACTCCCGATGGCAGGCAGCATCCGGGTAACCAGATTGCTGCGCTGGCGCCAGGAGGTGAAGACGATGGCCAGCAGATGCAGACCAATCAGTCCCTGCAGCGCCACCACGCACCACTCATGCCACTCGTCAGCCCCCAGTTCAAATCCCGTCTCGGTATTCTGAAACCAGCCGCTGCCTGCTGTCGCCAGCACGACCAGCCAGAGCGCCCACACAGCCAGCTTGCCGCTGCCGTGATGACCCGGTGCCGGAGGCTGCCGCTCACGCATCTCGCGCGCTTGCTGGCGAAAATCCTCACCGCTGGGGATTAAGGCACTAAGGCGAGCGTAGCCACGGGCGAAAGTGAGCCCCCAGAGCAGACGCAAGGAGACCAGCCCAATGGCGCCGTAACCCAGCCACTCGTGCCACTCCTCCCCCGCTTCGTTAACCCAGAGGTTGCCGATACAGATCGCCGCCACACCCCAATGGGTCAGGCGAACCACAGCATCCCAGCGAAAGGGATCACCCTTTTTGCTTGGCATACTTGTGATACTCCTTCTTCAGGTCGTTGACCTTGGCCAGGTGCTCGCGCGCCTTGGCTTCGTCACCGGCCTTGAGCGCAGCCAGGCTGGCATCCAGCTCGGTCTGTACCTCATTCATGCCTTCGAGGAACTTCTCCTTCTTGGCGGCAGGCATGTTCTTCTGCTTGGCCACATCCAGCTGGGCCTTCATCTCGTTGATGTGCTTCTCCATGGTAGCCGGATCATCAGCCTTGACCGCCTGCTTGTAGTTGAAGCCAATCTTCTTCATCGGCTGTTCCAGATCGCCAGCCATGGCAGGCAACGCGATCAGACCGAACATCAGAGGCAGCAGCAGGGGGCGAACAGTTTTCAACATGGGATTTCCTTATATAACAACATGCTCAAATTATTAGGGTCACCTATGAATCCAAACAGGAATTCATCACCAGCATAATGCCATGACTCATGGTGAAGCGTTTGTGAAAAATGATGTTTTTTGTGGCAAATGGTGACAAGAGTGCCTCGCTTGTTAACCACAGCAACATGAATGCATCGACAATCAGGCACTTTTCGGCATAAAAAACCCCGCCATTGGCGGGGCTTGTCACTACGGGTATCGGCTATCAGCCTGCCTGCTGTTCACGCTCGATGGCGCGCCAGCCGATGTCATTGCGATAGAAGACACCGTCCCACTGGATACGGGCAGCCAGCTGATAGGCACGCTGCTGCGCTTCAGCCACTGTATGGCCCAGCGCAGTCGCGCACAGCACGCGGCCACCGGCGGTCACTACGGTATCGCCCTCAAGGCGGGTACCCGCGTGGAATACCTTCTCGCCGCTCGCCTCTTCCACCGGCAGACCGCTAATGGCCTTGCCCTGCTGGTAGTCGCCGGGATAACCGCCAGCAGCCAGCACCACACCAATGGCTACGCGGGGGTCATAATTCGCTTCCACCTGATCCAGCTTGCCGGCACAGGCGGCCAGACAGAGCTCCACAAGATCGGAGCGCATCCGCAGCATGATGGGCTGGGTCTCGGGATCACCAAAGCGGCAGTTGAACTCGATCACCTTGGGATTGCCTGCACCGTCGATCATCAGGCCAGCGTAGAGGAAACCGGTGTAGACGTTGCCCTCAGCCGCCATACCGCGCACGGTCGGCATAATCACCTGCTCCATCACCTTGCGGTGCACTTCATCAGTCACCACAGGCGCCGGCGAATAGGCGCCCATCCCGCCAGTATTGAGGCCGGTATCGCCATCCCCCACCCGCTTGTGATCCTGACTGGTGGCCATCGGCAGCACATGCTCGCCATCGACCATGACGATGAAGCTCGCCTCTTCCCCTTCCAGAAACTCCTCGATCACCACCCGGGCACCGGCGTCGCCAAAGGCATTGCCGGAGAGCATATCGCGCACGGCCTCTTCGGCCTCGGTCAGGGTCATCGCCACGATAACCCCCTTACCTGCGGCCAGACCATCGGCCTTGATGACGATGGGCGCTCCCTTCTCGCGCAGATAGGCCAGCGCGGGCTCCACCTCGGTGAAGTTCTGGTACTCGGCAGTCGGGATGGCGTGACGGGCCAGGAAATCCTTGGCAAAGGCCTTGGAGCCCTCCAGCTGAGCAGAAGCCGCGGTCGGACCGAAGATGGCCAGCCCCTCGGCACGGAAGGCATCGACCACCCCTTTCACCAGCGGCGCTTCCGGGCCAACGATGGTCAGACCGATGCGCTGCTCCTTGGCAAACGCCAGCAGAGCTGGAATATCGGTAGCTGCGATAGCCACGTTCTCGATACTCCCTTCGTGCGCGGTGCCAGCATTGCCGGGGGCGACGAAGACCCGGGTCACCAGAGGGGATTGCTTGGCCTTCCAGGCCAGGGCGTGTTCGCGGCCACCATTGCCAATGATCAGTACTTTCATCGTATCGCTCGCTTCTATGTGGGTCGCAGGCTTCCGCCAGAGGGAAGCCGGTCGCAATAGTCAGTGGAAAAGAGACAACAAAAGGGCCGCCCATGGCGGCCCTGATCCATCAGTGACGGAAGTGGCGCATGTTGGTGAAGACCATGCACATGCCGTGCTCGTTGGCGGCGTCGATCACCTCCTGATCGCGCATCGAGCCACCCGGCTGGATCACGCAGGAGATACCGGCCTGCGCGGCAGCATCAATACCGTCGCGGAACGGGAAGAAGGCATCGGAGGCCATCACGGAGCCCGCCACGGTCAACCCTTCATCAGCCGCCTTGATACCGGCGATTTTAGCGGAGTAGACGCGGCTCATCTGGCCGGCGCCGACGCCGATGGTCTGGCCATCTTTGGCGTAGACAATGGCGTTGGATTTGACGAACTTGGCAACTTTCCAGCAGAACAACAAATCTTGCAGCTCTGCCTCAGTCGGCTGGCGCTTGCTAACCACGGTCAGGTCACCCAGAGTCACCATGCCGAGGTCCCGCTCCTGCACCAGCAAGCCGCCGTTGACGCGCTTGAGGTCAAACCCTTGCGCCGGGGCCGTCCACTGACCGCATTCGAGCAGACGCACGTTCTGCTTGGCGGCGACCGCATCGCGGGCCTCCTGGCTGACGGTTGGGGCAATGATCACCTCAACAAACTGACGCTCGACGATGGCCTTGGCGGTGGCGCCATCCAGCTCACGGTTGAAGGCGATGATGCCGCCGAAAGCAGAGGTGGGGTCGGTCTGGTAGGCACGATCGTAGGCACTCAGCAGGTCGTTACCGATGGCAACGCCACACGGGTTGGCATGCTTGACGATGACGCAGGCCGGCTCGTCGAACTCCTTCACGCACTCCAGCGCCGCGTCAGTGTCGGCGATGTTGTTGTAGGAGAGCGCCTTGCCCTGCAACTGGGTCGCGCTGGAGACAGAACCCGGCGCGGCATGCTCTTCGGCGTAGAAAGCGGCAGCCTGATGGCTGTTTTCGCCGTAGCGCATGTCCTGCTTCTTGATGAACTGGCTGTTGAAGGTGCGCGGGAAGCGGGACTCCTCATCACCCTCCTTGTTGTCGCCATAAGAGGGCACCATGGTGCCGAAGTAGTTAGCGATCATACCGTCGTAGGCAGCGGTGTGCTCGAAGGCTTTGATCGCCAGATCGAAACGGGTCGCCAGTTTCAGACTGTTGCCGTTGGCATCCATTTCGCGAATAATCCGATCATAGTCGGCAGCTTTGACGACGATAGCGACATCTTTATGGTTTTTGGCGGCAGAGCGAACCATGGTCGGGCCGCCGATGTCGATGTTCTCGACCGCATCGGCCAGGGTGCAGCCCGCTTTGGCCACGGTGGCAGCAAAGGGGTAGAGGTTGACGACAACCATGTCGATGGGGGAGATAGCGTGCTGGGCCATGATGGCGTCATCCTGATCCCGACGGCCAAGGATGCCGCCATGAACCTTGGGATGCAGGGTCTTGACCCGGCCATCCATCATTTCAGGAAAACCCGTGTAGTCGGAGACCTCGGTCACCGGCAGACCCGCCTCGCCAAGCAGCTTGGCGGTACCGCCCGTGGAGAGCAGGGCAACACCACGCTCGTTGAGTGCCTTGGCAAATTCCAGAATGCCAGTTTTGTCAGACACACTCAGCAGTGCACGGCGAATGGGTCGAGCTTGTTCCATCACACTATCGTCCTCAACATAACGGGGACCGTTCCATGGGAGGCGAGGCTCAACACAGAGAGTCCCCAAATAAATGGAAGTGGGGGATTTCGCAAACCACTCTCGCCCCGACATCCGGCAAAAGCGTTTTAGGAAATGCCCGCTTGGTGCGGCGCTCTGTTATGGGCGCGTATTCTACACAAAAAATGTGACCTGTGGTGGATTTTTTGAAACAGCAAAGCCTTATTTGGCGCGGCGTTAAACGTTTTCCAATTGATTTTCTCGAAACGTTTGCACTTTCAGTGTTTTATGGGAAAAAGGGTCGCCAGGAGATGTTTATCTGCCCCTTTTATGCCCTTGGCTGGCAATCCATGGGCAAAGGGGTGATAGTGGATTCCGGTTTTTGTGGCGGCATACATTCAAGGGGAGAGAGAGCATGTATCGGATCGGTGAACTGGCCAAGGCGTGCGGGGTCAAGGCAGATACCCTGCGTTTTTACGAGAAGAACGGGCTTATCTCACCGGGGATCCGCAACGAATCCGGCTACCGCCTCTACAGTGAACAGGACAAGCGGCGGCTGGAGTTCATCATTCGCGCCAAGTCGGTGGGCTTCTCCCTTGCAGATATCGGCGAGCTGCTCGACCTCGATACCAACAAGGCCAAAGTCACCTGTCAGGAGGTGAAAGCTGTGGCCGACACCAAGCTGGCCCAGGTGGAGCAGAAGATCATCGAACTGACCCGCTTTCGCGACAACCTGCGCGAGCTCTCCAATATCTGCTGCGGCGGCCCCCGCTCGGCGGAGCAATGCGCCATCCTCGAGACGCTGGAATCTGGCGCCCCGGCCCATCACGAGCATCATAGCCACGACCAGCATGACCCGGTTCACGGCTGACATGGTATGCCTGACTGAGCGTGCCTAGCTCAGTGTGACTGACTCGGCGTATCCGACGCATTGCTCCAGCTGCGATTTGGTGACAAAATCACCGCGTTTTTAACCGATGCCAGTGCATCCGGTTGCCGGGCGCTAGCCTGAACAGGCGCCCGCAGCGAAAACCGCCATCCAGACACAAGCATCAACACCCCAAGGACAAAGAAGAGGAGCCATCATGGCCAAGATTCGGGTCGACCAACCCGCCCTCCCCCGTGAGGAAGATGCGCAAGGGGGCTGCTATGCCCATCAGCGCGGCGAGATAAAGGATAACCATCTGCACGCCCTGCTCTCCGATCCCCTGTTTCGCAGCCGGGTCGAGCGCAACAAGAAGGGCAAGGGGAGTTACCAGCGCAAAGCCAAATTCGGCAAGCGGTGGGAGCCCGGCCAACAGCAGATGATCCGCGTCTGCTGCTGAGCGGGTTTCTACCGACCATAAACAATCAGGGCGCCATTGGCGCCCTGATTGTTATCTCAAAACACGGTTCGCCAAAACTGGCTCACGACCTGTCGCGAGAAGCTGTCAGCAAGGTGAAGAGCAGCGCAGGAACCGGAGCGTATAGAGATACGTGAGGCTTCCGAGCAGTACATGAACCTTGATCTCGGCCTCGCAGCCAGATCGTGAACCCGTTTTCACTCATCCATAAACAGTTCGAGCAACACGTTGAGATAACGGTGGCCGAGAGAAGTGAGCTGCCAGCTATCCCCCAAATCCTCGATCAGCTCCTTGCTTTGGGCGATGGCGAGCACCGTCTCCACCCGCTCCAGCGGCAAGCCGGTATAGGCCTCGAACTCCGCCTTGGGGGCCGGTTCAAACAGGCGGAAGCGGTTCATAAAGTATTCGAGCGGCAGATCGTCTGCCGTCACCTGCCACTGCTCGTCCAGATAGGGGCGACTCTTGTCCAGATACCCTTTCGGATGCTTCACCTTGGCGGTGCGCAGGATCTGCTGATTCACGAGATCGGTCACCTTGCCGTGAGCACCACAGCCGATCCCCAGATAGTCGCCGAAACGCCAGTAGTTGAGGTTGTGATGGCACTGGTAGCCCTCTTTGGCATAAGCCGAGATCTCGTACTGGCGATAACCGCTGGCGGTGAGCATGGCGTGGCCCTGCTCGTAGATGTCCCATAGGGTGTCATCTTCCGGCAGTTTGGGCGGCTTGGAGGCAAACGCCGTGTTCGGCTCTATGGTGAGCTGATACCAGGAGAGGTGCGGTGGTGCACAGTCGATAGCCTGTTGCAGGTCATAAAGGGCGTCATCCAGACTCTGATCCGGCAGACCGTGCATCAGATCCAGATTGAAGGTGGGCAACTTGATGGCATGGGCCAGTGCCGCCGCCTTGCGCGCCTCTTCCGGGCCGTGAATGCGGCCGAGGCGGCTCAGCTTCTCCTGCTGGAAGCTCTGCACACCGATGGAGATGCGGTTGATGCCGGCGCGCTGGAAACCGGCAAACTTGTCCGCCTCCACCGTGCCCGGATTGGCCTCCATGGTGATCTCGCAATCTGCGGCGAGCGGAATACGGGCCCGCACCCCGTCCAGCAAGGCTTGCATCGCCTCCACCGTCAACAGGCTGGGGGTGCCGCCACCGATAAAGATCGAGGAGAGCGGCCGCCCCTGTGCCCACTTCAGATCCTGATCCAGATCCTCCAGCAGGGCGGCGACATATTCGAGGTGAGGCAACTCCCCCTTCTGGGCATGGGAGTTGAAGTCACAGTAAGGGCACTTCTGGACGCACCAGGGCACATGAATATAGAGAGAGAGCGGCGGCAGTTGCAGCATGGGGCTTCCAATAAAACGGGGGCTCAAGGCCCCCATTGTAGATGACTATGTGTGATTGGCCGTGTGTAACCGACAAGGTGGCGAAGTGACTCAGTGCGCAGCAGCCAGCGCCGCTTTGAGCTTGGCCAGCGCCTGACCACGATGGCTCAGCTGGTTTTTCAGTTCGGCGGGCATCTGGGCGGCGGTGCAGTCGTGATCCGGCACGAAGAAGACCGGGTCATAGCCAAAACCGTGCTGACCGCGCGGCTCGTCGATGATCATCCCTTCCCAGCTCGCCTGACAGATGACGGGGGTGGGATCGTCGGCGTGACGCATATAGACCAGCACACACCAGAAGCGGGCGCTCTTCAGGTACTCGGGGGCACCTTGCAGCTCGCCGAGCAGCTTCTCGATGTTGGCCTTGTCACCAGCCCCCACACCGGCAAAGCGGGCGGAGTAGACGCCGGGGCGCCCTTGCAGCAGATCAACTTCCAGACCGGAATCATCGGCCACGGCGGGCAGACCGGTAATGCGGGCGGCGTGGCGGGCCTTGATGATGGCATTCTCGACGAAGGTGGTGCCGGTCTCATCGGCATCGGAGACCGCAAACTCGCTCTGTGGGATCACCTGGATCTTCATATCGGCCAGCATGGCGGCCAATTCCTTCACCTTTTTCTGGTTACCTGTTGCCAGGACAAGCTTGTTCATCGAGCACCTCCGCAAAAATAATCTGCGCATTCTATGCGGCGCAAGCGTTTAGTAAAAGCGTCAATTACACCCGCTGTGATGGGGTTACGGGGGATTTGCCGCCATCGAATAACCAGCTTTTTAATACATGTTTCCATAATGGAATAACCAAAGTGATTAAATACCATTTCTATTCATTACTGTGAGTCAGTAGACTCGCGCCCCAATTCATTAACCTGGCTGACTAAAGAGGTGACAGATGCCATTGATACTTTTACTCGTACTACTGGTGCTGTTCAGTCCGCTGGCTATCGACATCTACCTGCCCGCCATTCCGCAGATGGCCGAGCAGCTGGGCGCCGAAGTAACCCTGATGCAGGGCACCATCACCTGGTTCCTGTTCAGCATGGGGCTGGGGCAACTGCTTGTTGGCCCGCTGGCCGATCGCTACGGTCGCAAGCCTATCGCGCTGGGCGGCGTGCTGCTCTATGGCCTGAGCGCGCTGGGGGCCGGTTTTGCCGCCAGCCTCGGCGAATTGATGCTGGCCCGGGTGCTGCAGGGCTTCGGCGCCTGCGCTACTTCGGTCGCCGCCTTCTCGGTGGTGCGTGACAGCTATGGCCCGAAAAAGAGCGGTCAGATGATCTCCTACCTCAATGGCGCCATCTGCTTTATTCCTGCGCTGGCTCCCCTGCTCGGTGGCTGGCTCACCGCCAAGGCGGGCTGGTCTGCCAACTTCTGGTTTATGGCCGGTTATGCGCTCATCGTCGGCAGCTGGCTGATGTGGCGGATGCCGGAGACCCGCCCGGAGGAGACCCGCAGTGAAGGGGCCCTCATCAGCTGGTCCCGCTACAGCCCGGTACTGCGCTCCCCCAGCTTCCTGTTCAACGCGGCGCTGTGCATGCTGGCGATGGCGGTGATCCTCGCCTACGTCACCGCTGCGCCGGTACAACTGATGGTGAAACTGGGGCTCGATATGAGCGGCTTTAGCTACTGGTTTACCGCCAACGCCGCGCTCAACATTCTGGCCTGCTTCATGGCACCACGCTTTATCGCCAAGGTGGGGCCAAGACGCACTCTGCGCATCGGCCTGCTGGTGTTGATGCTCTCGGCCATCACCCTGACTCTGGCCATGCACATCGAACATCCGCTGGCGATGATGGGGCCGGTATTCCTCTCCAGCATCGGCTTTGCCATGATCTTGGGCGCTGCCGCCGGGATGGCGCTGGCACCGTTCGGCCACTGCGCCGGTACCGCCGCCGCCCTGCTCGGCCTGTTCCAGATGAGCGGATCCGGCGCTCTGGTTGGCCTGACCGGCGCCCTGATGCACGACCCGCTCAGCCAGCTGGCGCTGCATATGTGGCTGCTGCTGCCGCCTCTGGTGATGCTGATGACCCGCCGCGGCCGCCGCTTGTGTTTGCAATAAATCCTGTGCTCTGATGGGCACACTCAGGGGGCCATCGGCCCCCTTCTCGTTTGTATCGCCTTTACAGCATATGGCCATCCGGCAGAGAGCCTGTGATGGCAACCCCACTCACTCGATGTCAGCGGAGAACTCCCGATGAGCCACACTCTCAACGCAGCCCTAGTGGGCTATGGCTTTGCAGGCAAGACCTTCCACGCCCCCTTCCTCTCCACCACGCCGGGCTTGTCCCTGAGGTGGGTGGTGAGCCGCGATGCCGCCAAGGTGCAGGCCGATCTGCCCGACTGCCGGGTCGGTTCACTGGAGGAGGTGCTAAGCGATGAGACCGTCGATCTGGTGGTGATCGCCACCCCCAACGACACCCATGCCCCCCTCGCCCGCCAGGCGCTACTGGCAGGCAAACATGTGGTGATCGACAAGCCCTTTGCACTGGATCTGGCCGAGGCGCAAGCACTGGTCGAACTAGCCGAAAAGCAGCAGCGACTGCTCAGCATCTTCCACAACCGCCGTTGGGACGGGGATTTCCTTACCGTGCGCCGTCTGCTGGTAGAAGGGAGTCTGGGGCAGATAGCCCAGTTCGAATCCCACTTCGATCGCTATCGCCCCGAAGTGCGCCAGCGCTGGCGCGAAGCGGGTGGCCCGGGTTCCGGCCTCTGGTTCGATCTCGGCCCCCATGTACTGGATCAGGCGCTACAGCTGTTCGGCCAACCGGACTGGCTGCAAGCAGACCTTGCCGGGCAGCGCCCCGGCGCACTGGCGGACGACTACTTCCATGTGGTGCTGGGTTACGGTGCTCTGCGGGTCATTCTGCATGGCAGCTGTCTGGTCTCGGCCACCATGCCGCGTTTCATCGTTCACGGCAGCCAGGGTTCGTTCGTGAAATTCGGTATGGATGTGCAGGAAGATCAGCTCAAGCTGGGCAAGCGGCCCCCGGCGGCGGATTGGGGCATGGATAGCGAACCCGGTCAGCTCAGCCGCATTGTCGATGGTCAGTTACAGCAGCAGAGCGTGGTGGGTGAGGCGGGGGATTATGGCGCCTACTATCGCGGTGTCTGCGCCGCCATCAAGGGCGAAGGGAGCAACCCGGTGCCAGCAAGTGAAGCGCTGGCGGTGATGGCGCTGCTGGATCTGGCCCGCCAGAGCCACCTTGAGGGAAAACGGCTGCCCTGTCAGAAGCTGTCTGACTAAGGTGTGGGCCATCGGCCGCGCTTGAGCAACCTTGACCTTGTTAAACCGCCACAAGATGGCAGCAAAGCGGTGTTTTATTGTGCAATCAGCACTATTTAACGGCATCTTGTATTGATATCAGTCGTTGCAGTGGAGCTTTTTATCAACGGCACGAAAAAATGTCATTGTGATATCCGTTTTCATCGGTAACTAATGGGGCTATATTGCGCCCGCCTGCTGCCTCCCGGCTTCTTGTTTCAATACCGGGCAACGGTGGGCGCTGTGATGGTTGCACAGACCATCTCTCCATATTTATTTGAGGGAATGCACATGAACAAAGTACTGGTAGCCGGTATCCTGGGTCTGATGTTGACTGCTTGCGGTCAGAAAGAAGAAAAAGCTGCCGCTCCTGCTGCTCCGGCCGCCGAAGTTGCTGCCACTGTAGAAAAAGCCGCTAGCGAAGCCACCTCTACCGTAGAAAAGGCCACCTCCGAAGCGACTGCAACCGTAGAAAAAGCTGCTACCGAAGCGGCTACCAAGGTTGAAGCTGCAGTGAGCGATGCCAAGGCCAACTAAGCCTGCACCTCATTCGAAGACGGGTCCGAAGGCAACTTCGGGCCCGTTTTTTTATCTGTCGTTCAGGAGGCCGGATTAATCAGCGAGGTGAGGATGTGATCCTCCCAGCGGCCATTGATCATCAGATATGCCCGCGCGAATCCCTCCCGCTCGAAACCGAGCCGCTCCAGCAAGGCGCCACTGCGCTGATTGGCAGGCATATAGCAAGCCATGATGCGATGCAGATCGTGCTCGCGAAACAGGTAGTCAATGGCGGCTGACAGCACCTCTCTCATCACCCCCTGCCCCTGATGCTGCTGGTCGATGGCATAGCCCAGATGACACGCCTTGAAGACCCCCATCAGGATATTGCTGAAGTTGCAGGTGGCGATCACCCGCTCGCCAGCCGGATCGAGGGCCACCAGATTGACGCCAGTGCCGTTGAAGAACTGGCTGTAGCTGTCCTGCAGCCGGGCATGCCAGTAAGAGAGGGTGTAAAAGTGCTCGTCCCGAAGCGGCTCCCAGGGGGCGAGATGGGCGCGGTTGCGCCGGTAGAAGTCGAGCATCATGGGGGCCTGATCCGGCGACAGTATGGTCAGGTGGGTGCGGGCCGTCTTGATATGTGGCAGCGCCATCAGGACTCCCTCTGTCTTAGCCACTCATCGCGCAGCAGGCTGTAGTGGACATGGTCCACAATCCGGTTGCCCAGCCGCTCTGCGCGCCGGGTCACCCCCTCCAGCTGCATCCCGAGCCGTTCACAAACAGCCCTGCTGGGCTCGTTATCGGTGGCGGCGCTGATCTCCACTTTCTCCATCCCCATCTCCTCGAAGGCGTGGTGGATCAGGGCCTGACAGGCACGGGTGATGATACCGTTGCCCTGCCAGCGCTCCGCCAGCCAGTAACCGATGACCACCTTGCCAAGGTCGTGATCGATGCTGTTGTAACCTATAACCCCCACCACCTCCCCCTGATACTCGATGGCAGTGGTGAGCCCCTCGCCGCGGGCGAACTTCTCTATGGCACTGCGAATGAAGAGGGCGCTGTCAACGGGGCGCTGGATCAGTGGCGGCCAGGGCAGCCACTGGGAGAGGTACTCCCGGTTGTCATTGCAGAGGGCAAACAGTTCGCTCGCCATATCGGGCTGCAAGAAGAGCAGCGCAAGCTCGTCGTCCAACTGCCATGAAAACATGGGATTCTCCTTTCAAATCAGTGATCAAATCGCGAACCAGCACCCAATGTAGCCAATCGCCACTGGCCGCGCCAGCCACTTTTACTGCCCTCCTCAGGCAGGCTTCGCAGAGGGTGACTGCGCACGATCTCTCCTCCCTCAAAAGAGGAGGGTGGGTGTCTGAAACCGGATAATGCTCTCCACATGGCGCCGACGAATGCCCACAAACGGCACTTTGGCAGATCCTGCTACCCCTTTGTGCTGCTCTGTCACTTTTGACAGGGGGTACTTTCCCCCACCGGCACTAGCTTCAAAACGCCCGACCTTCGGTCGGTTTATCAACCTCATCGATTTAAGGAAAGAAGAGATGAATAAAATTTATCTGGCCGTTGCGCTGGCTTGCTGGGGAAGCGCCGCACTGGCGGCGCAAGAGGTAGAGATCAACGTAACGACAAACGGCATCCGGGCCATAACCGGCCTCAGTGCCGCGAGAGCTACCTTGCAACTGGAAGATGGCGAGTTTCGTCAGGTACGGGTGGTCCAGCTGCCCAACGGCCAGCAGCGGATCCGCTACGAGCAGGTCTGGAACGGCATCCCGGTAATGGGTCAGGTGGTGGTGGCTGACAAGAGCCTGAGCGGCCAGCTGCAGAAGGCCACCGGGCGCATGCTGCGCCAGATCGATCAGGATGTGGCGAGCCCGGTCGCAACCCTTTCGCCACAGGATGCCACCAGCAAGGCCAAGGCGGGCAGCAAGGGGAGCAACGAGCAGATCAAGCTTTACGTGATGCAGGACGAGAACGGGCTGGCCAGGCTGGTCTATCAGGTATCCTTCATCGCCGAAGGTGACAAGCCAAGCCGCCCCTTCGTCATTCTTGATGCCCAGAGCGGTGAGGAGCTCAAACGCTGGGAGGGGATCAACCACAAGGATGCCATCGGCCCGGGGGGCAACATCAAGACAGGCAAATACTTCTATGGCACCGACTTTGGCCCGCTCATCGTCGATGACAACTGCCGGATGACCAGCCCCAACGTCGATACCATCAACCTCAACCACGCCACCTCTGGCGGCGCCATCCACCAGTTCACCTGCCCGGAGAACCGGGTCAAGGAGATCAACGGCGCCTACTCGCCCCTCAACGACGCCCACTACTTCGGCAACGTGGTGTTCGACATGTACCACAACTGGTATAACACGGCGCCCCTCACCTTCAAACTGAAGATGCGGGTTCACTACAGCAAGAATTACGAGAACGCCTTCTGGGATGGCAGCCAGATGACCTTCGGTGACGGTGCCACCACCTTCCACCCGCTGGTGAGCCTCGATGTGGCGGCCCACGAGGTGAGCCACGGCTTCACCGAGCAGAACTCCGGGCTGATCTATTCAGGACAATCCGGCGGCATCAACGAGGCCTTCTCCGACATGGCGGGGGAAGCGGCCGAGTTCTACATGAAGGGGAGTAACGACTGGCTGGTCGGCGCCCAGATCTTCAAGGGCAACGGCTCCCTGCGCTACTTCGAGGATCCGACCCGTGATGGCAGCTCCATCGGCCATGCGGCGGATTATCAGGAGGGGATGGATGTACACCACAGCTCCGGGGTCTATAACCGCGCCTTCTATCTGCTGGCCAACAGCAGCGGCTGGAACACCCGCAAGGCATTTGAAGTGTTCGTGCTGGCTAACCGCCTCTACTGGGGCGCCAACACCAACTACCAGCAAGGGGCCTGCGGCGTCAGCCGGGCGACCGCCGATCTGGGTTACAGCCAGGCGGATGTGGCGCGTGCCTTCCAGACCGTCGGGGTCGATGCCAGCTGCGGCACCACGCCGCCACCGAGTGACAATGTACTGCAAAACAGCGTGCCGGTGAGCAACCTCGCCGCCAGCAAGGGTGGCAAGCTCAACTACACCCTGAACGTACCAGCTGGCACCAGGTCGCTGCAGATCAGCAGCAGCGGCGGTACCGGTGATGCCGACCTCTACGTCCGCTTTGGCAGCGCCCCCACCAGCAGCAGTTATGACTGCCGTCCCTACAAGGGCGGTAACAACGAAAGCTGCTCCTTCACCAATCCCAAGGCGGGTACCTGGCATGTGCAGCTGTCAGGGTTTTCCGCGTTCAGTGGCGTGACCCTCAAGGCCAGCTACTGATCCACCCGATGCGGGCCTTGTCCCGCATCGTTCTACTCATTGCGCCACCGTTTCGCCAGCGCGCGGGCGGTGGCCAACACGGTTTCCCGGGCCGGGTTGGGTCGCTTGCCACCGCGCCACGCCATCATCACATCCCAATGCTCTTGCGGCAGGTTGCGCACATCGAGCCTGACCAGCCGCCCCACCTCCAGATCCCGCTTGATGGCCAGCTCCGGCATCAGGGTGATAAACCCGTGTTCCAGCGCCAGATCCCGCGCCGCACTGGCGGGCTGCACCGCATGCAGGGGGCTGGCCGCCCTCCGTAGCCGCCGCAACTGCTGGATAAAGACGTCACACCCAGGCCCCCACACCTGAGGCGCCAGCCGCTGGTCGGCAAGATCCTCCAGGGTGAGGCCGTGACAACCGGCCAGCGGATGCAATGGCGAAGCGATAGCGATAATGGGGGAGCAGCAGAGCAGCTCCATCTGCAAACCCGCAACCGGCGGGCGCTTGAGCACAAAGCCGATATCTGCCTCGCCGGTCAGCAGCGACTGCATGATCTCGCCGGAGTGATCCGTGGTGCAGCGGATCTCGAACGGCTCGTCCACCAGCTCCATCAATAGCGAGCCAAACACCACCGAAGTGAGGGATGGCAGGCTGGAGAGACGGATACAAGGCAGCGCCGGCGCCCCCTGCAGTGCCAGCCGCCCTTCGCTCAGGATCGCCAGCGCCGAACGGGCCGATGGCAGAAACTCCTCGCAGGCGCGGGTCGGCGTCACCCCACGCCGATGGCGCTGAAACAGCGGCGCCCCGAGGCTCTCCTCCAGCTGGGCAATCCGCTGGCTCACCAGCGGCTGTGACCAGCCACGAATGGCCGCCGCCTGACTAAAACTGCCCAGCTCGGCCACATCCAGCAGCAATTGCAGATCGTCCAGATCCATAGACATAAATAATCCTGATATGAAATATAGGTAGTTGTCGTCTACCACTATATCTAAACCCTCTCCAGAATGAAGGTATCTGTGAATGAGAGGGCGTTATGGTCGATAGGGCGAGGTTTTGGGGACGCTGGTTTCTGGCGCTGGATACCACACTGGTGATCCTGGGTTTCTTTGTGGTGATGCCGATGATCAGCCTGCGCTTCGTCGACCAGCTCGGCTGGGCCGCCGGTCTGGTGGGGCTGGCCCTCGGCCTGCGCCAGCTGACCCAGCAGGGTCTGGGGATCTTCGGCGGCTCACTCGCTGACCGCTTTGGCGCCCGCCCGCTCATCGTCACCGGCATGCTGTTGCGCGCCGTCGGCTTTGCCACCCTGGCCTGGGCCGACAGCGGCGCCATGCTGATTTTCTCCTGCTTCCTCTCTGGACTGGGCGGTTGCCTGTTCGACCCGCCACGGGCGGCACTGGTGATCAAATTTACCCGTCCCCATGAGCGGGGCCGCTTTATCTCCCTGCTGATGATGCTGGAGAGCGCGGGAGCCGTCACCGGTGCCCTGCTCGGCAGCTGGCTGCTGCGCTTTGACTTCACCTACGTCTGCCTGCTGGGCGCCGGACTCTTCACCCTGGCGGCTCTATGCAACTGGACCCTGCTGCCCGCCTACCGCCTCTCGGTCAAAGCGACTCCGATGCGGGAAGGGTTGGGACAGGTACTGGCTGATCGCGCCTTCTGCCGACTGGTGCTGATCTTAAGCGGCTACTACATGCTGTGGGTACAGGTGATGCTGATTTTCCCCATTCTGGTCAAGCAGCTCTCCGGCACCACCACGGCAGTGGGCTGGATGTACAGCCTGGAAACGGCGCTGTCACTGGCGCTGCTCTACCCCATCGCCCGCTTCAGCGAACAGCGTTATCGCCTCGAGAATCGCCTGCTGGCAGGCATTCTGATGATGACGGTGGGGATAGGTCTGGTCGCTTTCGTCAGCACCCTCTCCGGCCTCTTTGTGCTGCTGGCATGCTTCTATCTCGGGATAATCATCAGTGAACCGGCCCGGGAGACCCTGATGACCCGGCTTGCCAACCCCACAGCCCGCGGCAGCTACATGGGCTTCAGCCGCCTCGGGCTGGCGCTGGGAGGCATGACCGGCTATGTAGGCGGTGGCTCCCTCTATGACTTCTCGCTGCAACAGGGACAACCTGCCCTCCCCTGGCTGGTGCTGGGCACCATAGGCGTCGCCACCATGTTGCTGCTCGCCCGCTGTTTCTCGCGCCGCCCGGAGCTGGCCATCAGAGCAGCCGCCTGACGAGTATCCTGCGGCAGCCCAATCAACGGGGCTGCCGCTCACCCCATATTCTGCAAGTCATCACAGCAAAAGGTTGCGAATTACAACTTTTACGCTATTTTAGTTGTCATGCACAACTAAAAAGGAAACCACGATATGGATCCCCGTCCCCTGCGCGCCCTGTCGCGCGATCTGGTTCGCGAACTCGGCATGCTCTCCCAGCAGTGCGGCAATCTGGCCCTCACCCCCATCGAGGCTCACCTGCTGATCGAGCTGGAGAACGCCCCGGCCACCAACCAGCAGCTGGCAGAAAAGCTGCACATCGACAAATCCAACGCCAGCCGCCCGCTTGCGCGCCTCGCCGAGCGGGATCTCATCAGCTGGCACCCGCACCCCTCCGACGGCCGCAGCAAGGAGGCCCGCCTCACTGCCGAGGGGCAGGCGATGTTGCTGACGCTGCATCGGGAGATGGACGGGGCGATGGAAGAGATGCTGGCGCAGCTGAGCCAATCCGAGCGCGAACAGCTGTGGAGCGGCATGCTGCTCTACCGCAGCGCCCTCTCCCGCGCTCGCCGCCAGCAGGGCTACCATATTCGCCCTATCACAGAAGCAGACAACCCTCACATCGCGACCGTTATCCGCACCGTCTCGGCTGAATATGGGCTCACCGCCGACAAGGGATATGGCGTCTCGGATCCCAATCTCGACACCCTCTCCCAGAGCTATCAGGGGGAAAAGAGCCGCTATTGGGTTATCGAAGGGCCGGACGGTTCCATCCTCGGCGGTGGCGGTATCGCACCATTGGCGGGAGAAGAGGGAGTCTGCGAGCTGCAGAAGATGTACTTTATGCCCGCCCTGCGCGGACTGGGTCTTGGCAAGCGGCTGGTGTTGCAGGCACTGGACGAGGCGCGTGCGCTTGGTTATCAGCGCTGCTATCTGGAAACGACCGAGGTCTTGCGCGAAGCCACCAGCCTCTATGAATCACTGGGCTTTGAACACCTGCCCGGCCCCCTTGGCTGCACCGGCCACGGGGATTGCGAGATCTGCATGGTGTTAGACCTGGCGCTCTAAAGTGATAGCGGCAAGCAGGAGTCTTCCCTGCTTGCCGCTTCGTTTACTGCGGCAGCGCCACTACCCGGAATCGCTCCAGCACCAGCGTGGCGTGCTCATCAAATTCGCCCCCTTCCGCCTTCATCTCGCATTCGAAGAATGCCTTGTGCGCTTTGCGCCACCAGGCCAGAGAGCCATCGCCCTCCCCCTCCTCGGCGGCAAACGCAGCATCAATCTCATCGAATGGACACAAGGTGACTGACACCAGCTCAACCAGAGCCTTGGGGTGACCACTCCAGTCGGTTACCACCAGCAAGTCACCCTGTTCCGGCATCCGCTCGCCCTTCTCCAGATACCAGTAAGCGAGGCTACAGGTCGCTCGCTTGCGCCCTGCTGCCACCAGCTCGGCACAAAGATTGGCATTGTGTTCATCAGCACAAAAGTAGTCAGCAGACACATGGCGTACTCGTGCTTCAACGGGTAGGGATAACAGATAACGCTCAACCAGAGCCGAGCAGGCGGGATTCATCGATTCAGCCATCATCTCTCCTTGATAGATAAAAAATCCCGCCATCTGGCGGGATTCGGTAAGCAGTATCAATGCTCGCGAGTCTGGCGGAACTCCACGTCCGGGTGGCGCTCCTGGGCCAGGCGCAGGTTGACCATGGTCGGCGCGATATAGGTGAGGTTGTCACCGCCATCGAGGGCCAGGTTGACCTCGTTCTTGCGCTTGAACTCCTCGAACTTCTTGACGTCGGTCCCTTCCACCCAGCGGGCGGTGGAGACGTTGACCGCCTCGTAGATGGCCTCGACGTTGTACTCGCTCTTGAGGCGCGAAACCACCACGTCAAACTGCAGCACACCGACCGCACCAACGATGAGATCGTTGCTGATCAGCGGACGGAACACCTGTACCGCCCCCTCTTCGGAGAGCTGGACCAGCCCCTTGAGCAACTGCTTCTGCTTGAGCGGATCGCGCAGGCGGATGCGGCGGAACAGTTCCGGTGCAAAGTTCGGGATACCGGTGAACTTGAGATCTTCACCCTGGGTGAAGGTGTCGCCGATCTGGATAGTACCGTGGTTGTGCAGACCGATGATGTCGCCGGCGAAGGCGTCTTCCGCCTGCTCCCGGTCACCGGCCATGAAGGTAACGGCGTCGGAGATGTTCACATCCTTGCCGATACGCACGTGGCGCATCTTCATGCCCTTGCTGTAGGTGCCTGATACGATACGCATAAAGGCGATGCGGTCGCGGTGCTTCGGATCCATGTTTGCCTGGATCTTGAACACGAAGCCGGAGAACTTCTCCTCGGTCGCTACCACTTCGCGGCTCTCGGCCTTGCGCGGCATGGGTGCCGGCGCCCAGTCGGTCAGGCCATCCAGCATGTGATCGACACCGAAGTTACCCAGCGCAGTACCGAAGAAGACCGGGGTCATCTCGCCAGCGATAAAGGCATCGTGATCGAACTCGGGAGAGGCGCCCTGCACCAGCTCCAGCTCGTCGCGCAGTTGCTGGGCCAGATCTTCGCCGACGGCGGCATCCAGCTCCGGGTTGTTCAGCCCCTTGACCACCCGCTTCTCCTGGATGGTGTGGCCCTGACCGCTCTGATACAGATAGGTCTCATCCTTGTAGAGGTGATAGACCCCCTTGAAGGACTTGCCACAACCGATCGGCCAGGTGATGGGGGCACACATGATCTTCAGCTCGCGCTCCACCTCGTCCATCACTTCCATCGGATCGCGCACTTCGCGGTCCAGCTTGTTCATGAAGGTGAGGATGGGGGTATCACGCAGACGGGTGACTTCCATCAGCTTGCGGGTCCGGTCTTCAACACCCTTGGCGGCATCGATGACCATCAGGCAGCAGTCGACCGCGGTCAGGGTACGGTAGGTATCTTCGGAGAAGTCCTCGTGACCCGGGGTGTCGAGCAGGTTGACCAGACAGTCGGCATAGGGGAACTGCATCACCGAGGTGGTGATGGAGATACCACGCTGCTTCTCCATCTCCATCCAGTCGGATTTGGCGTGCTGGCCCGAGCCACGGCCCTTGACGGTACCGGCGCGCTGAATGGCCTGTCCGAACAGCAGGACTTTCTCGGTGATGGTGGTTTTACCCGCATCCGGGTGCGAAATGATCGCAAAAGTGCGTCTCTTGGAGACTTCACTCAGAAATTCAGCTGACATAATTCAACGTTCTTCTATTGAGCGGTGGCATCAGCCACCGTGGGAATAAATCCGGAATGCCGCTCACGGCACATGTATACGCAACGAAAGCCACGCCAGCTGGCGTGTTGCCAACCTGGTGGAGAGAGGGAGGAGGGTTGCGTTACATGGGTCTTCTCGCCTGAGTCAAAGCAAAATTGCGCGGCATTATACCCGTACGGGTGAAAAATACCCAGTCCGTCAGTTGTCTGTTTCCACCCGGTTGCGCCCAGCCCCCTTGGCGCGGTAGAGAGCAGCATCTGCACGACGGATCAACGCGGCCAGATCCTGATCATCATCGCGCAGGCAAGCACACCCGATGCTGATGGTCACCGGATGAGACAAACCGGGCAACGCCCGTTGACCGATCCTGGAGCAGATCCGTTCCGCCACACGAGACGCCTCCTCCAGCCCCGTCTCCGGCAGCAGCGCCAAAAACTCCTCTCCGCCGGTGCGGCCCAACAGATCCTGCTGCCGCAACTCTCTTGCCACCATTCGGGATACCCACTGCAGTACCCGGTCTCCCTGATGATGCCCCAGCAAATCGTTGATCCGCTTGAAGTGGTCGATATCAAAAAGCAACAGTGAAAAGGGCATTTGCTGTCTGCGGGCCAGCTCAAAATGTTCACGACCATCCACCAGCACCCGACGCCGGTTATCGATACCGGTCAGCTCATCGGTAAAGGCCAACCGATGCATTCGCCGATTGCGCTCAAGCAACCATCTCATCGTCAGCAAAACCACGCCCCCGCAGAGCACCATCACCACCAGCAACCAAAAGCGACGCTCCTTGATCCGCGCCAGCTCATGCTGTTGCAACTGCTGCTCGACCCGCAACCGCTTGTTCTCCTCCGCCTGGCGGGTCAGTTCAAACTGGCCGCGCACCCAGGCGGTACTCTGCTCTCGTTGCATCTGGTCGAGACGCTGTTCCTGTGCCAGATGCTCTCGGAGCGCCGCCAATGCCGCCGGATAGTCCCCTTGCAACTCGAATGCACCACTTCGGACGGCATAGAGGTCCATCAAGTAACGAGTGTGCCCCTCAGCTTCCAGGATCGGTTCAATCTTCTCCAGCGCGCTCAGGGCCGGGGCAGGCTCCCGTATTTTCACCTGTAATTTAGCCATCACCAGCTCGAGATGGGCGTAGAGGATAGGGTCTACGTCAGGAGTGAGCACGCCAGCAGCCTGCACCAGCAAGCGCTTGGCCTCCTTCGTATGTGCCAGACCGAGCAGAGCCTCCGCCAGCATCACCTGACGATCCGCATGTTCAATCCGGTACTCGGGCTGATGCAAGAAAGCGAGACTATGTTCAAGCTCATTTTGTGCTTCCTGATAGCGTCCCGTCTCCAGATAAACCAGAGCCAACTGCTCTCTCATCCTCACCAGACCGAACTCGTCATGGCTGTGAGCAAAGTGATCATGCAATCGATTCAGGGTGGTAAACGCCTCGGCATAGAGGCCCATGCGACGAAACGCGGCGGCAATCTCGAGCTGCGCCCGGTTATACCAGGTGGTCAATCCCAACCGTTCGTAGATGTCGTGCGCCCTAGTGAGATCCACCAGCCCCTGCCCTGACGCCCCCTGAAACGACAACATGGCTCCCCGGTGGGACAGCGCTAGCGCCTCCAGCTTGGGTAGGGCAGCCTCCCCTGCCACCCGCAGCCCCTCATCGTAATCACGACGAGCCTGTGCCACCTCGCCGAGTAGCTGATTGAACCAGCCACGACAGATGAGCAACTCTGCAATGGCTGCGTCATCTTCCTGTTTTTGAGCCTGCACCAGTTGGCTGTCGGCATACGCAATCGCACGGCGAGATGCCAGAATGTCATCGGCAGATTGCGTCCAGCAAGCCAGACGGTGGATCCGCATTAGCTGTGACGGCGGATAGGCGCTGTCATCTTGTAGCAAGCGAGTTACACGCTCCCGCAACAACGCTATCGGTTGGTGGGCACGCTCCATCCCCTCCAGTTCATTTTCCAACTGCTCGGGTGACAAGGGTTTGGCTGCAAGCCCGAATACCGCCAGCAACAGCAGCAAGGCAAGTCGGCTCATACACACTCCGGATCAATGGGAAAGAGCACCGGGCAAGCCGATACTGGAAAATCACTCTCTTGTCCCCTGTAACAATGGCTATATAGGCTACCGCAAGGAGAGATATTTCGAATGGCTACCTGGTCACATTTCACAGGGATATCATAATGTTGGAATAAGATGGGGATGCAGGGAGAAAAGAGATGAGCTGCCCCATCCCGGTGACTAATGATGCTGCCATCGCCGAAGCAGCCGACCGCGCAGACCACAATCGAGCAACCAGCTGTTGTCGAAAACCCGCAGCAGTGCCGGTTTGGCGTGACGGGACATGGCAACAGCGTGAAAACGGGTCTGGCGTTGACGATAGCGGTTCATCTGATCGAGCAAGGCGTGGGGCAGGCTCTGGGCGATAAAGTCGGAAATGACCAGCACATCCGCCTTGGCAAAAGCGGGCTCATCGAGTTTGACCAGCGCCTTCTCGAGACAGGGCACCAGATCAGTACCACCGTGAAAGCTCATGGAAAGGAAGCGTTCTGCCTTGTCCAGTCCGGTATCGGCGGTGATCTCCAGGGTCGCCACCTCGGTAGAGAAGAGCATAAGGTAGCAGCCGCGTTTCTCATCCATCGCCACCTTGAGCAGCGCCAGAAACAGTGCCTTGGCACACTCCTCGGGGTAGCCCCCCATGGAACCGGAGGTATCGACACAGACGATAAAGGGACCGCGCTGCTGCAGCTGTTTGCCCCCCTGCTCCGGGGTACGCAGCATGATGCGCTGGCGCGGCAGGGTACCCCGCGACTGATAGCTGAGCAGACGCCGCTCCAGATAGCGACGGTAAAACTCCAGCTCCAGCTCAGGCAGCCCCAGCATTACTGCCTCGCTGGGCAGCAGCCGCATCAGGTCGCTCGCCTGATGAATGCCCACCAGATCGTCGGGCACATCATCGCTGGGTGCCGGTTCCAGCTCCAGCACCTGAACCGGCGGCACAGGTTGCTCCTGCGCCCGCCGATCCCGCTCGCTGCGCCCGAGCAGACCGGCAATCTCCGCCAGCAAGGGCTCGCGCTGCAACATGCGGGCGTACTGCTTGACCAGCACCAGACTGCGCTTGTGCCAGTGCCCCTGAGCCAGATCCCACAAACCACCGGCGGAGATCTGGTTGGGGTCGAGGGCATCGGCCAGGGTGCGGCTCGCCAGCAGCTGGTCTTCAATCTCCTGACGTTGCTTCTCCCGCTCCGCTTCGGCGATCTGCTGCTGCAACTGCAACAGGCTCCCCACCAGACTGGCGCGCCACTTGTCGATAAAGAGCTGGCGCAGCCCTTCGGTGGGGTGGGCCGTCAGCTGACGCACCAAGGATCTGGCCTCACCGGCGAAGGGGCTGTACTGCTCCAGCGACTCCAGCAGGCCGGGCAGGCGACCAATCAGCTCGGTCATCGGCAGTTGCCGGTGCGCCTGATAGAGCAGGTACTCCTGCTCCAGCGCCACCGGCACCGGCTTGTGGCGGATCTCCTCACCAAGTTGCTCGCCCCAGCTCTGCAGGCGCTTTTTCAACAGCTTGCCCTGTAGCGGGGAGCGTTTGATAAATTCGGAAATCTTGGGCGAGGCCGCCAGCAACGCCACCACCTCTCCCGCCAGCTCTCCCTCCCCCATGAGAAGGCCCAGATCCAGCATGCCGATCTCAAGCATGAGCGCTCCTTACTCGTCCAGCCTTGGCAACCGCTCGCGCCACTGGGTCAGCTCGCTGCGCAGCAGTTCGAGATCCCGGTTCAGCACGAAGAAGCTATCTTCCACCTGCTGCAGCCAGCGTGAGGCGATAAAGAGGTGTTGTTGATGACGCTCGAACAGGCTGCGCTGCTGCTTGAGCTCCTGCATCACCTTGCCGACCTGGACCAGTTGCTCGTCGAGCGACTGCAACCAGGGCGCCAGCACCACCTCAGGGATGGCGTTGCGCTCCATCAATACCAACGGGATCTGCTGGCGCTGGATATCGAGCACCTGCAGCCGTAGCTCATCGTCCAGCACCAGCTCGTAATGCCCCTCTTTCGGGTTGCCGAACTCATAACCCACCAGCGCCTCACCGGTGGGGCGCCAGTGGGAGAGCAGGGTGCGATCGAACACCAAGGTGCGGGTAAGACGCTCGGGATCGCTGCCATCCAGCGGCGCCGGGGTGAGCAGATGGAAATGCACCTGCTTGCCAAAGGGTCTGGCATTGGCAAGCGGGATCTCGATACCCCGGGCCCGCCGGCCAAACCACTGCTTGCGTTGGCGGGCCTTTGTGCAAAGGCGCTGGGCCACGCTCTGTTTGAGCTGTTTGAACTGATCCCGCAGCGCCAGCAGCTGACGGGTCATCGCCAGTTGCTGATAGCCGTAGAGACGGGAAAACTCGGTCATCATCTCCAGCAGGGCGGTGCGGGACTCCTCGTCATGCCATAGACAGTCCTTGAACAGCAGCAGATCTACCGGCGCGACCTCGTCACGACCGTTGAAGAAGGCGCTCGCCTTGATAAGCCGTACCGCCTTCTTCCAGCGACGATCCGACACATAGCAGCGGTGGGCCAACTGGCTGTCGAGCTGCTGGCGCAGCTGATAGATGAGTTCGAAACAGGCATCCGGCAGGCGCACCTGTTCAATCTGGCTCTGCCACTGCTCGTACTCATCCCCCCGGATCTGCAGGGATTCCGGCAAGTTCTGGTGGGCGTGACCATCGCTGGCCAACATGGATTGAAAGTTGGCTTTCTCCTGCACCCGATCCATCCAGATCCGCACCAGCATCCGGTCGTAAAGCGCTTCCAGCCCGCTATCCGGCGCCGGTAGTTCGTTGGATGCGGTCACCAGCAACCGCATCGGGATGGGGTGCTGGCTGTCGCCGTTGCGAAACTGTCGCTCGTTGATGGCGGTAAGCAGGGTGTTGAGGATGGCGGGGCCCGCCTTCCAGATCTCGTCGAGAAACACCACCTCGGCCTCTGGCAGATAACCAGCGGTGAGGCGCAGGTATTTGCCATCCTCTTTCAACGCCTGAATGGAGAGGGGGCCGAACACCTCCTCCGGCGTACTGAAACGGGTCATCAGGTATTCAAAGTGGCGGGCGTCGTGAAAGGCCAGCTTGAGGCGGCGTGCGATCAGGCTCTTGGCGATACCGGGTGGCCCCAGCAAGAAGACACTCTCGCCACTGAGGGCCGCCAGCAGACCGAGGCGCAGGGCATCCTGCCGTTCGTAGAGTCCCTCACCGAGGGCGGCAAGCAACCGGGGCAGGCGCTCCTGGATAGGAATAAGACGCGCAGGGTTCTGGGCTTGAGCTAAAGGCGACATAGAGAGTGTTCCGAAGCTGGGATAATGATGACCCCAAGGCGTGATATCCATCTATTCGCCACAGGGTTTTGTCTGGTTATGATGGTTATTCTGGTATCTCTTGCCGCACAATACCCGCCTCTGGCAGGAAAAAAACCAAGGTCGGCGTGATACCGTATAGACATCGTGTTGCGCCCATGCATAGCCAGTGTCCTGATGGCACCATACCAGCATGCGCCAGATGATGCGTTGCAAAGGGTGCAGCAAAAGCGGTTCGAGTGTACCCTGCGCAACACATTTTTCCCCAATGCAGATCAAGAGTGAGTCGCCTCAAATGCAAGATCCCGTTCGTCAGAGCATGTTGGCCCGCATGGGCATTCAAAGCTGGCAACTGCGTCGTCCGGCATTGCTGGGCGCAGACCCCGCTCGAGAGCTTGAGCAACATACCAGCCAGACAGCCCCCGCCACCAGCGCCCCGCTGCCCAGCGGCAAACTCTGGTTGCTGGCACCTCAGCTGCCTGCCACCACGCTGCTGGCGGATATCTGCCAGTTGCTCGGCATGACCCCCGACGAGGTCTCACTGCTCAGCGAGCTGCCGCCTGCCGATCTGCAAACGGCGGGCGCCTCGCCGCTACTCTGGCTGACGGAGGCCAACCCGGAACGACCCGATGCGCTGATCTGTCCGCTAGACCCCAGCGCCGCGCAAAAGCGAGCCTTGTGGCAACAACTGCGCCGACATATGGCAAGTTCCACGGCATGATCCTGCATCCTGCCTTCAACATCCTCACTGAAGCAGCTCTATTTACCTGATTTTACAAAAGTTGTGTCTGACAACCCCGAGACATCCCCTATTCAGCTACCCGGAGTCACCATGCCTGAGTTTCACCCCCTGCTCGAAGCCGATTTCAACCTTGTTTACCCCATCGAGCAGGCTGCCCACAAGGAGCCGTGGAGTGAGGCCAACCTGCTCTCCTGCTTCGGTCCTCGCTATCTCAACGGTTTGATGCTGGTCGATGGTCGCCCGGCCGGCTTCTATATCTCGGATCTGGTAGCCGGAGACAGTTCGCTGATGAACATCTGTGTCCATCCCGAATGTCAGGGCAAGGGGTTGGGAAGGGCACTGTTGCAAGCCTACCTGACTCGCAGCAAGCAAGCCGGGGCACAGGCCTGGTTCCTCGAGGTGCGGGCTGGCAACCAGACCGCCATCAACCTCTACGAGAGTGCCGGCTTTGCCGAGTATTGCCGACGCGCCGACTACTACGGCACCGGTAATGATCGGGAAGATGCGGTGCTGATGTCACGGCTGTTCGATTTCGGCTGATCCTGCCTGTTCATCGCACTCAGGCACCTTGCCCTCTTCAATCGAGGGGGGCATTGTCCAGCGTCGGATCCTGCAAGGCGAGAGTGGTATGAACCACCGCCTCGAATCCGGCGGCAGAAAGCGGCATATAGAAGCCCCGCTGCCAGGTTTTCCCGGGCATCCAGATCTGCTGTATATCCACCACTATCTTGATCGGTTTAAGGGGTTGACCCGGCTGCTGGATATAGATGCCAGGCGGTGTGGCGACCTTGGGAAAACGGCGCAGGATCTGCTCGCTGCCATCCCCCTTGCCCGGGTTGAGCCGCACCTTGACCAGCCGGGCAAGCGGACCAGCCATCTCCTTGCTCTGCCAGAATTTTTTCTCCAGATCGCTGCAGCGGCGGCACTTGGGGGTCTCCAGCACATAGAGCAGCGGATAGCCCAGTGCCAGCGCCTGTTGCTGCGCCTGCTGATACCCCTCGGCCCCCTGATACCAGGGATTGGCGGGCCCCTGTGATGACGTTCCGGCAAAGAACCAAAACGCAGCGCCCCCCACCACCATCAGCCCGACCGCGGCCAACGCCCCTTTCACCCACAGATTCATATCGTTAACCCTCTCTCTGCCTCCTAGCAGTATCGGCCAGTCTGCGCAAAGGGAGAGCTATTTGCGCTCTTTGTGATCCAAGACAAACGGCGAACACTTGTAAGCCGTAATGTTGGAGTTTAAACTCTAGCCCGATTTTTAGTGCCCTCGCGGGCGTACAACTGTAATTAAAGGATGTTTAACTGATGCCGAAGCTTCATCTGGTTCGACTGATGCGTGAACGTATTTCCCAGCTTGGCAACAAGGCTGCCCTGCGGGTTCAGCAAGATGGCCAGTGGCGCGCCATCGGCTGGCGTACTCTGGGCCAGGCCATGGACTACTGCGCACAGGCGCTGATCCGTGCCGGCCACCAGCCAACCGAAATGGTCGGCATCTATGCCCGCAACATGCCGGAGTGGACCCAGGCCGATCTCGGCATCCTTGCCGCCCGCGGCGTCAGCGTCCCTATCTACCCCACCAGCACACTCGATCAGCTGCGCTACATCGTCAAAGATGCCGGCATCAAGGTGCTGTTCGTTGGCGAGCAACCTCAGTTCGATCAGGCGCTGCAACTGATTGAAAGCGGCGAGATCCGCCAGCTCATTGCCCTCGATGGCAGCGTCAACCTGCGCGGCTGCGAGCAGGCGAGTCACTTCCAGACATTTCTGGTCTCCGGCAACCATCAGCCCAGCGAGCAGGAGCTGCGCGAGCGGGAAACCCAGTACCGGATGGATGATCTGCTGACCCTGATCTACACCTCCGGCACCACAGGCGAGCCCAAGGGGGTGATGCTCGACTTCAGCAACATCGCCGCCTGTTTCGAGATGCACAACAGCCGCCTCGACCTCAATCAGCAGGATGTGTCGCTCTGCATGCTGCCGCTCAGCCACGTGTTCGAGCGGGCCTGGAGCTACTACGTGCTCTACTGCGGTGCCGAGAACGTCTATATCCGCGATCCACAGAAGGTGATGGATGTGATTGGCGAGGTGCAGCCGACCGTAATGTGCGCCGTGCCGCGCCTCTACGAGAAGGCCTACGCCATGATCCAGGCCAAAGTCGCTCAGGCTCCGGCTCTGCGGCGCGCCCTGTTTGGCTGGGCGACCAAGGTCGGCAAGCAGATGGTTGCCACCCGTCAGGCGGGCAAGTCCGCTTCCCCGCTGCTCTACGGCCAGATCTGGCTCGCCGAGCGACTGGTGTTTCGCAAGCTGCGCGCCCGTTTTGGCGGCCGCACCCGCTTCCTGCCAGTGGCGGGCGCCCGCCTGGCCGACGATGTGAACCTCTTCTTCCAGGCGATGGGGCTCAACCTCAAGTACGGCTACGGCATGACCGAGACCACCGCCACTGTCTGCTGCTACGAAGACAGCCAGTTCAAGTTGGGCTCCATCGGCACGGCACTGAACGGCATCGAGGTGAAGCTGGGTGAGAACAACGAGCTGCTGGTGCGCTCCCCCACCGTGATGCGCGGCTACTACAACAAGCCGGACGCGACCGCAGAAGTGATGACCGAGGATGGCTTCCTGCGTACCGGCGATGCCGGTGAGCTCGATAGCCAGGGCAATATCTACTTCACCGAGCGCCTCAAGGAGCTGATGAAGACCTCCAACGGCAAGTACGTAGCACCGCAGCTGGTGGAAGGGACCATCGGCAAGGATCGCTTTATCGAGCAGATCGCCATCGTCGCCGATGCCCGCCACTTCGTCTCGGCGCTGATCGTCCCCTGTTTCGAGTCGCTTGAGGAGTACGCCCGCTCCATCAACCTGCAGTACCAGTGCAAGACCGAGCTGCTGCGCCACTCCCGGGTGATGGAGTTCTTCGAGGCCCGCATCGCCGACTTGCAAAAAGAGCTGGCCAAGTTCGAGCAGGTGAAGAAGTTCACCCTGCTGCCGAGCGCCTTCTCCATGGAGCTGGGTGAACTGACCCCCACCATGAAGCTGCGCCGCAAGATCATCGAGGCAAAATACCAGAGCGAAATCGAGGCCATGTATAACCACGTCTGATATCGCTCAGGTTCAGAGAAATCAAAAAGCCGCTCACTCGAGCGGCTTTTTGTTGGCACCTTGGTTGGTATGAACCAGCCTTCAGGCCGTGGGGGTACTGGTTCCGAAGTAGTCGGCCAGGAAGTCATCGAACGACAGGCTGTCGCTGCGCTCGCGTTCGCGCTGCTTGGCCAGCGAATCCTTCGCCTCACCGGCAAAGTAGGCTTCATCCCAGTATTGCAGCTCCCCTGCCAGCAGCTCCTCCCGATAGCGGGTAGCCAGCTTGTCGCCATAGCAGCCGTTGTCCTTGCCGCTCTCCAGCAACTCCCTGAGCATGCGGGCGGAGTAGGTGAGCTCGGGGTCGAGCAGCTTCTCGCGGTGCATCGCCAGCGTCTCGCGATAGCGGTTGCGGCCACAGCAGCGATCCAGCAGGTCGGCCACCTGAGCCAGCTCGTCAAACAGTTTAAGGCCGTACTCTTTGAGGCCAATGGCATTGCCCTGCTCATCTTCCAGCGTCAGGCCGGGACGACGTCCCTCCAGCACCACCTTGTTCTGGTTGCGGCGGTTGCGGGCAATCTCTTCGTCACTCAGCACCGGAGAGGGGCGCAGCAGGCACCAGACTAGGAACAGATCGAAGAAGCGGATCTGATCCGCATCGATGCCGAGCGGGGTGAAGGGGTTGACGTCCACGGTACGCAGCTCGATGTATTCGATGCCGCGCTGATCCAGCGCATCCGAAGGCTTCTCGCCGCTGCGCGGAGTACGCTTGGGGCGGATCGGGGCGTAGAGCTCATTCTCCAGCTGCAACACGTTGTCGTTGAGCTGACGATACTCCCCATCCACCTTGACCCCGATCTTGGCAAAGTCGGGATTGTGGGTGTTAATGGCGCGGCGCAGGCTGCTGACATAGGCCGGCAGATTGTCGTGGCTGATCTTGAGCCCAGCCTGGGCGCTGTTGGTATAGCCAAGATCGGAGAGACGCAGCGCGGTGGCGTAAGGCAGATAGAGGGTGCCCTTGCCGGTCTTCTCGAACGGCAGGTTGCTCTTGCGCCCTTTGAGGAAGGATTCGCAGATGGCCGGGGAGGCGCCGAACAGATAGGGCACCAGCCAGCCGAAGCGGTAGACGTTGCGAATAAGCCCCATGTACTTGTCGGAGATAAAGCGCTGGCTGCAGCACCCTTCGCACACCAGATCCTGCCACTCGCTCCAGAAGCTGTCGGGCATGGAGAAGTTGAAGTGCACCCCGGCGATCACCTGCATCAGGCTGCCGTAGCGGTTCTTCAAGCCCTGACGGTAGAGAGTCTTCATCTTGCCGATGTTGGAGCTGCCGTACTGGGCCAGCCGGATGCTCTCTTCCCCACCGACGAAGCAGGGCATGGAGAGCGGCCAAATCCGCTCGTCACCCAGATGCTGAATCACATGGTGATGGATATCGCCGAGCTGCTCCATCAGGCTATCGATGGAGTCGGTGGCCGGGGTGATGAACTCCAGCAGGCTCTCCGAGTAGTCGGTGGTGATATTGGGATGGGTCAGGGCCGAGCCCAGCGCCCGGGGATGGTCACTCTGGGCGAGTCGGCCATCCGGCGTGATGCGCAGGCATTCACGTTCGATCCCGCGCCGGATCCCCTTGAGCGCGGTCAGGCGCTCCGGTGATCCCAACGCATTCAGCAACTCGGTGAGCGACAAGCTTGTTGTAGTCATATTCACGGCTCATGTGAGGCCGCCCCATCCGGGGCGGCTCTTGATTTTTATAAAGCGTCAGTTACGGCAACTGCAGCGGATAGATGGGAAGATGAAGCTCCTTCAGGGGTTTTTCAAGCTTTTGCTTGTCTCCCACCACCACGATCACCATATCGGCCGGATTGAGCCAACGGGCGGCACTGGCCTTTAGCGCCTCGGGCGACACCGTCTTGATCAGGTTGTTCTGGGCCTGCACATAGTCCGGTTTCAGGTCATACATCACCATCTGCAGCAGGAAGCCCGCCTTCTGGCCCAAGGTCTCGTAAGAGAGGGCATCCTGCTGGGAGACCGCGCTGCGCATATAGGCCAGCTCCACCGGTGTCGGGCCGCTCTTGCGGTAGTTGTCCATCTCCTTGAGGAACTGGCGGATGGCATCCACGGTTGCATCGGCCCGCACATTGGCACCGGTGGCGAAGGTGCCCACCTCGCGGTTGGCGGAGAAGCCCGAGCTGGCGCCGTAGGTGTAGCCCTTGTCTTCCCGCAGGTTGAGATTGATGCGGCTGTTGAAGTTACCACCCAGGTTGAAGTTCATCAGCCCGGCGGTGAAGTAATCCCCCGTGGTATCAAACGGCATGGCGCGACGACCGATGCGGATCACCGACTGGGGCGCCCCCGGCTTGTCGACCAGATAGATGCCCGGCTTGGCCTGCTCACCCTTGAGCTTGAGATCCCCCAGGGTTGGCGTTGCCCCCTTCCACTCGGTCAGGAAGCCAAGTTGCTCCTCGATCTGCTTCTGGTCCACATCACCGACCACAACCACTTTGGCGTTGGTGGGGTTGTAGTAGGCCTGATAGAAGTGCTTCACGTCCGCCAGGGTCAGCTTGGCCACATCGGCCGGTACCCCGTCGGTAGGTTGCCCGAGGCGGTTCTGCTTGCCGTAGACCAGTTCGCGGAACGCCTGCCCGGCCAGCCACTCGGGCTGCTGCCGGGCCTGTTGCATCCCTTGCAGCAGCTGCGCCTTGACCCGCTCGAAGTCCGCCTCCCGCATGCCCGGGCGCTCCAGCACCTCGCGCACCAGCGCCAGGGTCTGGGGCAACTTGTCCGCCAGCGAGCTGACGGTGATGAGGTTGTTGTACTGGGCGCTGGAGACATCAATGCTTGAGCCCAGCTTTTGCAGCTCGTCGCTCAGCTGAGCCTCGGTCAGGCGCACCGTGCCCTGCCCCATCATGGCGGCAGTCAGATTGGCCAGCCCAAGCTGCCCCTTATCTTCGGCACGAATACCGCCCGGCAGGGCGATCATGATGGAGACGGCCGGGATCTCGTCACTCTTGGTGCCGATGATCTCGATGTTCTTGTCGAGCTTGCCGTGCCAGATGGCGGGCACCTTGACGCTCACCGCCTCACTCGCCTTGGGCTGCACGCTGCGATCGAAATTGTCTTTAACCGGTCGTTCGGCCAGCGCTTCGTCATGCTTGCTGTAATCCGGCAGCTCGCGCTTGGCGGGAGTAAAGTTCGGGGTGGCAACCTGCCACTCGGTCTTGCCCTTGGGCACCACGCTCAGCACCACCGCCGGCTTGTCGGCGATGAACTTGTCGTAGGCGGCCTTCACCTGCTCCGGTGTCACCTTGCCGATGGCATCGAGGGTCTTGAACACATAGTTGGGGTCCTGGGCAAACACCTGACCCATGGCGAGCTGGCTCACCTTGCCGGATACGCTGTCCAGACCCCAGATGGCGGAGGCGCGGTACTTGGCGATCGCCTTCTCCAGATCTTCCGGTTTGAGGCCGCGCTGGGCGAACTCGCCGATCACCTTGTCCACCTCCCCCTTGAGGGTCTTGAGGCTGCCATCCTGCGACGGATTGGGATAGGCGTAGACGGTCAGGGTACAGGCCAGCTCTTCGCAGTAGTGAGACGCCCCCACATCGATCGCCTTGCCGGTTTTCACCAGCGACTGGTAGAGCATGGAGCTGGCGGAACCGCCCAGCACGTCGGCAAACATGTCGAGCGCAGGCTCCTGCGGATCACCAAGGGAGACGGTGGGGTAGCTGATATAGAGCAGCGGCAGGTGCACCTTGTCCTGCAACGTCACGTAGCGGGTCTCGGGCAGAGTCACCGGCCTTGGCGTCGGCTCGGCCACGTCCGGGCCGCGCGGGATGGAGCCGAAGTATTTCTCGATCCATTCGAGAGCCTGCTTGCTGTCAAAGTCGCCGCCCAGAGTCAGGGTGGCGTTGTTGGGGCCATACCAGCGCAGGAAGAACTGCTTGAGGTCGTTCACATCGACCCGGTCGAGATCTTCCACGTAACCGATAGGCTGCCAGGAGTAGGGGTGAGTACGCGGATAGAGCGCCTCCCCCACCTTCTCGCTCACCAACCCGTACGGCTGGTTGTCGACCCGCTGGGCCCGCTCGTTCTTGACGGTGGCGCGCTGGATCTCGAACTTCTTCTGGCTCACCGCATCGAGCAGGAAGCCCATCCGATCCGCCTCCAGCCAGAGCACTTTTTCCAACTGGTTGGCAGGCACAGTCTCGTAGTAGTTGGTGCGGTCCTTGTTGGTGGTGCCGTTCATGTCGCCACCGGCCTCGTTGATGATCCGCATATGCTCCTGATCACCGACGTGTTTCGAGCCCTGGAACATCATGTGCTCAAAGAAGTGGGCGAAACCGGACTTGCCGACAGTCTCGCGGGATGAACCGACGTGATAGGTCACATCGAGGTGCACCAGCGGATCGGAGCGGTCAGGGGCCAGGATCACGGTCAGGCCGTTGTCCAGCTTGTACATCTGGTAGGGGATGGCGAGCTTGCCCTCCTCCTTGCCCTGTTCGGCAATCAGGGTCGGTGCCGCCAGCACCGGCAGGGTGAAGCCCAGCAGAATCGTTAAAGGTATGACTTTGTTCACGGTAACCTCGTGAGTGACAAAAACAGGCTAGAAAATGTGACTGGCCAGCAGAAAAACCAGGGCATAACGGAACAATTTGCCGAGCCCGATCAGAATGAGAGAGCGCCAGAAGGAGAGGCGCAGCCAACCGGCCAGCAGACAGAGACCATCACCGACCACCGGCGTCCAGGCAAGCAGCAGACACCAGTGACCATGTTGTTTGAGCCAGCCTAAGGCTTTTTGTTCCCCACGGCCTTGAAAATCTTCCGGTTTTTTCTTGAAGGTGGCGAGCCAGCCGAGCCACCAGGTGGTCATGGAGCCGAGGGTATTGCCCAGCGTCGCCCACAGCAGCAGGCTCGCCATGCTCCACTCCCCCTTGGCCGCCATGGCCCCCAGCAGCACTTCGGAGCTACCGGGCAGCAGGGTGGCGGAGGTAAAGGCGCTTAAAAAGAGCCACCCCAGCCCCATCTCCATTAACTCATTCATGATGCGCGTCCCCACCCCCCAGGCAAGGACGCGAGGCGCTCAATAACAGCCACACCATGTGCCATCTCCATCATCTCGCTCATCCGGGATAGCCATCGGCCGCAGGCATCCGTAGCAGCAGCTTGCCGCGCACATGGCCCCCTTCGATGGCCTGATGGGCCAGCGCCCCCTCGGCCAGGGGGAATTCACCGGCGAGGGTAACCTTAACCTCACCCTGACGCAGCAGCATCAACATCTGCCCCAGCTGCTTCTGGTCGGGGTGAACCAGCATGCCGACCACCTCGATCCCCGCCGCAGCCCCAGCATCCTTGATCAACTGGGCGGTAATGGTAGGCACAGTCACCAAGCGACCACCCGACTTGACGCAGGCCAGCGCCGCCTTGCCGCTCTCGCCGCCCACCAGATCCAGCACCAGATCGACCTGACCGGCCTCTGCCACCACTCGTGCCGGCCAGTTCGCATCGTGGTAATCCACCATCCAGCGCGCCCCCAGTGCGTGCAGGAAGCCATGGTTGTCCGGGCTGGCGGTAGCCACCACCTCGGCGCCATAGGCGCTGGCAAACTGCACCGCCAGATGGCCGACACCACCGGCACCGGCGAGGATCAATACCCGCTGACCGCTCTGGAGGCCGCCGTGCTCAAGCAGCCCCTGCCAGGCGGTGAGACCGGCCAGCGGCAGCGCCGCCCCCTGCTGCAGGCTCACCCCGTCGAGTTTGACCAGCTCGCTCTCGCTTGCCACCACAGACTCCCCGTAGCCACCGGCGGTAAGAGGAAAACCGACCATGCCGCACACCAAATCCCCCTCGACCAGCGAGGTCACGCCGGGGCCCACCTTCTCTACCACGCCGGAGACGTCATAACCCGGTGTCCAGGGCAGCTTGTCCTTGTTCTGGGCCGCCGCCCAGCCAAGACCGGCGCGAGTTTTGGCATCGATGGGGTTAACCCCTGCAAAGCAGATGCGCACCCGCACTTCGCCATCGGCTGGCACCTTATCGAGGGAAGGGTTGAGCTTGAGTACCGAGGGGTCACCGAATGCGGTAATCTGTAGTTGCGTCATTGCACAATCCATCCTGTTGATTGATCAAGGGTCAACAGAATAACAGCGAGGACACCATGGCTCGAATGTTTCTTATTCCTCTGTTGCTGGCACTGGGGTGGTGGGCGTTTCTGCTCTACTTCCGCATCCCGCTCAAACAGGGGGCCAAGGGGTTTTACTGGATCATCGGCATCGGTGGCGGACTAGCCGCCTTCCTCAGCCTGATGATGGTGCTGACTCACTGAGTGCCAAGCCACTCGATAACGAAAAAGGCCACCGAGTTTCGGTGGCCTTCTCACTATCCGGCTTGCTGCTCCAGCGCCGGATTGAGGTAGTAGTGGCGATTGCTCCCCTGCCCCAGCACCCCCTGCGACAGCAGGTGGTGGAACACCCGATCCACCTCCTCCAACGAGAGTGACAAAGCCTGCGCCACCGAGCGCTTGCTGCACTTGAGCTCACCACTCATCAGCGCACCGCGCACCTGCTCCAGCACTTCGGGGGCTGGCTCTGGGGGCATGATGGGTTCGGGCTGGGCAGCCATCGCCAACGCCTCCTGCGCCTCTCTGCGAGCTTGATCCTGCTGCCAGCGCCACATCCGGCGAAAGCGGTTCTCCTCGCCGATCAGACTGACGAAAAAGGCACCGAACACGTCGAGCAACACCGAGAGGAAGCAGACCAGCAGGAACTGCACCTGACTGATGCTCATCCCCACCCCGTCCGCCAGACTGCTCATCAACCCCAGCATGGAGGATTGTTCGTTGACCGGTTTGGCATCGCGCTGCTGACGCAGCTCATCCTGCTGCAAGCGCAGCTTGGTATTGGCGTGCTGCAACGAGGAGACGCCACTGGAGATGCGCTCCAGCTCGATATATTTGCGGGCCGCCTCCTCGTTGAGCTGGATCTGCCGCTCGATGCTGGCGATCTGCTCGTCGAAACGGGCGAGTTCCCGCTCGTGGCGCGCCTGCTGGCTCAGTACCGTGTTGGTGGCGCTGTTGATGCCACCAATACTGCCGCCGATGGAGATGGCAGCCAGCACGCTGTAGAACAACAGCGACCAGAAAGCGCCACTCAAATCCCGCCGCGCCTTGCGCTCGCCGTACTCGTACCAGACGTAAAACTTGCCCAGCTCGAAGATGATGGCCAAGCCGCCGAACAGCCACTTCATCAGCGGGTTGTCATCGATGGAGAGGAACAGCAGCAGGGAGAAGATAATGGAAGCCAGAATGGCCAACCCGGTGAAACTGTATACCGTCGTCAGAGCGAACCACCCCTTGGGGTAGCGCTGTGTGGAGGAGTCCTGTGTGGTCATGATGAAGGGGTGTGCTGTGCAGGAAAAGTTGGCTGCCGATTATAGTCGCCAGACTCGCACAGAGAAGGGCAAATGACTGAATTCCTTCAGATTGGCAACCAGCTGCCCAGAGTGCGACCAAAACGGACAAATCGGCAGCAGAAAAGCGATACAATTCCTCCCTGACTTGATCATCTGGTGAGATGAGGTGCGATTCCGCCCGGGTTCAGCCCAGATCCGTACACTCATCCACCGTTGCAATTATCCGAGGCCATCATGAACAGTACGACCACCTTGCTACTCTCCCTTCTTCTGGTTACCGGCGGCGCCGCTGCGACACAGCAATATCCAGAGAGCGGTGGCACCGAATTTTCCGTCGATGAGCTTAAATTCAATCTGGACTGGGATGACAAACAGTTCGGCTGGACCCAGAACGACTGCCTCACTCTGGATATCGGGGAGACCTCCTCCGTCGACTGCAAGGCGGTCAAATTCAATCTGGAAGATGAAGAGAATCGCAACCAGCCACCGAAAACCAACCAGGTCCCAGCCAACTCGCAGAGCGACCAGTAACAACAGGAGTACCCTTGCGATGACCCAAGCTAAACACAACCCCGTTATCCGGCGCGGCGCCCTGCTGCTTTCCCTGCTCATGGCGCACGGCATCGCGGTTGCGGCACCGCCAAGCAAAAATAGCGATGGCATCAAGATCTCCGGTGATGACATCAAGATCAATCTCGACTGGGATGACAAGGAGTACGACTGGTGGCAGGACAACTGTCTGGATCTTGGCATTGGCGACAGCCGGATCAAACTCAACTGCGACAAGATGGATGGCAAGTACCGGGATCACTACAACCGCAGCATCCACAGCGGCAATAACCCGGGGCAAGGTCACGACAAACAGAAGGATAAAAACAAGGGTAACGGCAAGAAGAACTGAACGCCCTCTCCTGATGCAGCAGGGGCCTGGTGCCCCTGTGCTGATTGTTTTACCAATAATTCTCCGCACTGATATTGCCCGGCGCACGCCTCAGATTCTTGGCCAACCCCAGCGCCAGCAAGGTCTGCTGGGTCTCTTTCACCATCTCCGGATTACCGCAGATAAGCACTTGGCTCAGCTCGGGTGAGAACTCCAACCCCACTCTAGCCTGCAACTGACCATTGGCAATCGCCGCCGGGATCCGCCCTGCCATTGCATCGTGCCAGGGCTCGCGGCTGACAAAGGGGACATAGCGAAAGCGCTCGCCATATTGCTCGGCAAAGCTGGCGATCAAATCCTGATAGCTCAGCTCTTCGCCTTTACGCACCCCGTGCACCAGCACCAGATTCTCGAAACGGTTGAAGGCCTCGCCATCGGCCAGCATGGAGAGGAAGGGGCCGACGGCAGTGCCGGTCGAGAGCAGCCAGAGATCGCGCCCAGCGGGCACCTCATCCAGCGTCAGAAAGCCGGTGGCCTGGGATTGTACCAGCAGGGTGTCACCTGCTTGCAGCGAGCCGAGGGACGGAGTCAGCTCACCGCTCGGGATCTCGACCAAATAGAACTCGTGATATGGCGCAGAGGGAGGATTGACGAAGGAGTAGGCGCGCTGAATGCGGCGATCGCCCTGCTCGAGGGCCAGCTTGGTGAATTGGCCTGCCTTGTAGGGAGCCAGCTCGGCCGCTACCCGCAGGGAGAACAGAGTGGGTGTCCATTCGATGCGTTCGATGACGCGACCTTCTACCCAAGCCATAAAGATCTCCTCCAGTGGAACAGACCTTCACTCTACCCCCGGGCCGGAAAATAAAAAACCCGCGCAAGTGCGCGGGTTTTTTCTGCAAAAGCGAATCGCTATTACAGGGCAACAACCTGGATCTGTACGGTTGCTTTAACGTCAGCGTGCAGCTGAACAGCAACTTCGTAGTCACCGGTGTTACGCAGAACGTTGCCCATGCGGACTTCGCTCTTGGCAACGGCTACGCCGGCAGCAGTGATGGCTTCAGCCACGTCACGGGTACCGATGGAACCGAACAGCTTGCCTTCGTCGCCAGACTTGGAAGCGATAACCACGGTAGCCAGTTCGGCCAGCTTGGCAGCACGCTCTTCAGCAGCAGCTTTGTTGGCAGCCAGTTTGGCTTCCAGCTCAGCGCGACGAGCACCGAAAGCTTCGATGTTGGCCTTGGTGGCCATAACAGCTTTGCCTTGCGGGATCAGGTAGTTACGGGCATAACCAGATTTCACGGAAACTTGGTCACCCAGACCGCCCAGTTTGGCGATTTTGTCGAGCAGGATAACTTGCATTACCTTTCCTCTATAAATTTCGTTGAGTTAGGCTTAAGTGCCGGGCCGATTCTTACTTGTTGTGCAGATCGGTGTACGGCAGCAGAGCCAGGTAACGAGCACGCTTGATGGCGCGTGCCAGCTGACGCTGATACTTGGCGCGGGTACCGGTGATACGGCTCGGTACGATCTTGCCAGATTCAGTGATGTAGTTTTTCAGAGTAACGATATCTTTGTAGTCGATCTCGGTAACGTTCTCGGCGGTGAAGCGGCAGAACTTACGACGACGGAAATAACGTGCCATGGCCTTTATCCTCTAGTCAGTGATCCAGAATTACTCTTCGGAAGCAGCTTCAGTAGCTTCTTCGCGGCGCTCGTCGTCACGACGGGTGAAGCGCTCTTCTTTGGCCTTGGCCATCGGAGAAACTTCAGTCACGGCGTGCTTGGTGCGCATGATCATGTTGCGGATAACGGCATCGTTGAAGCGGAAGTTGGTTTCCAGCTCATCGATAACGGCTTGCTCTGCTTCTACGTTCATCAGAACGTAGTGGGCTTTGTGCAGTTTGTCGATCGGGTAAGCCAGCTGACGACGGCCCCAATCTTCCAGGCGATGAATGGTACCACCGGAGGTGGTGATGGCGCCGGTGTAACGCTCGATCATGCCGGGAACTTGCTCGCTCTGGTCCGGATGAACCATGAAGACGATTTCGTAATGACGCATTTTAGCTCCTTACGGATTAATTCAGCCTCCGCCCAGGTGCAGCCAGACCTCGGAGGCAAGGAACATAAAGGTGTTTAGTCGCTGCTTTTATAGGGCGGCGTATTGTACGAAATCACATCCCTCACTGCAACTGACCGCCTTAAATGTTTTTCCCGATGGAAATCATCAGAAACAACAATTGATAATAATTATCACTTAGATCTACTCTCTCTCCATATCCTTATGGAGGGTGATGCCATGCAACCCGCACTGACGACTACGATTCCAGCCCGCAAATTCAAACTGACCCTGCTCGGGCCTGCCTTTATCGCCGCCATCGGCTATATCGACCCGGGCAACTTCGCCACCAATATTCAGGCGGGCTCTACCTTTGGCTACCAGTTGCTCTGGGTGGTGGTATGGGCCAACCTGATGGCCATGCTGGTGCAGACCCTCTCGGCCAAGCTCGGCATCGTCACCGGCAAGAATCTGGCGGAGCACATCCGCGACCGACTGCCGAAACCGGCGGTCTGGGCCTACTGGGTGCAGGCAGAGATCATCGCCATGGCCACCGATCTCGCCGAATTTATCGGCGCCGCCGTCGGCTTCAAGCTGTTGCTTGGCGTGACCTTGCTTGAAGGAGCCTGTATCACCGCCGTAGTGACCTGGGGGATCCTGATGCTGCAATCCCGTGGTCAGAAACCGCTGGAATTCGTGGTCGGTGGCCTGCTGCTGTTTGTCGCGGCGGCCTACATCGTCGAGCTGATCTTCTCCCGCCCCCATCTGCCCAGCCTGCTGGAAGGGGCCCTCTTCCCCGGTTTGCCCAACAGCGATGCCGTCTATCTGGCCGCCGGTGTGCTCGGTGCCACCGTGATGCCCCACGTTATCTACCTGCACTCGGCACTGACCCAGCACACGCAGGATCAGGGCTCGGTCAGCCAGCGGCTGCACACCACCCGGGTCGATGTGGCGATTGCCATGACTATCGCCGGCTTCGTCAATCTGGCGATGATGGCGATGGCGGCCGCCGCGTTCCACAGCTCGGGCTACCAGCAGGTGGCGGAGCTGGAATCCGCCTACCAGACCCTCACTCCGCTGCTGGGTCAGGCTGCAGCCACCCTGTTTGGCCTCTCGCTGGTCGCCTCCGGTATCAGCTCTACCGTGGTGGGCACCCTGGCCGGGCAAGTGGTGATGCAGGGCTTTGTCCGCTTTACCATCCCGCTCTGGCTGCGTCGCGCCATCACCATGGCTCCCGCCTTCGTGGTAATCGCCATGGGACTCAACACCACCGAAATTCTGGTGTTGAGTCAGGTGATCCTGAGCTTTGGCATCGCGCTGGCCCTGATCCCGCTGTTGATGCTGACCGGCGATCGGGCGCTGATGGGGCAACATCGCAACCATCCGGTCACACAAGCCGTCGGCCGCCTTATCGTTGCACTGGTGATCGGGCTCAATGCCTATCTGCTGGTCGCCATGATCTAGCGAACCGTAAAACCGAGAAGAGAGGCTCATTAACTCTGGTTAATGAGCCTCTTCGCACTTTGGCGTATGCTGCCGCTTTCTCTTCTCATTTATCGTTGCGGGAGCCTTGCCATGGAACATACCCGAGCCAGCTTCGTACTGGGCCATCATCAAGAGCAGGCCAGCGTGGTCTGCTGCCAGCGCGGTGACACCACGCTGCTGGTCACCGACCTCACCCCCTTTCATCCCCAGAGCCACCTCTGGCCCGATCAGCCGGGGGATGTGGGCCATGCTCGCTGGGAAGGGGGCGAAACCGCCATTGGCCCTTGCCGGATGGGGGCCATCAGCCCGGATGGCGAGCTGTTCGTCGATACTGCGATTCCGGTCAAGCGGGGCGCAGAGGGGTGGCGTTTCGTGGTGGTCCACCCGCTGACCGGAGACCACGCGCTAGCCGTTGGCAGCCAGGTCGAATTGCAAGTGGATAGCGCTGCCCGCCACGCGTTGAGTCAGGGCCATAGTGGCTGCCATCTGGCGGCACTAGCCCTCAACAGGGTACTCATCCCCTACTGGCGCAAGGAGGTAAGCGAGCGCGATGCACTGGGCCAGCCCGACTTCGATCGTCTTGCTATTCAAAGCTCGCGGGTCGAGCCTTGCGGTTCGCGGGAGCAGTACCGCATCGGCAAGAGCCTGCGCAAGAAAGGGGTCAACAGCGAGGCGCTGCTGGCAGATCTGGCGCTGATTGAAGAGAAAGTCAACCAGCAACTGGCCGACTGGATTGCAGCCGGAGGCGAGATCCGCCGTAGCCGCGCTGGCGAGGCGATCATCGATTCCCGTTACTGGCACTGCATGCTGGAAGGCCAGGAGGTCACCATCCCCTGTGGCGGCACCCATGTTGCCTCGCTCGCCGAGTTGGGGGAGGCCAAGGTACAGCTCACTCAAGTGGAAGAGGGCTTTGCCATGCTGACCCGGGTCACGCCAACCGGCGCCTGAGTCGCAGACTTGACCACTCAGGGCTAACGCCCAAATTGGCAATAGAGAAGTATCGCAAAGAGGGCGCATCATCATGCCCCTCAACGCCCGTCATGACGGGCCGATGCTTCTCTTTTAACCACTCCCTGATTAGAATGCGCCTCCCACAGGAGGCACATCACCCATGAGTAGTACCCAACTACGCACCACCCCGGATCGACTTCGTTATCTGGTTCTCTACGAAGGCATCGGGCTGGCACTGGTCGCACCGCTGATCAGCCAGCTGTTCGGTCAGGGCGTCGCCGAGGTCGGTTCGCTGGCCATCTTCTTCTCCATCGTCGCCACCGCCTGGACCTACGGCTGGAACCTGTTGTTCGACAAGGGGTTGCTCAAACTGTGCGGGCGCACCAACAAACGACCACTGGACCGCTTCCTGCACGCGTTTGGCTATGAGGCGAGCTTTATGATGCTCTCCCTCCCCTGCGTCATGTTCTGGCTCGATTTGGGAGTGTGGGACGCCCTGATGCTGGATCTCGGTTTCGTCGCCTTCTACCTCGTCTACATCATGGTCTTTACCTGGGCCTATGAGCGGATCTGGCCGCTGCCATCCACTCCGCAGACGGCATAAGGCCTCAGACTCAACAAGGTTGACAAAGGAACTGGTACAACAGGAAAAGCCAGGGAGCGCTAACCGGAAGGATGGGAAAACCCCATAAAAACAATGCCAGTCAGCAAGCTGACTGGCATTGGACAAAACAGACTTTCGGACTTACTTGACGGCGTCTTTCAGAGCCTTGCCAGCCACGAATGAAGGCACGTTGGCAGCAGCAATCTGGATCTCTTTACCAGTTTGCGGGTTACGACCGGTGCGGCCTGCGCGGTGGGTGACCTTGAAGGTGCCAAAACCGACCAGTTGCACAGCATCGCCTTCTTTCAAGCTCTGGGTAATACCATTGATGATCTCTTCCAGAGCCACTTTGGCCTGAGCTTTGCTCAGATCTGCTTTGGCGGCAATCGCATCGACAAGTTGAGCTTTGTTCATAACATTTCCTTTATGATCGGGCATTTAGCGCTGGGTCACTCTATGCAAAAAAAAACTCACAGGCAAAGCCTTTATCGAGCCGAACGCGTCAAACGCTGGGGTTTTCATCAAGATCTGCGGAAATAGTCACATTCCACACGCGAAAAACCGTGAGCAGGCCTGAAACCTGCTAGCACGCAGACACAATCCACTGACTATTTCTTCGCCACTTAACATTATCCCCCCATGGCTATTGACGCTTGCCCAGATTTTCCCTAGTTATAGGTTGTGTCACTGCTCAAACGGCTCGGAATACCGAACAATCGGCCAGCCTTTGCCCCACGGAGGGATAGGGATTATGTTGACGAAACTGGAACAGACCAAGCAGGCGCTGGCAGGCAAGCATAAGGCTATCGACGACTGGCTGGATGCAAGGCAAGCGTTGCTGGTCGGATACATGCAGCTGGCAGGCCTTACTCCGGCGCGGACCAAGCAACGCAGCCTGCCCAAAACAGAAGAGCTGCATCAGTTTTGCGACCGCCTGGTCGACTATGTCAGCGCGGGCCATTTCGAGATCTACCACCACGTCGTCACCGCCTTCGAGCAAGCCAGCGGCGAAACACTGGAGCTGGCCAAGCGCATCTATCCCCATATTCGTAACAGCACTGAATTCGCCCTCGAGTTCAACGACAAATACAGTGATGCCGACGAGGCCCAATTGCTGCTACTAGATGATGATCTCAACGAGTTGGGTCCGGTTCTGGAAGAGCGGTTCAAACAGGAAGACCGCTTGGTCAAGGCGCTTCATGTGGTGGAATCCTTAAGTACCCAGCAAGCCTGAATGCCATTTTCGGAGCAAGTTCAAGATACTGGCAACCAAGGTGGATTACACTCAGAGCAATGACCCTAGCGTCCACACTTATTGCATACAGGAGATGAGCATGTCTGAGCGCCGCCGTTTTGCACGGATCCTCTACTTGACCATGGCAGAACTCACCCAGGGGGAACAGAAGTGGCAGACCCAGCTTGTCGACGTCTCCTTGCAGGGAGCCCTGCTGATCCGCCCCGACGACTGGGAGAGCCGTGACAACAAGGAGTACCAGCTCAGCTTTATCCTGAGCGGTAGCGATATCGAGATCAAAATGCAGGTCGAGCTGACCCACGAAGCCAGCAAGAAGCTGGGTTTCTACTGCCACCACATCGATATCGACAGTGCTACCCATCTCAAGCGGATGATCGAGCTTAACGTCGGCGACGAAGAGCTGCTCCACCGCGAGCTGGAACAACTGCTGAGCGAGCATCTGGAACACAGCCAGCCCTGATGGCAGGTTCCAGCCCATAAAAAAGAGCGCCAAGGCGCTCTTTTTTCGTTGTGCTGTTGTCTTGACTGGAATGCAGGAGAATTACAGTGCCTCGAGTGCCTCAGACAGCTTCTTGACCGGCACCACTTCCATCCCTTCGATGGGATGCTTGGGGGCATTGGCGTGCGGCACGATGGCACGGCGGAAACCGTGCTTGGCCGCCTCCTGCAACCGCTCCTGGCCAGACGGCACCGGGCGAATTTCACCGGAAAGACCCACTTCGCCGAACACCACCAGATCCTTGGGCAGTGCCTGATCCCGGAAGCTGGAGACCATCGCCAGCAGCAGCGCCAGATCCGCACTGGTCTCCTCGACCTTGACCCCGCCAACCACGTTGATGAAGACATCCTGATCCGCCATCTGCAACCCGCCGTGACGGTGCAGCACCGCCAGCAACATGGCGAGCCTGTTGTGATCCATCCCCACCGCCACCCTGCGCGGGTTGGAGAGCTGGGAGTAGTCCACCAGCGCCTGCAGCTCCACCAGCAGCGGCCGGGTGCCCTCCCAGATAACCATGACGATGGAACCGGGCGCCTGCTCCTGCCCTCGGCTGAGGAAGATAGCGGAGGGGTTGCTCACCTCACGCATTCCCTGTTCAGTCATGGCAAACACCCCCAGCTCATTGACCGCCCCGAAGCGGTTTTTGTGAGAACGCAGGGTTCGAAAGCGGGAATCGTGACCACCGTCGAGCAGTACCGAGCAGTCGATGCAATGTTCGAGCACCTTGGGACCAGCCAGACTGCCATCCTTGGTCACATGACCCACCATGAAGATGGCCACATGGTTCTGCTTGGCGTAACGGGTCAGTAACGCTGCCGCCTCACGCACCTGTGAGACCGAACCGGGGGAAGATTGGACATCCGCCACATGCATCACCTGAATGGAGTCGATCACCATGATCTGCGGCTGCTCCTGCTGGGCAATCAAACAGATTTGCTCAACGCTGGTCTCGGAGAGCATCCGCAGCTTATCGGTAGGCAAACCAAGGCGGTTGGCCCGCATTGCCACCTGCTGGAGCGACTCCTCACCGGTGACATAGAGAGTTTTCATCCGCTCTGCCAGACCACACATGGTCTGCAGCAGCAGGGTTGATTTACCAGCCCCCGGGTTACCACCGATCAGAATCGCCGAGCCAGGCACCACTCCGCCACCGAGCACCCGATCCAACTCCTTGAAACCGGAAGTAAAACGGGGGATTTCGGTGGTGGCAATCTCTGCCAATGTCTGTACCTGACTACCGACCGCGCCGGCATAACCGGTGTAACGGGCACTCTTGCCAGCGGGAGTGACGGAGCCAAGGCGTACCTCGGTGATGGTATTCCACTCCTTGCACTCGCTGCATTGACCTTGCCAGCGTGTGAAGTCGGCACCACATTCGGAACAAACATAAGCAGTTTTATTTTTAGCCATTGATAACTCGGGGACAGGATGAATTCCTGCTTGATATACTTGTTTGCGACCGACAGATCAAACCCAGAATCGGAAAAGTGACTTTCCGTGGCAGGAACACATGGATTCAGTACACCAACAACATCTGATTGAACAACTTGTACCCCTGCTGCGGGAGAAAGATTTCGAAGAGATCTTCAACCGTCTGACTCAGGACGAAAACAGCAACGGCCGTTTTCTGATCAAGATGGAGCTAAATCGCAAATGCTCCCCCTGCCGCAGGGTTATCGACATGCGCGATGAGCTGGAGGACGAGTGCCTGGTGCACGAGTTCGACGGTATCACCCACTTTATGCCGACCGAGGCCATCGGACTGTTTCAGTCCCAGTGTTATCTCTACCGTGACGCCTATACCCTTGGCGTTTACGAAGCACTGCAGCAATGGCAAAAGAACCATCACCACGCCCGGGTAGATGGTCTGCTGCAACCCCCTGTCAGTCCCTTCCGACAATACGACGTCAACACCATCGTCTTTGCCAGTTACTATGGACGACGGCAGGAGCGGATGCACTTCAGCTCGCCCTTGCTCATCAAACTTCATGACGGGGAAAAGTTATTCGCCAAAAGTTCCGATCTTTCCCTCGGCGGCATGAGAGTCTCTGTCCCCTATTTGCCCAATTACCAGACCGGCGCTCAGGTGGAAGTCTTCTTCACAGGAATGGAGCGGGACCACCCCAATCCGGTGCTGCATCAACCGGTCGGTTATCAGATCCTCGGTGAAGAGAGCAAGGAGGGGAAATATTGGCTGAGGCTGGTGCGCTCTGGCGATCAGCCTGCATTCGATGCCTTCCTTAGCGACTTCATCGAGGCCAACAAAATCCGCTATCGGGTCAGCGTCGACTATCTGCTCTCCGCCGCCATCATCAAGGGATATGAGCAGTTCTACCTGCCACGGATGACCGGCATGCCGCTTTTCTTCAGCACAGGAGACAGTCCCTCACTCGAGATAGCCCTGCGCACCGAGAACAACCAGCACCTGCTGGAGTATTGGCGCGACGAGAAGAACCGCGATGCCCTGGCGGGACTCTTCTCAGCAAAACGGATGAAACGACTCTGCCCTGCCCCCGGCACCACGACCGAGACCCTCATCTACTGCTTTACCCACACGGTACGCAGCCATATCTATTTCTTCTCTGCCACTGCTGAAGAGCTTCGCCAGAGTGGCCTCACCGCCCTCTTCTTCCAGGTGGGCTCCCGGCGTCCCAGCTGGCGTGTCTACAAGTTTTCACTGGAGGCGTGTGAATCGCTGGAGGCAGATGTAGGGCAGTTGCAGGGGGTCGAAAATTCGCAACTGCAGGATATTCTGTTACTCGAACGTCTCAAACTGATTGGGTATTGCGGCCTGCTGCAGGAGATCAGTCTGGAGTCCCAACGGGAGGAGTTCCGCCCGGAGGGCGAGCTCGGCAACAATGCCAATGAACTACAACGTTTTGGTCACGAGCTGGGCGTTGCCCCCTTCGAGATTGAATCCCTGCACTATGTGCAGTTGCGCAAGGAACTGCGCTATATCCACAAGACAGCCGTTGCTATCCATCACAACGGCAAGTCATGGCTTGGCTGGACCCGAGATATCTCGGCCCATGGCTTGCAGATCGAGCTGGAAGAGGCGTTTGCCGGTGATAAAAACGATGTGGTGACCATCGCCCTGCCCCGTCTGCAGGAGTTATCCAAGAGCATGGATCTGCAGCATCTCTCCTACCGGCTGGTTAGTCTCAACATGACTCGCACCGTGCTGCACCTCTGTATCGATGGGGATTCTGATCGCCATACAGGTCGTCAGTTCTTCAGCCTGCTGATCGAGAGCAACCAGAGCAAGCTCAAGGCGGCGCAGGAACAGCGCCGCTATCGCGGACTGGCGCGAGCACTGCGCAATATCTACACCCACCATCTGTTCAACTCACCGGTCTATATCAACAAGCTGAAGGGGGCTCCCAAGCTCGCTGCCATTGGCAAGTCACTCACTCCGCGCAGCCTTCAACGGATACTCACCGCCTGTGCCGAACAACCTGAGCAGGAGAACCTCTACCCACTGTTTCAGGGGGAGCTGCTCAAGGAGCTACTGATGAATCCGTTGCGAGCCATTGAGCGTGAGGATAAACCGCGAGAAGATGAGGTATACATTGCCAGCATCCAGACCAAGGCGGGCCTGCCCATCTGCACCAGTCGCCTTGCCAGCAGCTTTGGCAGCCTAAAGGAGAAACGCCTGTTCATCGAGCAAGCACTGCAGCAGGGGGAGTTCTACTCTGTGCTGGTCGGCATCTCCCGCACAGGACGCCCCGACACCAACTTCATCGCCAACGAGCTGGACTACATCGCCAAGTTCGCTATTCACAAGGCAAAGCGGCTGGAAGAGGAGCTGTGGAGTGTCGTGGGGGTTGGCGAGCTGACCGACACCACCCAGGCAACCTTGTTCCGGCTCGGCATCACGCCGCCGTCCCTCTGACCTATCGACCCGGGCGCAAGATGCGCCCTGTTTTTGTCATGCCGCCTGCGGATGGAGCAGCCATTCAAGGATCTGGGGAAAATGATCCTCCTGTGCCTGCGGGGCGGTCAGCATATTGATATGGTCATAATCGAGGCAGTTGCCGTTATCACGCCCCAATCGGGTGTGACGACTCTTTGACCCCATCTCGTCGCTGAAGCGGCGCACATCGGTCGGATGACCCAATACCTTGTCAGCCTTGGCCGAGATCATCCAGAGCGGCGGCCAGTTCACCCGCGCCGCGCCCTCATCATAGGCAAAACCGTCGTAAGGATCCCGCCAGGGTCCACACTTGACCCAGGGAATGGTCTCCTGCAGATAGCGCAGCGGCTCATCATCGGCTCCAAACCTGAGATCCCGAGCGGCCAAAAAACCGCGGCGACGAGCCAGCCAGGGGGCCAGTCGGTTCCAGATAAGGTCCACTTTCAACCAACGTTCCGGATTTTGTACCGAGACCCCCCGTTTGGTACCGAAGAAGAGCAGGCTGGCCACCTGCTCCGCCAGCTCAGGGAAGCGCACCAGTGTCGAGGCCATGATGACGCCACCCCAGGAGTGAGCCACCCAATGCACCTTGAAGCCGTGATGGCGCTCGCCAATCCAGCGATGCAGGGCAGGCAGATCTTCGGTGATCAGCTCGTGCTGGCCGTGCTCCGCCTGCTCGGCGATGGCCGGAGTGCTGAGCCCACGCCCTCGTAAATCAGCCACATAGACCTGATAGCCGTGGCGGGCCAGAAAACAGGCCAGCCCCTTGCCCGACTCGGTGTAGAAAATCCGGCCGTTCTCGATGGCACCATGGACCATCAGGATTGGCTCACCATGCACGGCGACACGGGGCTTGATATGGCGGACATGCAGTTGATGGGCGCCACAGGGGATAAACAGAGACTGCTGCAACAATTCCATTTTAATTGGTTTCCTCCTTGAAACGGTCTCAGCGCTTATCCCAGCGTCGCTCGCTGCAGGACCGAGCCGTCAGCAGGCAGAGCACGCCCTCCAGATCGTGATGATTGAGGGCTGCTGCAGCCTGTGCCCGCACCAGCGGCTTGGCATGAATAGCAATCCCAAGACCAGCGACCCCCATCATCTTGAGATCGTTGGCACCATCGCCGATGGCCACGGTCTGGACGGCAGCAATGCCGTACTCCTGGGCAAGCAGCTGTAACACCTCGGCCTTGACGCTGGCATCAACGATGCGCCCGCTCACCTTGCCGGTCAGCTGCCCCCCTTCCACCGCCAGCTCGTTGGCGAAGATAGCATCGAGTCCCAGCACTTGCTGCAACTCACCGGCAAAATGGGTAAACCCGCCGGAGGCGATGGCCATCTTCCAGCCAGCCTCTTTGAGGGTATCGACCATTAGCTGCAGGCCAGGCATCCACGGCATGTTGGCGGCAACCTCGTCGAGAATGGTGACCGGCGCACCAGCCAGCAGGGCCACCCGGTTGCGCAGGCTGTCGGAGAACTCCAGTTTGCCCTGCATGGCAGCAGCTGTTACCGCCGCCACCTGATCGCCGACCCCCGCCAGCCGCGCGATCTCGTCGATGCACTCGATACGGATCGCGGTGGAATCCATATCCATCACCAGCAGGCCGGGCTCGCTCAGGGTCGGCAGCGCGGGCAGATGGCAAAGATCGATCTCCCACTCACCGCTCTTGAGTTCGGCCACCAGCGCGGGAGAGAAGCGATCGCAGCCAAGCAACAGCAGCGGCACACCCGTCACCTCGGCGGGAGGATAGAGGGTGGCCACCAGCCCCTGCGCAGCCAACAGTGGTGACAGGCACGCCAGATGGGAGGCGCCCAGCCCCTTGCCAAACAGCACCAACCAACCGCCCGCCAGCGGGGTCTCTGTCGGTTGCAACGCATCGGCGTTGAGCTGCCAATAAGGTGAGCCGGACAACAACGCGGACCAATCGGATATCTGGGGGGAGAGCCGGGACAGCAACATAAGGGATACGCCTTCCTTGGTGATCAGGGGGTTAACAATGCTGACCCAGAGTAGCGTATTGCTTTTTGCGCAGGCAAGCGCCAAGATCCGGCACTCCTTGTCAGCATGAGGTCTCGCGCTTGCAGCGTCATCTTCCCATCAAACGTGTGCTCAGTCTGGTAGCCGGCCTGCTGCTCGGCTGCTGGGTACTTGTTGTTCTCCTTCATATGCAGGGAGAGAGCCAGGCTGCGCTGCACACCGAAGCACGCAACCGCGCCCAGGCGCTGGTCGCCTATGCTGCCCGCGACATGAAGCGCTGGCTCAAGGAGGAGAACAGCAGTGAGCTGGAACGGCTGGCCCGGGATCTGGCGACCGAGCCGGAGATCCTCGATGTCACTCTCTATGATGGACGCGGCATTCCGCTCGCACAGTCGGAACAGGCCGTACCGCTGGAGAGCCTGCTGCCCATCGGCGACAACAACAAATCGATGCCGGAACAAGGTAAGGGTCGGATCCAGTTCGTACAGGAGGTCCTGGATGGCGATCAGACACTGGGCTACCTGCGCATCACCCTGGAAGAGCAGCAGATGCTGGCGGACAAGGACACCAGACTCAAAACGATTCAGGAGAAACAGCGGCTGATATTGCTGGTTGCCCTGCTGGCAGGTCTGCTTATCTCCTACGGCATTCGTCGCAACTATATGCGAGTGCGCAAGCACAAAAAACGAAGTCCCCCGCCCTCCCCACCGCCAACCAACAATGATGCGGCGCAGTAAACGGATAAAGAAACGGCGACCAGAGGTCGCCGTTTTTGCATGGTTCCAGAGGCTGCGGGATTAGTTGTCGCCCAGCAGGACGGAATCCAGCGCGATTTCGATCATGTCGTTGAAGGTCAGCTGACGCTCTTCGGAGGTGGTCTGCTCACCGGTACGGATATGGTCGGAGACGGTGCAGATGGTCAGTGCCTTGGCACCGTACTCTGCGGCCACGCCGTAGATACCGGCGGCTTCCATCTCGACACCCAGGATGCCGTATTTTTCCATGACGTCGAACATGGAGGGGTCCGGAGTGTAGAACAGGTCGGCGGAGAAGATGTTACCGACGCGCACGGCAACGCCCTTGTTCTTGGCGGCCTGCACGGCATTGGCAACCAGGTCGAAGTCGGCGATGGCAGCGAAATCGTGATCCTTGAAGCGCAGACGGTTTACTTTGGAATCGGTGCAGGCACCCATACCGATCACCACGTCACGCAGTTTCACGTCTTCACGCACGGCGCCACAGGAGCCCACACGGATCAGGGTCTTCACACCGTAATCGGTGATCAGCTCTTTTGCGTAGATGGAGCAGGAGGGGATACCCATACCGTGGCCCATTACAGAGATACGACGGCCCTTGTAGGTACCGGTGAAGCCGAACATGTTGCGCACGTCGCAGATTTGCTCGACGTTCTCCAGGAAAGTTTCAGCGATGTACTTGGCGCGCAGGGGATCGCCCGGCATCAGCACGGTATCAGCAAAGGCGCCATCTTTCGCATTGATATGAGGAGTTGCCATTCTCTTGATTCCTTCACACTAGGTTGAGTTTTATTGTTTTATAAATTGCCCGCCGCCGAAGTGGCGGGCGGGTAAATTACAGGAAGCTGGTACCGTACGCCAGTTTCGGCAGACCGTGGTAAGCAGCGATGCTCTGGCCGATATCGGCAAAGGTCTCGCGACGACCAACGGAGCCGGCCTTGACCGGCTTGCCGAAGAACAGCACAGGAATGTATTCGCGGGTGTGGTCGGTCCCACCCCAGGTCGGGTCGCAGCCGTGGTCGGCAGTCAGCACCACCACGTCGCCATCCTGCAGCAGCTCAAACAGCTCTGGCAGGCGGGAATCGAAATACTCCAGCGCACCGGCATAACCGGCAACATCACGGCGGTGGCCATAGGAGGAGTCGAAGTCGACGAAGTTGGTGAAGACGATGGTGTTGTCACCGGCCGCTTTCACCTCTTCCAGCGTGCGATCCCACAGCTCGGTCAGACCGGTCCCTTTCACCTGCTTGGTGATGCCCTGCTGGGCATAGATGTCGGCAATCTTGCCGATGGAGACTACCTGACCGCCCGCATCTTTCATGTAATCCAGCACGGTCGGCGCCGGCGGCAGCACTGAGTAGTCGTGACGGTTGCCGGTACGCTTGAAGTTGCCCTTGCCAGTACCCACGAACGGACGCGCAATCACGCGGCCGATGTTGTAGGGCTCCAGCAGCTCGCGCACGATGTGGCACAGCTCATAGAGCTTCTCGAGGCCGTAGGTCTCTTCGTGGCAGGCAATCTGGAACACGGAGTCGGCAGAAGTGTAGAGAATCGGCTTGCCGGTGCGCATGTGCTCTTCGCCCAGATCGTCCAGCACCTGGGTACCGGAAGCATGGCAGTTGCCGAGATAACCCGGCAGACCGGCCTTCTCGACGATGGCGTCCAGCAGCTCCTGCGGGAAGCTGTTGTGGTGATCCTTGAAGTAGCCCCACTCGAACAGAACGGGCACACCGGCGATCTCCCAGTGACCGGACGGGGTGTCCTTGCCGGAGGAGAGCTCCTGAGCAAAGCCGTAGGCACCGACCACCTCGATATCTTTCTTCAGCCCTTCCGGGAAGTAGCCGGAGGCCTGCTCGCAGGCATGGCCCAGACCCAGCTTGTTGAGGTTGGGCAGATTGAGGGCGCCACGGCCTTCAATTTCACCTGCCGCACACGCCTTGGCGATATGGCCAAGGGTGTTGGCGCCCACATCTCCGAACTTGTCGGCATCGGCAGCAGCGCCAATACCGAAAGAGTCCATCATCAGAATAAAGGTACGTTTCATGGGTCTTCCCCTTGTTACAAATCGGCCAGGGTGATACGGCGGTACACTTCAGGCAGTGCCTCCGGCCGCTCGCCACCAATCCGGACAGCCGCCTGCACCATGCTGGCAGCCTGAGCATATTGCTCTTCAGTCTGAGCGTGGATCATCGCGATCGGCTTGTCAGCATCAACGCTTTGACCCAGGCGGATAAAGTCGGTCAGACCGACCGCATAATCAAGTTTGTCACCGGCAGCGCGGCGACCACCGCCCATCGCCACCACGGCCAGACCCAGCTCGCGTGTATCCATGGCGGTCACGAAACCGCTGTTGGCCGCGAAGACCGGGCGCACGATGGCAGCCTTGGGCAAGTAAGCGTCATAACGCTCCATGAAATCGGCCGGGCCACCGAGACCAGTCACCATGCGACCGAAGATCTCGGCTGCCTTGCCGTTATCCAGCACCGCCTGCAGCTTGGTGCGGGCATCGCGCTCGTCGCTGGCAAGACCGGCAGAGATCAGCATCTCGGCGCACAGCGCCATGGTCACTTCGTGGATCCGCGGGTTGCGGTATTCACCTGTCAGGTAACGCACCGCTTCACGTACTTCCACCGCGTTACCGGCGCTGGAGGCCAGCACCTGGTTCATATCGGTCAAAAGCGCAGAGGTGCGGCAACCGGCACCGTTGGCCACGGCCACAATGCTCTTGGCCAGCTCTTCGGAGGCTTCGAAGGTTGGCATAAAGGCGCCGGAGCCCACTTTCACATCCATCACCAGCGCTTCGAGCCCGGAGGCGAGCTTCTTGGAGAGGATGGAGCCGGTGATCATGGCGATGGATTCGACGGTTGCAGTAATGTCACGTACTGCATAGATACGCTTGTCAGCAGGGGCGAGATCGCCGGTCTGGCCGATGATGGCCACGCCCGCCTCTTTCACCACTTTCAGGAAACGGTCGTTGTCGACCGAGGTCTGGTAGCCGGGAATGGCATCCAGCTTGTCGAGGGTACCGCCGGTATGGCCCAGACCACGACCGGAGATCATCGGCACGAAACCGCCGCAGGCAGCGACCATCGGGCCAAGCATCAGGGAGACAACGTCACCCACCCCGCCGGTGGAGTGCTTGTCGACAATCGGGCCACCCAGATTGAGGTGATCCCAGGTCAATACCATGCCGGAGTCGCGCATGGCGCAGGTCAGGGCAACCCGCTCATCCATGGTCATGTCTTTGAAGTAGACCGCCATCGCCAGCGCGGCAATCTGCCCCTCACCGATGGTGTTGTTGGTAATGCCCTGAACGAAGAATTGAATTTCTTGGGTACTGAGCGCTTCACCGTTGCGCTTCTTGCGAATAATTTCTTGAGGCAAAAACATCTTTCATTCCCTCCGCCATTGCTGGCGTTACACAAGCCTGAATCTTTGCCCGCACACCGCATGGTGGGGGCTAACAGGGCGGACAGCTGTCCGCCCTCTCATCGACCTATTAGTAACCGCTGGTGTTGGCCGGCTTGTCGCCATGCCCCAAAGTGGCCAGCAGACTGGCCAGCAGGCTGGATGCACCAAAGCGGAAGGTACGGGCGGATACCCAGTCGTTGCCGAGGATCTCTTCGGCCATGGCCAGGTACTGACCGGCAACGGCGGCGTCTTTCACGCCACCAGCTGGCTTGAAGCCGACTTTCGGATTCTTGGCCTTGATCACTTCCATCATGATGCGTGCCGCTTCTGGGGTCGCATTGACCGGCACCTTGCCGGTGGAGGTCTTGATGAAGTCGGCACCGGCATCGATACAGATCTCGGAAGCGCGACGGATCAGCGCCTCTTCTTTCAGCTCGCCGGTTTCGATGATCACTTTCAGCAGCACCTTGGCACCACAGGCCTCTTTACAGGCTTTGACCAGATCAAAACCAATCTGTTCATTGCCGGCCATGAAGGCACGGTACGGGAACACCACGTCCACTTCATCAGCACCGTAGGCGACAGCGGCACGGGTCTCGGCCACGGCGATCTCGATGTCGTCGTTGCCGTGCGGGAAGTTGGTCACGGTCGCAATGCGTACGTCGGCAGCGCCGATCTCACGCAGGGTCTTGCGAGCGATAGGGATAAAACGGGGGTAGATGCAGACGGCGGCGGTCAGGCCAGCCGGTGACTTGGCCTTATGGCACAGGTCGATCACCTTCTGATCGGTGTCGTCATCGTTCAGGGTGGTCAGGTCCATCAGGTTCAGAGCGCGCTGAGCGGCCACTTTCAGATCAGTCATTCTGTTCTCCAAAGTCTCGATTTAATCCAGATAACCGGGCACCACCATACCATCCAGCGATGGATGCACAGGCAGTAATCCCCAGCTATACGGGAATGGAATTACAGTGCGAAGGCACCGGCACTATCGGGATGCTATTCAAAACACCCTGCAGGCACTGCGACTGTAAATAAGGCAAGAGCCCTGTCACTTTCTTACAAAAGTGCGGACTTGGTTCCATGAAGACTTGAGAAAGGCCGACAGCATCTGACCCGACTTCCCAATCAATTCCATTTGACCGCCAACACCCGATTTCATCGAGTATTAGTCATTGCCAGCACCCTGCTGGCAACGCCTATTTCAGCCGAGATACCCCCTGTTTGCAAGCCGGATTTGCCAATTTCAGAGGTACCTCACATCTGGCAAATCCAGGTCTAAAAAAGCCTTACGAAAAGAAACGAGTCAGGATCCAAGAGTAGGCCAATCCCCCCAGATAGACCCCGACGATCCCCATTACCCCGGACAAAACGGGAGGTGCCGGGATCGGCAATTTGAGGAAAGAAAACAACAAACCAACTATAAAGCCGGCCACCATCGCCAGTAGCACTTCATTCATATAACCTCCGATTTGACTCATTTTATTATTAGTTTAGATAGGAAAACGGTTGTCACCGCTCCATACGCGAACGCCACGGCAGGTGCCGTGGCGTTCGTGTTTATACCCTGTCAGTCAGGCGACGATTACATGCCGGACAGTGCCAGGAAGAAGCCAGCGATAGTGGCAGACATCAGGTTGGACAGAGAGCCAGCCAGTACGGCTTTCAGACCAAAGCGTGCAATGGTGCCGCGGCGGTTCGGCGCCATGGACCCCAGACCACCCAGCAGGATGGCAACAGAGGAGAGGTTGGCAAAACCACACAGTGCGAAGGAGATGATCGCCTTGGTGTGATCGGACATGGCCACACCGTTGATCAGTACTTCGTCTTTCAGGTACGGAGCGAAGTTCAGGTAAGCCACGAACTCGTTCACTACCAGCTTCTGACCGATGAAGGAACCGGCAACCACTGCTTCATTCCAGGGCACACCGATCAGGAACGCCAGCGGGGAGAAGATCCAGCCCAGCAGCAGTTCCAGAGAGAGTTGCGGATAACCGAACCAGCCACCCACACCGGAGAAGATGCCGTTGATCATGGCGATCAGACCGATAAATGCCAGCAGCATGGCGCCGACGTTCAGGGCCAGTTGCATACCGGCAGAGGCGCCAGCAGCAGCAGCGTCAATGACGTTGGCAGGCTTGTCATCCAGCTCGGCATCGGCAGAGCTTTCGTCGTAGTTCGGGGTCTCGGTCTCGGGAACCAGCAGCTTGGCGAACAGCAGACCACCCGGTGCAGCCATGAAGGAGGCAGCAATCAGGTACTCCATCTTCACGCCCATGGAGGCATAACCGGCCAGTACGGAACCGGCAACGGAAGCCAGACCACCACACATGACGGCGAACAGCTCGGAGTCAGTCATCTTGGAGATGTAAGGACGAACCACCAGCGGCGCTTCAGTCTGACCGACGAAGATGTTGGCAGTTGCAGAGAGGGATTCGGTGCGGGAAGTGCCCAGCACTTTCTGCAGGCCGCCGCCCAGCAACTTGATGACCATCTGCATGATGCCCAGGTAGTAGAGCACGGCAATCAGGGAAGAGAAGAAGATGATGACCGGCAGAACACGGAAGGCAAAGATAAAGCCGCCGCCACCGAATACTTCAAACATCTTGTTGCTGACCAGACCGCCGAACAGGAAGTCGATCCCGTTCTGGCCGTAGCTGATCACGCTGGATACCGCATCGGACACGCCGACCAGGATATCGCGACCAACCGGAACATAGAGTACAAACGCCCCCAGACCGGCTTGAATTGCGAACGCACCGACAACGGTACGTACGTTGATTGCCTTGCGATTGCTGGAGAACAGCACCGCGATAAGGACGAGCGTCGCCATCCCTACCAGACCCATGAACAAATTCATTATTATCTTCCTCTAGTAGCACCTGGCTTGTTAGTGAGTTGTTATCAAACCCAACTAATCAAGGGGAGCGCATTATACTAATTAAAGTCCGATAAAATAGAATGCTGGTCACATTTTATCGTTATCAAAATGCCCAAGTGTCACAAAATTAGACAGCAAACGATTTTTACGCTCATTTTTTTTCCTGACAACTAAATCAGGTGTTGCGAATTTGTTTCATGACAATAGGTCGTGATGGAAAAGATGCCGGGCAGTTTCAAATAACACCTTGGCAACATCTACCGATGATTCCTCCCGCAATGTCATCAATATTTCTGCTATTTTCGGCAGCGCTTCCGGGGTATTCCGGGTGCCTTGATCACCTTGTAACGGCATATCGGGCGAATCGGTTTCCAGCACCAAAGCCTCGAGCGGCATAGCCCGAAATACCTCTCGCGTCTTGTTCGCCCGCTCAAAACTGATTACCCCGCCCACCCCGAGTCGAAAGCCTAGTTGCCAGAAGGCCTCCGCCTGCTGCAACGAACCGCTGAAAGCATGGATCACCCCGCCACGAGGCGGCTTGAAACGGCGCAACAGCTTGGCCACAGTGTCATTGGCACGCACCGAGTGGATCATCAGGGGAAGCCCGACATCGGCAGCCAGCCGGATCTGAGCCTCAAACAGCGCACGCTGCCCCTCCTGCGGCACGTGAGAACGGAGGTCCAGCCCGCACTCGCCAATGGCCACCAGCCCGGCAGGCTGGCTCATCACCAGCGTTCGCAGCCGTTCCATCACCCCCTCACGCTGTTCACCGGCATACCAGGGATGAATGCCCAGACCATAAAAGAGGCCGTCATGTTGCTCTGCCAGTGCCATCACACGAGTCCAGTTATCCTCTGCGATGGCAGGAATGATATACTCCGTCACCCCTAATGCCCGACAACGGGCCAGCAGCGCCTCCCTGTCCTGGTCGAACACCGGAAAGTCGAGATGGCAATGGGTATCTATCAGCTGCATATCACTCACACCTGTTTGCGGTATTTAATGGGTCATTGAACATGATGAACAACAGAAACAACGGCTTTACCCTGATTGAACTGGTGCTGGTGATCATAGTGCTGGGGATCCTGGCCGTCACCGCCCTGCCCCGCTTTATCAATATCAAGGATGATGCCCTGAAAAGCACGGTCTCGGCGACCGCAGGCAGCTTTGCCAGTGCAGTTCAGCTGGCTCATGCTGGATGGGCGGTGAAAATGCAGGGACAAGCAATCGCGCTCTACAATCTGAGCAGCTTTGGTAAAGGCAAATTGGATATCAATCGATATGGTTGGCCAACGGGCTCGAAGGAAGATCAAGGGAGTGCGGGAAGCGATAAACCATATCAGCCGGGCTCAGGTAACCATATATCGGTCAACAATGATGATGACTGTGAATTGCTATTCAATGACCTGCTTGATGGAGACCAAACGGTCACCCCCATAGCTCCCAACGCTGTGAATATCCCAGAAGGGTTTGATTATCTATCCACACAAGTCGGTTCAGGCCATCAAGATGAGGATGAAGGCAACGAGAAACACTTCAACTGCCGCTATATCCTGCGCGACTCAATCAACCGCTTCCAAACCAGCTCGGATTATCTAAATGGCCTCGGCTTCGAGTACAACAGCGTTACCGGCGCCGTGACCCGCAATTTTGATTGAGCTCAGCCTCTTCTGCGCCAGCTCGCTCTTGGCTTGAATCATCATCATAACGAACCGGCGTACAGCAGCGCCGGTTCTCCTGGGTGAGGCCCCACTCCTCACACCACGCATCGTAACGGGCCAACCAACGCAGCAATACCCCCTTCATCGTCACACCTCCGCCAACAGATTCAGGTCAAAAACCATCCTAATCAGAGTCGGCAAGGGGAGCAAGTCATCCCCACGACCGCGATCGGGCGAAATAAAAAAAGAGCCGGTCAGCATAGCTGACTGGCTCTTTTAACATTCCCCGAAGAGATTACCCGATGAGCGACAGCTCATCCGCCTCACAGGCTCTTCAGTTTCTCTTCCGGCAGGGCCAGCTCGTCGTTGTGGTTGACGCCGATACCGCGCTCCAGCACATGACGGGCGATGGCGTGCGCCTCTTCCAACGAGTGCATGCTGTAGGTGCCGCACTGATACTCGTTCAGCTCGGGGATCTTGCCCTGCTCCTGCACGGTCAGCACGTCGCTCATGGCGGCCTGCCAGGCGGCGCCAACCCGGGCTTCGTCCGGTGCACCGATCAGGCTCATGTAGAAGCCGGTACGGCAACCCATGGGGGAGATGTCGATGATCTCCACCCCATTGCCGTTCAGGTGATCACGCATGAAACCGGCAAACAGGTGCTCGAGGGTGTGGATGCCGCGCTCGGAGAGGATCTCCTGGTTCGGCACGCAGAAACGCAGGTCGAACACGGTAATGGTGTCCTTGTTCGGGGTCTGCATGGTCTTGGCAACACGCACCGCCGGCGCAGCCATGCGGGTGTGGTCAACGGTAAAACTGTCCAATAACGGCATTTCTGACTCCTGATTTGGTTACCAGAACCAGCCCCCGCTGGAGAGCTGATCCTTGCATTGTCGATACTGGGCGCCGTAGCGCTGGGCGCGGGCCTCCACCTTGCGGGATGTCTTCATAAGCCATCCCTTGCTGCGGTAGCTGCCACGCCGATAGCCACCCCACCCTTCGTGATAGTTGAGATACTGGCCATACGCATCCCACTTGGAGGTGCCGTTCAGCCGCTGGGCCTTGTGAGTGTACCAGCCCATGAAGTCGATGGCGTCGGCAAAGTCGTCGCGATCGCTCCAGCCGTTGCCGGTTTCCCGCTGGTAGTCGGCCCAGGTTTCATCTTTGACCTGGGCATAGCCGTAGGCCGAACTGGCCCGCCCGGTCGGGATGAAGAGGAAATACTGCATCGGCGGCTGGGCATCGTGCACGAAGGAGGATTCCTGATACATCATGGCCATCACCACATGGATCGGCGTCCCCCACTTCTCGTTCATCTTGAGCGCGGCCTTGTGCCACTCCGGCTTCTCGCGAAAGATCTGGCACAGATTTTCCGGCTGGGCCGGCGGGCGGGTACTGCACGCAGTGAGTACTGCCAGCAGGCCGGCCACCGCCACTATGCGCTTTCGGGACATCAGAGCAGAACTTGTTTTGCTCTCCTGAACATAACGAGGCAAAAACGACATCAGATAGCGTCTTCGTTCTCTTCGCCGGTACGGATACGAATGACGCGCTCCACCTCGCAGACGAAGATCTTGCCGTCACCAATCTTGCCGGTGCGGGCGGTATTCTGGATCGCTTCCAGACAGGCATCGAGATCCTCGTCCTGTACCACCAGCTCCACTTTCACTTTGGGCAGAAAGTCGACCATATATTCGGCACCGCGATAGAGCTCGGTGTGACCCTTCTGGCGACCGAAGCCTTTGACTTCGGAGACGGTCATGCCGTTGATGCCGATCTCGGCCAGGGCTTCGCGCACATCGTCCAGCTTAAACGGTTTGATGATGGCTTCAATCTTCTTCATGGTGACTCCTTACCAGTTCTGTTTACCGAACCCGGAAGTAATGGGGTAACGGCGATCCTTACCAAAGTTGCGAGCCGTGATGCGGGGCCCGACCGCCGCCTGACGGCGCTTGTATTCGTTGAGATCCACCAACCGGATCACCTTGCGTACCACCGCTTCCTCGAACCCTTCTGCCACCATGTCGGCGACCGAGGCATCCTCTTCCACATAGCGTTTGAGGATCGCATCGAGGATGTCGTACGGGGGCAGACTGTCCTGATCCACCTGATCCGGCGCCAATTCTGCCGAAGGGGGGCGGTCGATAACCCGCTGCGGGATCACGTAGTCGACCGAGTTGCGATACTCGCACAACTTGAACACCAGCGTCTTGGGCACATCTTTCAGCACATCGAAGCCACCGGCCATGTCGCCATAAAGAGTCGCATAGCCGACAGCCATCTCGCTCTTGTTGCCGGTGGTCAGCACGATACGGCGACGCTTGTTGGAGAGCGCCATCAACAGCACGCCACGGCAGCGCGCCTGCAAGTTCTCCTCGGTGGTGTCGCGGGCAGTCCCTTCAAACAGCGGTGCCAGCTGGGCCATAAAGCCCTCGAACATGGGCTCGATGGAGATGATATTGAACTCCACCCCCATCCGCTCAGCCTGCTCCTTGGCATCCTCCACGCTCATCTGGGCGGTGTAGCGGAACGGCATCATCACTGCCTGCACCTTGTCGGCCCCGATGGCATCGGCCGCAATGGCCAGCGTCAGCGCCGAGTCGATGCCGCCAGATAGGCCCAGCACAGCGCCGTGGAAGCCGTTCTTGGTAACGTAGTCGCGCACTGCCAGCACCAGCGCCTGATAGGTCTCGGCCAACGGCTCGAGCGGCGCAGCGGGTTCCCGCTCCTTCACCGGCTGACCATCAGCAAAACGTACCAGCGCCAGCTCTTCGGCAAACGGGGCCAGCTTGTGGGTCAACTCGCCCTGGCTGCTGAACACCTTGGAGCAGCCGTCGAAAATCAGCTCATCCTGACCGCATACCTGATTGAGGTAAACCAGTGGCAGACCGGTCTGATCGCAGCGCTCGGCCATCAGCTCGCGGCGGATCCAGGGTTTCTCCTGATCATAGGGCGAGGCATTGATAGTGAGCAGCAGCTCTGCCCCCGCGGCCTTAGCGGCCAGCGCCGGACCCGGCTGCCATAAATCTTCGCAAATGAGCATCCCCAGCTGGTGACCACGGAACGGCACCACACAAGTCTCGGTCGCGGCGGTGAAGTAGCGCTTCTCGTCGAATACCCCGTAGTTGGGCAAGTCCTGCTTGAAGTAACGGGCAATCAGCTTGCCTTGCTCATAGAGGGAGGCGGCGTTATAGAGCGCCTCCCCTTCACGCCAGGGATGGCCCACCAGAATGGCGCAAGCACCTTGCCATGCCGCGATGCGGGTCAGCGCGGCTTCCACCCGGACCATCAGGTCGGCGCGCAGTAGCAGATCTTCCGGAGGATAGCCGGTCAGGGCCAGCTCGGAGCAGACCAGCAGATCGGCACCTTGCCGCTCGGCCTGAGCCGCCGCAGCGAGCACTTTGTCAGTGTTATCTTCGATGGCGCCTACCGTCAGATTCAACTGGGCAAGCATCAGAGAGAGGGCTTTTGCCATGGCGATGCATCTTGTATTCGAAAATGATGGGGAATGATAAAGAAAAGGCGCTGGCTGTGCCAGCGCCCCGGATTCAAGGGGTGCAACTTAGATTGGTTGCGTTGGTTACACCATTGTCCACCAGCAGGGCACAAGGACCGCTAATCACCTGACCGTTGGCAGGCGGTGTCATGGCAATGCTCAGAGAAGCGGGCTTCAGCAAATAGGCTGTATTGCCCTGGGCACTATAAGAAAAACTTATCACCAGAGTACTGTTTTGCGGAGCAGTACAGACATAGGTGGCCGGCTGGTTGTTAGCTTGGGGTTTATCAATACGGCAAGTGGCACCACTAGTAGTCGTAGTGGGCGGATTCAGCCCGTTAAAGGTATTCTTATTGCACGCCGTAGGCGATGAATCCTTGTTACTGACTTTTTCTAGGCACTCGATCCGCCCTGATACCGTGAGGGTTGGCACCGTCTGGGAGCTGGTATCGACCGAGATAGGCATGATGGCGACCTTGGCCTCATTTCGGTCTACCGGTGAGATAAGCGAAGCGGTGATCCCCGAGTTACCCTGATAGGCAGTCACCTTGATCGATGCACTTTGCAACACGTTGGATGCATCCTTGGTGCTCTTCTTGGCGGACAGATAGCCACGGCTATAGCTACCAAAATAATAGCTGCCAAGATCAACGACAGTCTTGACCGGCTCGTTGGTCACACCGACATAGTCAGAGGCACTGCCAGTCAACTGGCCACTCAATGGCACCAGACTCCACTCCGCCAGCATGGTCAGATTGATATCCTGAAACGGGACCTTGGCCAACAGATCCTGAGAAGTCAGATCGAGCTTCGCGAGACTGTCTGGCGAGAGCAGATCCACGTAGATACCTCTGGCAATCAACTGGGCGGTCCCCGTATTCATGGTGATCTTGGTGCTGGTATCTCCTCCTGTCGCAGCATTGGCAGGCAACCAATCCGCAAACTCGGTGATCGTCGGCGCCGTAGCCGTGGGGTTTGCGGTCCAGTTGAGAATGTTCTTCTGCCAGGTGATGTAGGTAGTAACTACGTACTTGATGTAGTTCTGATAGCTAGTCTGGTTTGCGGGCTTGGCAAGAAAATCAGCGCTGGTCACGATAACTTTGATCAGGTTCCAGTCCGGCAGGGGACGATAGTAGCCATCAAGCCTGACAAAGCGGCAGGCATCCACATAATCGCCGCTATTGACCGATGAGAGGCCACTGTTGTAGCGCAGTCGGCTGGTATTGAGTGGAGCGTAAAACTGCTCGAAACTGCTGCCGCTACCATCGAAATGATCCTTGCAGCAGCTGGTGCAGAGACTCGGTTGATCTCTGACACTGCTATTAAGTACCCCGGTCTGCTTGGTAACCTGAGAGCCCACGTTCCAGTACAACAGATTGCTGCTGGTCAAAATGGCCTTACCTGGCAAGTAGGCATTAACGCTCGAGCCATAGCTGCAGGAACAGGAAACCGATGCCAGATCCTGCAGCACCTGTTGGGTATTGCCACCATTGTCTGGCTTATAGGTAACTGTCTCGAATTGCACCAATTTGCCGACAGTACCGTCCTTGGAGGTCACGGTGGGCAATGGCTTGCTGGTCTCTTGTTTGCGCCCTTCCTGGTCAATCTGGATGGAAATGACATCAGGCGCAACCCCGGGGGTATAAACCACATGGGGCGGTTCGCGACTGGTATCCAGCCCCCCGTTAAACTGATTCTGGGTTAACGACTCCACCGGCGATACAGCGCCAGAAAGCAGCAAGGAATGAGACTGCCCGACGCTGTCACTCCAGCTGACGGTTACATTAACCACCTTTCGGCCAGGGTAGGCACGCAAGTAACCCGCCGGGATAGCCGTTTGCCAAGCAGAACCATTCCAGTACTGGTTACTGACAGACCAAGTAAGAGCATAAGTCCCACCACCATCGGGAGGAGTGGCCGAGCTGGAACCGGCCGCGATACTGTTATAGGCAGTGAGCGGAGAAACCGCACTCACCACCCCATTGAAGGTACGAAATGCATCCAGCTTTGACTCCGCCAGCCGCATGGCTACTTCATAGCGGCGACTATCCTGAGAGGTATTGAGCAATGAACGAGACATAGCCACCAGTCCAGCAACCCCCACCCCCAGCAGAACCAGAGTGATCAAAATCTCTAACAGCCCAAATCCCTTGTGCGGTTTCATACATGCTCCTACCAATCGCGCCAGCTACCAGGCACCAGATTGATGCTCTGAAACGCCGCCCCATTTTCGATATTGCTCAACACCGCCTGATCATACTTGGCATCAAAGGTACCGTTAGCCGTTTTGCCCAGTTGATAGTTGGCCACTACAGCACCATTGACGATGGCCCCCCCTTTCAAGCTGATATCGGTAGTCGTAGTTGCAGGTGTGGATGAATAGGCAAACACCAGTCCATAGATGGTGGCGCTCCCATTTACTGTCAGATTGCCATTGCGCACGATGAGTACTACAGGCGCAGATGTAGACCCAATTGACCCACCCGGTTTACAGTCTCCATCGACAATAATCAGGCCGCTCGATGCCGTCGAAAGCGAATCACAATTTTTCAGTAGTTGTACTGCTCGCGACTCCAGATTGGCCCACCCTGTAGCGTCGTCATTTTCATTGAACAGATACCAGACCAGATCAGTGGGGAATGCAGTATCATTGTCTTTTATGTCCGACTGTTTATCGCCCTTCTGACTAATGTAAGCACTGCACCCGCCGCTGTAGTCCCCCTGATGGCAGGTCTGGCCAGAACCATTGGTCAAATCCACATTGCCATTTGTCCAGACTGATAGCGGGACGCCCGGTCCTCCACCGTTGGGGTTAGCCACCACTGTAAAGTTGCCGGATACTGCCATGCCACCAGCAATCGTCAGAGGGGCCGCCGGTGTGCCCGCCAATACGCTTATCTTGATGGCCTTAATTTCAACCTCGGCATTGGCAGTACTGTCCACCAAGCTCGCCATAGCGCGCACTCTAACAGGAACTACATTCGCCCCACCGACAACCACTGCCGGTTCGTCCTGTGCCTGCAGGGTATAATTTCCAGCTGAAACAGTGATAGATATACCGCTACTAGGGGTACGCCAAGCAGCATCTTGCGTGAGCCGTCCAACCCCATCCGAGAGGCCCAGCTCGGCCAGTGCAAGTGCCTGGCGATACTGTACTTCATTAAGACTGACACGACGGTCTGCTACCATCAGTTTGCCCGCCAGCAATGAAATGCCAAGCAGGATCACAATAAGCAATAGCGTAATAGTGAATGTGGTAAAGCCAAGATGACGTTTCATGGCATCAATACCCGTCGTTACGCAGCTTGATATCACGCTGCAGGGTGAGTTTAAGTGCGGGATTCGCCTTTAACTGACCCGATATGCTCAAACGTACCGTTCTCGCGCCAGCCGAGGCACTGCTTCCAAGGAGCGAAAAAGTCAGGTCAGTCACCTCAATAGTGTCATCGGTGCTAAGTAAATTACCTGTGCTGCAACTGGAACCAAGTTGTACCCCTTTGTCAGCACTGTCGTAGCTGTAAATAAAGGTTTCATTGGTACCAAGTATTCCATTGTTATCATCATCGTATTTCAGCCTGATACAGCGATAAATCTTGGAGCCACTGATCGTTTCACTCCTCAAATCGCTGGTGGTATCAAAATAAAATGGCGATTTGACACCCGATGCAGCACCGAGGAATGCAGTCGCAGCCTGGTCGTAACCGGTTCGCTGTACATCGCGGGCAATCATATCGGTGATACTTTGCAGTTCCTGATTTAGACGACTCACCTGCATCGATGTTTGATTGGCCTTGAGAATAGTGGCGAACAAGGATGTTACTGCCGCGACCAAAAACAAACCTGCGACCATGGCCACCATTAACTCGACTATGTTAAAGCCTCGTGCCAGACCTAATCGCATGGAGAGCTCCCCGTTACAGGCTCGGTTCTCACTCGGCCATTCGTGGCAATAATAACCCTGTGCTCAGAGGCACCGTTCTTCAGACAAATAGAACCATTGCCCAAACCGCCACTGCCGTGAAGATCTTTGAATGAGCCTCTGCGATTATTGATTTCAAGAGCATGTTCAGAACCGGATAACTCATAGTTTGTAGTCAGAGTAATACCCTTAAACTCGCTGGCATCGACGCCCTTGCGACCTTCAATAGCAGAACATGAATCCATGCAGCTATTACATGTAGAATCAAGAGCTATGCGATAGCACCAATTGGCCTGCCCCGCATTAAATATCTTGAAGATAATCGGTTTATTACGTTTGATAGCCTCAGACTTGAGCAGCATGATATCCGTGTAAACAGCTTGGGTAGCCGCCTTGACCATCTGTTCCTGGCGCAATGACTGGTAACTGGGAATAGCCACGGTTAGTAGCAGGGCGACCAGAGCCATGGCGATCATCAATTCAATCATGGTAAAACCGGCTGAGCGCCCCTCTGTGAATTCCATTGGCTAAATACTCCTTTCTTTTCGCTCATGCCAGTAGAGTATGAGGTAAGTACTATCCTATAGTATCTACCTGTTTAACGAACCCTGCCGCGCCCATGAGAATCAAACAATCTGGAATCACCCTGCTGGAATTGATGGTGGTCGTTGCCATTGTTGCCATTATTGCTGCTGTCGCCTACCCGAGCTTTACCGACGGTCTGCGTAAATCTCGTCGAGCCGATGCCATCAAGGGCTTGTTGACCATGCAGCTCAAACAGGAAGAATTTCGCATCTCCAATGCCAGTTACAGCAGTGCGATAGCCAGTGTGGGCAACCCAACCAGCGACTACTACACCTTTAGCATTTCTGGCGCCACCGCCACCGCCTACACACTGGTAGCCACCAGCAAGGGGGCCCAGGTCGGTGACAAGGCTGGCAGCACGGCCTGTGATACCCTGACTATCAACAAGGCCGACATCAAGCACCCTGCCGAGTGCTGGAACTGAACGCTACCAGCATTCGGTGGCTGTCATGGTGGCTCGTGATACCCCCTGCAGTCCGCTCTGATCGAGGGTCAACAATCCACAGGGATCGCCATTCATCACACCGGTCGGAATAGCGGTCAGGGTATAACGTGCCCCACTGGCATTGAGCGCCACATTGTAATAAGCAGCACCACCATCCCTCGGTAGGGTCGCCAGGCCGGCAGAGGTCAGGTTACCTGCGTCATAATTGCCGCTGGCGGTAAACTCCCGCTCCAGATATTGTGCAGCTTCCAGCAATACGGCCTTAGCTTCGGCTCGCTTGGCTGCCGCCATGTAGTTGTTGTAACTGGGATATGCGATCGCGGCCAGAATGGCGACCACTGCGACCACTATCATCAACTCAATCAGGGTAAAACCACGTTCCATGCCAACCTCTACTCCAGTTGCAACCAGGACTGACGGCCACCCAGATCGCCTGCCCCCTCTTCCAGCGTGACCGAGATATTACCACTGGAGCCGCTGATATATTTTCGCTCCATCTCGGCATCCTCCACCACGCTTGGCGTCGTGGTGAGCTCATCAAACTGTTTCCCGCTGACAGGTACCTTGATGTCATTACCAGCATCATCCTTGATCGCGACATAATCATCATCGTTAACAGCCCCGTCGCCGTTAACGTCAAACACCGAGTAGGTTAGTCTGGCACCCGAGATGGGATCCAGCTCCATCAGCCAGGAGCGGCCACCAAAATCACAGGCATCCGCTGACGGAATCAATGTGTTGAAAATTAAACGCTTATGCCGATAGAGCATCTCGGAGACAGCCCGTTCCCCTACCCCCTTGCTCAAGCTTGGCGATTTCAATAGCAGATACCAACCCTTTTGGCTGGTGTAATTGACATTCCGGTTGGAGACAACCCTCACGTTGAACTTGATAGTGGTGCCGTTGGCCACAAACTCATGGGTGATGCTCTGCTGCAACAGCTGGCTACTGAGCACGGTAGCCCCCGTATCCCAGATACCGTACACCGCTTCCAGCCTCGGCGTGGCGAGAACCAGTTTGTCATCATTGGTAAAATAACTGCCAGTCCCCATCATTACCATAACCCCCCCCTTAGGGTGACGAATAGCCAAAGGGCGCATGGTAATCGGCTGACGCGTACTGGCACTGCAACTACCATTACAGGCCTGAAACATCGGCGTGGGCTTGCTGCCCGTTTTCAATGCACTTCCCCACTGGGCACTGTTGTTGCCGGTCAGATCGAATTTCCACAGATTGCCGTGCAGGTCACCGGCATAGACATAGTCGACAACCCTGTCCCCGTCTTGATCTACCGGTAAGGGGGAAGATAAACCATTGGGCTCGCTGGCCGACCCCACCTGGGTATCGATCTCCTTGATAATGGCGCCAGTTGCCAGATCCAGCACAAATAGCCTCGCAGTCTGGCTGGTGCTGTTGTAACCATTGGCAACCAGAGCAACCCATTTGTTGTCGGCTTTGACCCGGACCAAAGTGGGTGCCGCCAGTGCAACCCCCATTTCGCTATTGGTGAACTCCCACAGCATCTTATCTGCGGTGAAGTTATCCGGGGCCGTCACATCGATGGCAAATACCGCCTTGCCACCGGCACCAGTGGATCCCAGCAAGATGCTCTTCCAGCGACTGCCCAGATAGGCATCGCCCACCTTGGGCGTCCCATCCACATAGTAGCGATGGCTGTAATTCGGTCTGGTCAACTGAGTCAGCTCGCCCAGCAGGCTGGACGGGATATAGGCCAGCCGCTCGACACCGTCGGAGACTCGAAATCCGTGCAGCATACCGTCATTGGCACCGACATAGAGCATGGGGGGGCGGCGGGTAATCGCCGTTGAGTCTAGAAAAGCCTGGTAACCCTCCCGCTCTGGCTGGGTCAGACCGGCTGCACTGCTGTAACCGTAATCACGCTTGCCCACATAGACGGGATCTGAATTAATGATGTCTCCAAGCAGATCGCTACGATTGCGAAACGCACCGCCATTGCGCTGCTCGCCACTGCGCTCACCGCGCAGATAGGCGACGCGGCTTTCTCCCTGGTTGTCACCAGCAACATTGAATAGAGCCCGGTTGGCCACATTCAGCGTATCCCAACGGAAGGGGATGCCGACACCGTCTTGCCGGGTGAAAATATTGCGTGCTGAAGGCTCGGGGATCAAGGTAGCTGCATCCCAGGCGATCTCCCCAAGGGTGCCATCGCTGTTCAGCGGGATCGAGACCAGTTGCCCCGACCAGTCGCCGCTGTTATAGCGGGCTTGGTAGATGTGGGTATTGCTGTCCAGCCGGGTTGCGTTGGCAGTCACCGAGCTGGCGGAGCTGTTGCGGGCCGCGATCTGGGCCAGGGTGCTGCTCAGGGCTGCGGCGAAGGTATCCGGATCCGCCGCGCTGAAAAAGCTCCCCTTGCTGTTGAGTGCCGCGTGCCACAGGTCATCAATCTTGTACTCCGGAATGTAGGTCGCATTCTTGTACTCCTTGTCATCCGGATCATGGGGATTGGGCCAACGGCTCGGGATACCGTTGGCAGGATTGAGGGAACCGTTGACGCCAAGCCCGACGGTAAAGTTGACCAGATGCTGCCAATTGGCCGGATCCGCCGTGCTGGTCGGCACCTTGTTGGCGAGATCGGGGCGCAGATCGGTCTTCCAGTACTGGTAGGCCACATCGGCCAGCGTATTCTCGATGCTATCTTTGTCCTGATCGCCGACCCAGGGAGAATTTCCGTTCCAGTAGCCATCAGTCATCAGGATGTTGTAGCTCTGCCGGCAGGTGAGGTGGGGCAAGGTGCTGCCGGCACTGGCCGCCCAGGGGCCGTTTTTGTCAGTGCGGGAGAAGTACTCCCCCACGTCCTTCAGACTGGTGCGCAGCGGCGTGCCGGCGGCCGGAATATCGCGGCTGTAAAGGTCGCTGAAAAAGGCGCTGCGATCGGTTCCGGAGAAAGGCGCTACCCCGCGGATCACACTGCCGCTAGCATTGATGGTGGCAAACCCCACCCGGAGGGCCTGCCCTTGGCTGGCAAAGGCACGGCCGACCCCGGCACGAGCCGCTAGGATCCGGGAGCGGTAGTAGGTATACCAGTTGGCAAAGTTCTGGATCTCCTCGTCATAAGTACAAACGGGGGCGCTCTTACAATCACTGCGATTGGGCCGCCCGCCATAGGTGCTGCCGGACTTTATCTCGACCCGGGTATAACTGCTCACTTTCTTCACGTCACCACTGCCTTTGTAGGCAAAGTAGACGGCTGGCCAGAAGGTCTCGTCATCTTTGTAATCGGTGGAAGAGAATCCGGTGTAGTAACGCAGGGACTTGGAGCGGTTGTTCTTGGTCAGATCACGACAGCCGGCGGCGGTATTGAAGGGGTTGTGCGGTGCACAGCTGATGCTGGCATTCGCCATCGGGGTACCATCCGCCTTGGCCCAGGGCCGATAGCTCTGCTGCGGGTTGTAGTAGAGTTTGTTGTTGTTGCTTGAGCGGGTATAGGCATTGCGGTCGTTATTGCTGGTGAAAGTCACGGTCCGGTTGTCATAATCCTCGCTGCCATAGACATTGTCGGCTCTGGGGTAGACGTAGCGAGCGCTGTTCTCAATCAACCCCTCCGGCATCAACTCGAAATGCATCGAGCCCGAATCATCCAGGGTAAACATGATATTGGGATCGGCCCGGGTGCCGAGATAGAGGGGAACCTGGGCAATATCGAGCGCCGCCTGTGCCGAAGCACAGCAGAGCATCACTGAAAGGCCAAAACCAAGTTTGCCCATACACCGCCTCCTAGCGACTATAGGTCGATTGCAACAGCACCCGGCTCTCGTCAGAGAGACCAAATCCCCTTGCAGTAATACGATATAGACGACGCTCACTGATGGGCTCATCGACTGCCAGATCCTCGCTCCCCCCCTGGGTATAGGGCAACCGTTCGATAAAGTATTCGGGAGCGCGCCCCGCCAGACCACTGTTGGTATAGGTACGCCAGGCGGTCGAAGGGGAGGCAGGATCCACCGCGGTGTCGATAAATTCATACAGGCCCGCGCTGTTGTCATAGGGACCCGAGTTGCCAGCCTCGATATAGCGCTCGGCAGCGCGCAGGCCCGCTTCTGCCGCCTGCAATGCCTGCAGTGCCTCTTTCTGGTTACCCGCCATCTTCTCTTGCAACTGCGCCCCACGCATGCTGGCCATACCCAGCAGGCTCACCATGACCAGAAAAATCAGGCTGATCACCAGCGCCATCCCCTGCTGTCGATCCATCATGACTGGGCTCCTCAAGGTAGCCGATTGCGCAGCGCAACTGTGGTTTCGGCGACCCAGTACCAGTTGCGATCGGTCGCCCGGAAGGTGGCTCCGGCAAAGCTAAGGGCCTGCGGAGACGACACCACATTACCCTGGTTGCTGCGCATCAAAAGTTGCACTCCAATCCCCAGTACATTGTCCCAGTTTGGATTACCTGCGGCGCTCACGTAGCGATCTGCCGCACGATCCCGGTTCTGATCCTCACCGAATGTAAGTTGCATATTGGCAACCCCTTCGATAAGGGGCATACCTGCAGCCACCCCGTTCTTGCGATAAAGCGCGTAGGGGCTGCTGGCAGAGGGGCGGGCGATATAGTAGAGACGGGTTTCCACCCTGTTCACGACCGAGCCAAGACCGAATCGCTCCTCGGGTGGGCTGCTGGCCCCCCCCCAGGAACTGCTGGCATTGCCTGGCGTATATTTGTTGTCATTGGAGTGGACGATATTGACCTCACGCCCCCCTGCCACGCCCTGTACTTTGGTGACCTGAAATATTCTGGCCTTCTGACAGTCGGAGACCATGACGATATCTCCCTCGCACAGATCGCTATAACCCTGTGCGCCGGAACCACAATAGTCGGCCTTGCTGGATAGCTGCTGCACAAACAGCTGGGCGGCACTGTTATGATTATCACGACTGAGCGGAACCCCAACCCCAACCGGCCCCTGAACCAACAGGATATCGCTACCCGGCATGGGTCTGGGCTCGGAACCGCTGAACAGAGCAGACAGCTCGGCTGGCAAAGTGGACGTCACATTGTCGTAACCACGCAAAAAGGTGGTGAAGTTGTAGGGCAGTGCCGTACTGTTATTGAGGGTATTGGTGATATTGACCCCCTGCTTGCTGAGACACCCCTGATAGCCCACCATACGCAGCTCTTTTTGCAGCAGATTGGTGGCAAATCCGCTATCTTCCCGCACCCGGGCAATGGCCTCGCCAGTGAGATAGGTTTTGTGATTGCCGAGAAACACCTGAATCATGACCCCCACCGTTATCAGCGAGAGCACCAGGGCGATCATCACCTCGACCAAGCCGATCCCGTGCTGGTGTAGCGGCAAACCGCTCCTGCTCATAGGTCCGTCCTCAGGATCATGCTGCGCGACGCTGGATCAGTCGACAGCCGACTGCTATCCCACTGAATAGTGATGGTGGCCCTTCCGGCACTGACCGATACGGCGCCATCGCCACCTGGTAGCTCGGCCACGACCCGCTTCCAGTGCAGCAGATCCTGAACCGCCATAGAGCTACCCGAGACAGTTTCGCCCAAGTCGATATTGTATTGCCCGTTCAGAGCCGCGCTGCGATTAGCCCGCATCATATCGTTGATCATGTATGCATACTGGGTCGCCTCGGTACGCGTCAGCGCCGACTGGTTACTCTTGAGAGCCTGCAGTTGCAGAGTAGCCATCCCCAGAATACCGATGGAGAGCACCAGTACCGAGATCATTATTTCAAGCAGTGACAAACCCCGTTCTCGCATCATGGGCAACTAGCCTCGGTAATGGAGGGGCGACCAGCGACTGTGATGTTGATATCACGGGAGGCCTCATTTCTGCACTCATCGGGACGCAGAGAAAATACCCGGGCCAAGGGAGTACGACCATCAAGAAAACCCTCGCTATTAAAACGCAGCAGGGAGGTATTGCTGCTCAGGACTCCACTCCCCATATCGGGAAAGTCTCGCAACAACTCACCATTATCCAGTATGCCGTTGCCGTTGCCATCAACCCAGATCTGCCAACCGGCCTCCCAGTGATGCTGGGTCAGGTTATCGGCAGCAGCGGAGAGGATCACTACCGTGTTGCGACGAATGGCTTCCGAGCGGGCAAGGTTGATAGCTGCAACAAAGTTGTTGGCCTGAGTATTGAGAGAAATGGTGCGCAACAAAGCGCTGAAGGAAGGAACCCCCAACGTGAGTAACAAAGAGACGAGCGCTATGGTCACCATAAGCTCGATAAGGCTAAAACCTGAACGCAAAAACATCCTGTTTCGCTCTGATCTGTTCCAGGAGGACAGACACACTCCATGTGTGCTAAGCCAGAATAAGGGCTTGCTGGCAAGTCTATGCCGGGCACTTGGGGTTTCAATCCCGGCAATGCAAAAGTTCGAGCTACATCATCAATTTTTGCTGCGATCTGGTTGCGAACATGCAAAAAGGACTCGTTGGGACCAAAAAAGCCACCTCAACGAGGTGGCTCTGGCAATAAACCGACATCTAGCAAGATGACAGGGATCAGAGGATCCGCAGCTCGGGTGGTACCTCAAACACCACGTTCTCTTCGCGACCGGGGTGCTCGGCGACGACCTTGCCACCCAACTCCCGCAGGCGTGCAATCACAGACTGCACCAGCACCTCGGGGGCGGATGCACCTGCAGTGACGCCGATCGCTTTCACGCCTTCCAGCCAGCTCGCCTCGATCATCGACGCATCGTCGATAAGATAGGCTCTGGCACCCACCTTCTCGGCCAGCTCGCGCAGACGGTTGGAGTTGGAAGAGTTGCGAGACCCCACCACCAGCATGACGTCCACCAGCCCCGCCATCTCCCGCACCGCATCCTGACGGTTTTGGGTGGCGTAGCAGATATCGTCCTTGCGCGGCCCCTGGATCTTGGGGAAGTGCTTGCGCAGCGCATCGATGACGTCAGAGGTCTCATCCACGCTCAGGGTGGTCTGGGTGACGAAGCAGAGGTCATCCGGATTCTTTACCTTGAGCTTGGCCACATCTTCCGGTGTTTCTACCAGATACATTCCGCCTTCGCGATTCTCGTACTGCCCCATGGTCCCGATCACCTCGGGGTGACCGGCGTGGCCGATGAGCACAGCCTCGGAGCCCTTGCGGCTGGCGCGATGAACCTCCATGTGCACCTTGGTCACCAGCGGACAGGTGGCATCGAATACCTTGAGGGAGCGGGACTTGGCCATCTCGCGCACTGTCTTGGCCACGCCGTGAGCAGAGAAGATGACGATGCTGTCGTCCGGCACCTCGTCCAGCTCCTCGACGAAGACAGCGCCCGCCTCTTTCAGCTTGTTCACCACATAGCGGTTATGCACCACTTCGTGACGGACATAGATGGGGGCCCCAAACTTCTCCAGCGCGCTCTCGACAATGCTGATGGCGCGATCGACACCGGCGCAGAAGCCACGTGGGTTAGCCAGCAGAATATCCATTAATGCACCTTCTCCTCATCATCAACGCCCAGGATCTCCACCTCGAAGGTGACGGTATGACCGGCCAGCGGATGGTTGAAGTCGACCGTCACCGACATCCCGGCGACCGCCCGGATGATGCCCGGCAGCTCGCTACCGTTAGGCTGATCGAACAGGATGATGGTGCCAACTTTTGGCTCCACATCGGCGCCAAACTTGGCACGGTCGAGATGGTAGATGTTGTCGGGGTTGGAGAGGCCAAAGGCCTCTTCCGGCGCCAGCGTGAAGCTCTTGCTCTCCCCTTCGCTCAGCCCCAGCAGGCACTGCTCGAAGGTGGGGGTCAGGCTGCCATCGCCCATCCGCAGGCGGGCAGGTTTGCCGTGCAGCGCCGTGCTGTCGGCAACCGAGCCATCTTCCAGCTTGATGGAGAAGTGGAACAGCACGCTGCTGTTAGCGGTGATCTGCTGGCTCATGCCTGCTCCTTTTTCTCACCACGGAACCCGTCCAGCACAATCATGGCGGCCCCGATAAAGATAAAGCTGTCGGCTAGATTAAATGCCGGCCAATGCGTACGCTGCCAGTAGAAGTCGAGAAAATCGACCACATGGCCCAACACCAGTCGATCAAAGACGTTGCCAAGAGCGCCGCCGATGATGAGTGAATAGGCGATACCGCTCCAACGCTGGGTCACCGACTGCTTGCGTAGCCAGTGGATCAGCAATCCACAGATGGCAAAAGCCAGCACCGCGAAGAACCAGCGCTGCCAGCCCCCCTGATCAGCCAGAAAGCTGAATGCGGCCCCCTTGTTGTAGACGTGAACCAGATTGAAGAAGGGGGTGATCTCCACCCCCGGGTAACCAAATGGCAGCAACTTGACCACGGCGAGCTTGCTCGCCTGGTCCAGTACAAAGGCCAGCACTGCCAGCCACAGCCAACGCAGGCCGCTTTTATGTTGAGTTATGTTCATCAGGCAAATTGACGAGTTTCGCCGTCACCCTCAACGTTGGTCACACAGCGACCACAGATCTCTTCGTGACCCGCGATGGTGCCCACATCTTCTACATGGTGCCAGCAGCGGTCGCACTTGGCGGCGGCAGACTGGGCCACGCTCAGCCACAGGTCATCACGCTCGGTCGCCACAGAGCCTTCCGGCGCAGTGTCAGCCTCCACAACCTTGGCTTTGGAGGTGAGCAGCACGAAGCGCAGCTCATCGGCCAGCGCGTTCAGACGAGCGGCCAGCTCCGGCTTGGCGAACAGGGTCAGCTCGGCCTGCAGGGAGCCGCCGATGCGCTTCTCACCACGAGCCACTTCCAGCGCCTTGTTCACTTCACCGCGCACGGTGAGGATCTCGGCCCAGAACTCGTCGTTGAGGGTTTCACCCGCTTCCAGCCCGAACAGGCCGTCGTACCACTCTTCGGTGAAGACGAACTCGCCGCGCTCACCCGGCAGCAGGGCCCAGATTTCATCAGCGGTGAAGCTCATGATCGGCGCCATCCAGCGCACCATGGCCTCGGCAATGTGATAGAGGGCGGTCTGGCAGGAGCGACGGGCCAGGCTGTCAGCCTTGGCGGTGTACTGGCGATCCTTGATGACGTCCAGATAGAAGGAGCCCATCTCGATGGAGCAGAACTGCATCAGCTTCTGGGTTACACCGTGGAAGTTGTACTCATCGAACGCTGCCATGATCTCGGCCTGTACCGCTTTGGCACGACCGACAGCCCAACGATCCACCACTACCATGTCGGCAGGCGCCACCATGTCGGTCGCCGGATTGAAGCCGTTCAGGTTGGCCAGCAGGAAGCGGGCAGTGTTGCGAATACGACGATAAGCATCGGCAGAGCGCTTGAGGATCTCGTCGGAGACAGTCATCTCGCCGGTGTAGTCAGTGCTCGCTACCCACAGACGCAGGATGTCGGCACCCAGCTTGTTCATCACGTCCTGCGGGCTGACCACGTTGCCGATGGATTTGGACATCTTGCGACCCTGACCATCAACAGTGAAACCGTGAGTCAGCACCTGGTTGTACGGGGCCTTGTCTTTCATGGCCACGCCGATCATCAGGGAGGACATGAACCAGCCGCGGTGCTGGTCAGAGCCTTCCAGATACATGTCGGCTGGCTTGCCGTTGAACTCGGGACGGGCATCAACCACGGAGGCATGGGTAGAACCGGAGTCAAACCAGACGTCGAGGGTATCAGGTACTTTCTCGTAGTTGTCGGCATCGGCACCCAGCAGCTCCGCCTTGTCCAGATCCCACCATGCCTGAATGCCGGACTGCTCGACCCGCTTGGCTACTTCGTGCATCAGGCGCACGGATTCCGGGTGCAGTTCCTGAGTCTCTTTGTGGACGAACAGGGAGATGGGCACACCCCAGGTACGCTGACGGGAGATACACCAGTCAGGACGGTTCTCGACCATCGCCTGAATGCGGTTTTTACCCCAGGCCGGTACCCAGCCGCTCTGGCCTTGCTGGGCAATGCCGTCCTTCTCGATGCGCTCGATCTCTTCCAGCGCGCGCTTGCGCAGACCCTTCTGCTCCATGCTGATGAACCACTGCGGGGTGGCACGGAAGATGATCGGGGTCTTGTGACGCCAGCAGTGCGGATAGGAGTGGTTGAACACCTTGTGGTGCAGCAGGGCGCCGCGCTCGGTCAGCACTTCGATCACGGAGGCATTGGCCTTGAACACATGCTGGCCGGCAAACAGTTCGGTATCCGGCAGGTAAACACCGTTGCTGCCAACCGGGTTGGCCACTTCCAGACCGTACTTCTGACCGACCACGAAGTCTTCCTGACCGTGGCCAGGTGCGGTGTGAACGGCACCGGTACCGGCATCCAGGGTGACGTGGTCACCCAGTACCACCGGCACGTCGAAGCTGTAGAAGGGGTGGTTGAAGCGCAGCAGCTCGAGTGCGGCGCCCTTGGCGTAACCCAGATTGTGGAACTTCTCGATACCGGCGCGATCCATCACATCCTTGACCAGCTCGGCGGCCAGGATCAGACGCTCGGGGTGCTCACCTTCAACCTGCACCAGTGCGTAATCCAGATCGGCGTGCATGGCGATGGCGCGGTTGGCTGGCAGGGTCCACGGAGTGGTGGTCCAGATCACCGCAGAGATCGGGCCCTTGCCGGTGTGGCCTTCGGCGCAGTCAAACTTGGCGGTAACGGTCGCCTCATCGACGGCCTTGAAGCGCACATCGATGGAGGGAGAGTTCTTGTCGTAGTACTCCACCTCGGCTTCAGCCAGCGCGGAGCCGCAATCGGTACACCAGTGCACCGGCTTGGAGCCTTTGTGCAGGTGGCCGTTTTCAACGATCTTGGCCATGGAGCGGATGATGTTGGCTTCGGTGCCAAAATCCATGGTCAGGTAGGGGTGTTCCCAGTCACCCAGCACACCCAGACGGATGAAGTCGGTCTTCTGCGCTTCGATCTGGGTCTTGGCGTATTTGCGGCACTCGGCGCGGAATTCGGCAGCGGAAACCTTCTCGCCCGGCTTGCCGACCATGCCTTCCACTTTCAGTTCGATAGGCAGACCGTGGCAATCCCAACCCGGCACATAGGGGGAATCAAAACCGGAGAGGCCCTTGGACTTGATGATGATGTCTTTGAGGATCTTGTTGACCGAGTGACCGATGTGAATATTGCCGTTCGCATAGGGGGGGCCATCATGCAGAATGAAAGAAGGCTTGCCCGCTTTGGCGCGGCGAATAGCGCCGTAGAGATCCTGATCGTACCAACGTTTCAGCATGTTGGGTTCGCGCTTGGCCAGATCGCCACGCATCGGAAACTCGGTTTCCGGAAGATTCAGGGTGTGTTTATAGTCGCTCATCAGTCCTGGGTTCCCTTCTTTTCTAAAAGAGTGCTGGGTAAATTGAATTGTGGCAGCCCGAACCAGGCTCGGGCCGCCAGGGCATCTCGTTCGATCTGCTCTTTCAAGGCAGTGAAAGAGGCAAACTTCTGCTCTTCGCGCAGCTTGTGGCGAAGCAGCACCTTGACCTGCTGACCATATAGATCACCAGAAAAATCAAATAGATGTACTTCCAATCTGGCTTGTGTACCGCTCAAGGTCGGCCGTACACCCACATTGGCTACACCGGGGAAGGTCTTGCCGGAACATATCACTTCCACCGCAAACACGCCACCGACCGGGATCACCTGACGCTTGAGGGCCAGATTGGCGGTGGGAAAACCTATGGTGCGCCCTAGCTTGTCGCCGTGGGCCACCCGGCCGCTGATGGTGTAGGGGCGGCCAAGCATCAGCTCCACCTCCGCCATCCGGCCCGCCTTAAGGGCTTCACGCACCAGGGTGCTGCTGACCCGCTGCCGTTCGAGCTGGAAGCTCTGGGTGCTGATCACCTCGAAACCGAAGCGATGGCCCGCCTCCTCCAGCAGGTGGAAATCCCCTTCCCGCCCCTTGCCGAAGCGAAAATCATCGCCGACCACCAGATAGCGCACCCCGAGCTTCTCCACCAGCAACTGCTCGATGAAGGTCGAAGCCGCCTGCTCGGCGAAGCGGTGGCTGAAGCGCACGCAGAGCATGCGATCGATATCCAGCCCCTGCAGCGCTTCGTACTTTTCCCGCAACCGGCTCAGCCGGGCGGGCGCCGCCGTGCCGGCAAACAGCTCCAGCGGCTGCGGTTCAAACAGCATGACGCAGGCGGGCAATCCCAGCTGGGCCGCTTTCTCCTTGAGACGTGCCAATACCGCATGGTGACCCTGATGAACCCCATCAAAGTTGCCAATGGTTAATACACATCCCCGGTGACGGGGCTTGAGATTGTGAATGCCGCGAATAAGCTCCATCAGTGCCTTGTGCGTTGCTGCCATGGAAATCGGCGGATTATATATCAGGCAGCAGACATGGTCAGCCCTCATAGCCTGATTTCAACTATACGGGCCCATCACGCCCCCCCGCGGCGCCATGAGGCACTATCCCCATGGCGCCGCAGGATCACGGCTACTGCTGCCCCGATTTAAGGTGACGCGGCCGAATGCCCAGCAGCAGCAACACCACGGCATAGACCGCAGCCCCCAGCGACAGCAGCATGGTCAGCTGCAAACTGGCCTTACCCATGCTCCATGCACCCCACTGAGCCAGATCCGGCGACAGATAGGCGAGCACGCCCCCCATCAGCACGCTGGCGACCAGCAGCTTGAGGCAGAACACGCCGGTATGGCGGGAGGGACGATAGACGCTCTGCTGGTACAACCCCTTGAACAGCAAAGCCGCATTCAGAGTACCCGAGCAGGCGGTCGAGAGCGCCAACCCCACGTAACCGAGCGGGTAGATGAAGATGAGGTTGCAGACCATGTTCGCAATCATCGACATCACCCCGATCCGCACCGGCGTTTTGGTGTCCTGACGGGCGTAGTAACCGGGCGCCAGCACCTTGATCAGCATCAGGGAGAGCAGACCGGTAGTGGAGGCCAGCAGGCTGGCGCTCGACATGCTCACTTCATGCAGGCCGAACTCGCCGCGCATGAACAGCACCCGCAAAATGGGCTCGCGCATCACCGCAATGCCTATCATGGCGGGCAGGCCGAGCAGCATCACCATCCGCACCCCCCAATCCATGGTGCGGGAGAAGTCCGCCGGATCGGCATCCACATGCTTCTTCGCCAGCGCAGGCAGGATCACGGTACTGATGGCCACTGCAAACAGACCGAGGGGGAACTCCAGCAGGCGATCAGAGTAGTAGAGGTAACTGATGGCACCGGTCGCCAGGAACGAAGCCAGCATGGTGTTGACCAGCAGGTTGATCTGGCTGACCGAGACACCGAACAGGGCAGGGATCATCAGGGTGCGGATCTTCACCACCCCGGGGTGATGCCATCCCCATTTGGGCCATACCAGCATGTTGATTTGGCGCAAAAAGGGGTACTGGAACAAAAACTGCACCAAACCGCCCAAAAAGACACCAATCGCCAGCGAGATCTCAGGTTTGTCCATCAGCGGTGCAATCCACCAGGCCGCCGCAATCATGGTGATGTTGAGAAACACCGGCGTAAACGACGAGACCGCAAAGCGGCCGAAGGTGTTGAGGATGGCCCCCGCCATGGCGGTAAAGGTGATGAACCAGAGGTAGGGGAAGGTGATTTTGAGCATCAGACTGGCGAGCTCGAACTTCTCGGCTGCAGGGCCGCCATGCAGCCAATCCCAGAACCAGCCCCAGCCAAACAGCGCGGTCAGTACACCCGAACCGAGCACACCAAGCAGGGTGACCACAGTCACTATGCCCCCCAGCGTGCCCGCCACAGCGGCCAACAATTCACGCACTTCCCCCTCATCGCCATTTTTCTTGTACTCCGTCATCACGGGAACAAAGGCCTGGTTGAAGGCACCTTCGGCGAACAGGCGACGCAGAAAGTTAGGAATGCGATTGGCAAAGAAGAAGACGTCTGCGGCCACCCCGGCACCGAGCAGATTGGCGATGACCACATCGCGAACCAAGCCCATTACGCGGGATGCCAGCGTCATTCCGGACACTATCATGCCGGATTTGATCAATTTCTTACTCAAGACGAGGCCTCTGGAACTGTCAGAATGAAAAGAATGCTGCTAGAATCGGCCGACAGTTTAACCGTCTCCCTACTGACACACCACCGGGAGGCGGTGTTTATTTGCACAAATCATTTGACATTATGTGGTTGGAAGGGCATATTTCCGGGCCTTTTCAATACACTCGCTAAGACAGTTTTAGGAGTTTTACCTTGGCTAACATCAAATCTGCTAAGAAGCGCGCTCTTCAGTCAGAAAAACGCCGTCAGCACAACGCCAGCCGTCGTTCCATGACCCGTACCTACCTGAAGAAAGTCATCGCTGCTATCGCCTCTGGCGACAAAGCTGCCGCGACTGCCGCTTTCGCTGTTGCTCAGCCGATCATGGATCGTATGGCGACCAAAGGCCTGATCCACAAGAACAAAGCTGCTCGTCACAAGAGCCGCCTGTCTGCCCAGATCAAAGCTATGGCTTAATCAGCAACTGCTGATAAAAGCTGAAAAAACCGGCCTTAGTGCCGGTTTTTTATTTATCTGCGCTGCAATACAGTCGATGCAGCAAGCTGATCATTTCACGCACCTCATGGCTGCGCAGCGAATAGTAGACCGTCTGGGCCTCTTTGCGCGTCGTCACCAGCTCATCCCGCCGCAGCAGCGCCAGATGCTGTGACAAGGCCGACTGACTCAATCCCAAGCGCTCGTTAAGCTCCCCTACCGACAGCTCCCGCTCCAGCAACTGGCACAGAATAAACAGCCGTCGTTCGTTGGCTAGCGCCTTGAGCAGTGCCACAGCCCGACTCGCATTGGCTTCCATCTCTTCAAGTTGCATCACATCTCTCCTCTGCCACTGATCGCCGATGATACGTGGTGACGCGCCGTTTTAAAACGACAGGGTGGCAGGCTGGATAGCGGAGAAGTTCTCCTGGCCGGAAAAGAGAAAGGTAAAATCGCTCTCGCAGACCCGCTTCACCGCCGGATGCTGGATCATCCGCTCGGCGAAGATGACGTAATACTCCTCCATCAGATCCTGGGTTTCCCCGATCAGCATCACCCCCTCCCCCTCGAGGATCTCCTCCCGATAGATGGTGGGGGCCATGAAGATGCCCTGATTGAAGAAGCCAAACGCCTTCATCAAGGCGGCATCATCAAACTCGCCAAGAATGCTGGGGGAGACACCCTGCTGCTCGAACCACTGGGTCAGCTGACGCCCCATGGCGGTACGGCGACCGGGGATCAGCAGCTTGCGCTCCTCCAGACAGGCAGGAAAGGGCTTCTCAGGCAGCGGCGCCTTGCAGAAGAAGCTGACGCCACAGCCGCCCAGCCGTTTGGAGAGCAGCCCCGCATGCTGGCTGGAGTCCACCGGACAGTCGGAGAGGATCATGTCGAGCTTGTGCTCGCTCAGCTGTTCCAGCAGTAGTTCGTGGGTCGATTCAAAACAGCGCAGATGGATGGAACCATCATTGGGGATGACAGAGAGCAGCACGCGGCTGGCAAGGCGCTTGGAGAGGGCATCGGCGATGCCGACGTCGAACAGGATCTGGCTCTCCTTGCGGTAGTTGACGATATCGAGCATCTCGTAGGAGAGGCTGAACATCTTGTCGGCATAACGAAACACCAGCTGGCCCAGCTCAGTCGCCTCAAGAGAGCGCCCCTTGCGTTTGAGCAGCTTGCCCCCGAGGCGCTGCTCCAGCAGCTTGATCTGACCGGTGACGGTTTGCGGGGTCAAAAAAAGGGCTTCCGCTGCCTGGGTAACGGAGCCCTTCTTCTGAGTCATCCAGAAATAGTAGAGATGGTTGTAGTTAAGGTGTGACATCCGATGGGGTTCCCGCTTGACGCGGACTCCGGTAGCAGCTGAGTTCAACCGCCAGAATGTCATACATGTCGCTAACCGAGTCAACCTTGTTCGCGCCAAACTGCTCCATCAGACTGGCCTTGAGGCGTGCTTTGTCCGGCATCCGGTCAGCGCAATAACGCTTGTTGGAGCGTTTGACCATCTCGCCAGCCCGGCTGCTCAGCGCCCGCTCGGAGAAGGTCTCGCCAAAGCGCGCCTTGGCCTGCTTGTCCCCCAGCAGCAGGGCGCTGTCTACCACTCCGTTCAGATAGGCAGAGCAGTTCGCCGAAGTGGCGTCCTGCTTGCAATCCTCCAGCCCGCCGGCCCATGCCGCGGGGCTCAACAACAGCATCAACAACCCTGTATGCAGCTTCATAGTCCCTCCGTACTCTGTTCCCCTTCACCCTTGGGAAGGGCCATGCGCAAGGCCAGATAGCCGACTACCGCCGCCATGGTAGAGCCCACCAGGATCCCGAGGCGAGAGTAGCTGCCGTAATCCAGCCCACCGTGCTCGAAGGCGAGCGACGCGATAAACATCGACATGGTGAACCCGATGCCACAGAGGATGCTGACCGCAAAAATCTGCTTGAAGTTGACCCCGGGCGGCAACTGGGCGATGCCCAGCTTGACCGACAGCCAGCTGATGGTGAACACCCCGAGCGGCTTGCCGATAAACAGCCCCAGCATGATCCCCATGGGTACCGGACTCAGCAGGGAGGAGAGACCAATCCCCTCCAGCGATACCCCTGCGTTGGCAAAGGCAAACAACGGCAGGATCAGATAGGCACTCCAGGGGTGCAGTTGATGCTCCAGATACTTGAGCGGCGAGGCGTAACGCTTGCCGTTAAGCGGAACCATAAAGCCCACCACCACACCGGCCAACGTCGCATGGACACCAGACTTGAGCACCGCCACCCAGAGCACCAGACCGACCAGCATGTAGAGGCTGATCCGATCCTCACCACGGCGATTCATCCAAAGCAGGGTGAGGGTTGCCAGAATACCGACGGCCAGCGCCTCCAGCGACAACTGCTGGGTATAGAAGAGCGCGATGATAATGATGACGCCGAGGTCATCCATGATAGCCAGCGCCAACAGGAATACCTTGAGGCTCACCGGCACCCGCTTGCCGAGCAGCGCCATCACCCCGAGGGCAAAGGCGATATCGGTCGCAGCCGGAATTGCCCAGCCAGCACGCGCCACTTCATCCGAATAGTTGAAAAAGGCGTAGATCAAGGCCGGAGCCAGCATGCCGCCAACCGCCGCAATAGCCGGGAAGGTCGCCTGAACCCGGGTCGAGAGCGCCCCCTCCAGCATTTCACGCTTCACTTCCAGACCAACCAGCAGGAAGAAGATCGCCATGAAGCCATCGTTGATCCAGAGCAGCAGCGGCTTGTTGATGTCGAGGGCCGCGATGCGCACCTGCACCGGCGTGTCGAGAAACGCCTGATACCCGCCAGCCAGCGCGGTATTGGCTAAAATCATTGCCAGCATGGCAGCCATGATCAGAATAATTCCGGAGGCGGCCTCCAGCTTCAGGAACTTTTTGATTACGTCACTCATGGTTAATTTTTCCACAAAATTACTTGAATTTAAGTCTATAGCCTGCAACAACCAATGGAAAATCGTTTCTTGCAGCCAAAAACATCGGAAAAATCGAAAGCAAAATAGAACTGGCCTACCTATAACAGGTTTTTGCCTGCGTCATATTCACAACTAAGTTAGCCAATAATGAGATTTTTAAATGTTTTTATATATAAAAAAAGGCGCCTCATGGCGCCTTTCTGTCAGATGGCGACGGGCGCCTTGATGCCGGGATGGGGGTCATAACCCTCGATCTCGAAATCCTCGAACTTGTAATCGAAGATGGAGTCAGGTTTGCGCTTGATCACCAGGGTCGGCAGCGGGCGCGGCTCGCGGGATAGCTGCAGCGCAGTCTGCTCCATGTGGTTGGAGTAGAGGTGCACATCACCGCCAGTCCAGACGAAGTCACCCACTTCCAGATTGCACTGCTGGGCCATCATATGGGTCAGCAGGGCGTAGCTGGCAATGTTGAACGGCAAGCCGAGGAACACATCACAACTGCGCTGATAGAGCTGGCAGGAGAGCTTGCCGTCCGCCACATAGAACTGGAAGAAGGCGTGGCAGGGAGCCAGCGCCATCTTGTCCAGTTCGCCCACGTTCCAGGCGGATACGATGATACGGCGCGAATCCGGGTTGTGCTTGATGTCATCCACCGCCTTCTGGATCTGGTCGATGACAGAGCCGTCGGCCGCAGGCCAGGAGCGCCACTGAGCACCGTAAACCGGCCCCAAATCGCCATTTTCGTCGGCCCACTCATCCCAGATGCTGACGCCGTTTTCCTTCAGATAGGCGGTATTGGTATCGCCATTGAGGAACCAGAGCAGCTCGTGAATGATGGAGCGCAGGTGGCACTTCTTGGTGGTCACCAGCGGGAACCCCTCCGCCAGATTGAAGCGCATCTGATGGCCGAACAGGGAGATAGTACCGGTGCCGGTACGGTCAGACTTGACGGTCCCCTCATCGAGGATTTTCTGCATCAGGTCGAGATAAGCTCGCATTATTTCGCCTCCTTCACGGCATTACCGAACAACTGCGGACGCTTGTAGGCGGCCCAAATCATCAGGGCACCGGCGATAATCATCGGGGTGGAGAGGATCTGGCCCATGCTGATCTCCTGGAAGTAGAGACCGAGCTGGCTGTCCGGCTGGCGCACAAACTCCACCAGGAAGCGGAACAGGCCGTAGAACAGCAGGAACATGCCGGAGATGGCGCCGCGCGGTGGGTTCTTGCGCCAGAACAGGTTGAGGATGATGAACAGCACCACCCCTTCCAGTGCGAACTGGTAGAGCTGGGAGGGATGACGCGGCTCGGGGCCGGCCTCCGGGAAGATGATGGCCCAAGGCACATCGGTGACCCGGCCCCACAGCTCGCCGTTGAGGAAGTTGCCGATCCGGCCAACGCCGAGACCGAACGGAATGAGTGGTGCCACAAAGTCGGCCACGGTGAAGAAGTGGCGCTTAGTTTTGTGGGCAAACCAGATCATCGCAGTGATCACCCCGATCAGCCCACCGTGGAACGACATGCCGCCGGTCCAGATCTTGAACAGATAGGTGGGATCCGCAAGGAAGAGATCGAAGTTGTAGAACAGCACGTAACCGACACGGCCACCGAGGATTACCCCGAGGAAACCGTAAAACAGCAGATCCGACACCTCGTTGCGGGTCCAGCCGCTGTTCGGTGCATCGGCGCGACGGCCGGCAAGCCACATGGCAAACGCAAAACCGAACAGGTACATGAGACCATACCAGCGTACCGATAGTGGTCCCAAACTGAATGCTACGGGATCAATCTGCGAGAAAACCCAATATCCATCGTGCTGCATATGCGGCCCCAGTCAAAATAAAAGCCGCATTTTCCGATCATTCGTCAGCAGGGACAAGGCATGATTATCAATCACTCTGTTTCGATTTATGACCGGCTCGTAGCAAACCGCCCAAACCATGTTCCTCCAGATAGCGGGCAAACAGGCCGCGCAGTACGTGGGGGTTGTCATGTTTGAGGCCATCGGCCATCAGTTCGGTCAACTCGCTCAGGGTGGATTGACGCAGCACGTACTTGATCCGGGCGATGTTGTGGGTGTTCATACTGAAGCGGCGATAGCCCATGGCCAGCAGCAGCAATACACCGACCGGATCACCGGCCAGTTCGCCACACACCGACACCGGCTTCTGGTAGCGGTGGGAAGCATCAACCAGCTGTTGCAGGGCACGGATCACCGCAGGATGGAAGGCGTCGTAAATGTTGGCAACCCTAGAGTTGTTGCGATCCACTGCCAGCAGGTACTGGGTCAGGTCATTGCTGCCCACCGACCAGAAGTCGACGAGCGGCGCCATCTCCGGCAAGATAAAGAGGGCTGAGGGCACCTCGATCATCACCCCGAGACTGGGGTAGCGGATCACTGCATCGCGGCTCGCCGCCTCTTCCGACACCTCCCGCCACGCCTGATCCAGCAGACGACGGGAGGCTTTGATTTCGCTAACGCTGCTGATCATCGGCAGCATGATGGCCAGATTGTCGAGTCCTTCGCTGGCCCGCAGCATCGCCTTGAGCTGCACCAGAAACAGTTCGGGGTGATCCAGGGTGATCCGGATCCCCCGCCAGCCAAGGAAGGGGTTTTCCTCGACGATGGGGAAATAGGGTAACGGCTTGTCGCCGCCCACATCCAGCGTCCGCATGCAGACCGGCCGGTTGCGGTAGGTCTCCAGAATGCCGCGATAACGGGCAGTCTGTTCCCACTCGGAGGGGAAGCTCTCCTGCAGCATAAAGGGGATCTCGGTGCGATAGAGACCCACCCCGTCCGCCAGCTGGTTGAGGGAGATCTCGGTATCGGCACTGAGACCTGCGTTGAGCAGTAGGGAGACCTTGGTGCCATCGGCGGTTTCGGATGGCAGGTTGTCGACGCTGCGCACCAGGGTATCGAGCGCCCGCTCTTCGCTCAGCAGCTGACGATACTCGGTCAGGATCAGCTGATTGGGCTCGATGAAGAGATCACCGCTATAGCCATCGACCACCAGCATGCGACCACCAATGTCACCAAGGGGCAGATCGACCCCCATGATGGCGGCAACACCCATGGCACGGGCCAGAATGGCAGCGTGGGAGTTGGTCCCCCCCTTGAGCGAGACCACCCCGGTCAGATACTCGCGGGGCACTTCCGCCAGAATGGTGGCCGTCACCTCGTCGGCGACCAGCACCACAGGCTCACCGATCGAGATATGCTCCGGCTCGTTCTGCACCAGTCGGCTGATCAGCCGCTGGGCGATATCTTTCACATCGGTGGAGCGCTCTTGCAGGTAGGGATCCTTCATCCCCTTGAACTGCTCGATCAAGCGATCGCTGATGAGCTTGACCGCAGATACCGCAGTCCAGTGCTCCTTGCTCACCTTGTTGCGAATGGGCTTGATGTAGCCAGGATCGTTCAGCAGATGGAGGTAGATGTCGAAGATCGCCACCGAATCCTGGCTGTAGCTCTCACGAAAACGCAGCGCCAGACTCTCCAAGTCGTGCCGCACCTCCTCAACCGCCAGCTCCAGCCGCGCCAGCTGGCTGGCATGGTCTTCATCCTTGCGCGGGGTAATGGACGAGAGCGCCTTGCGGGGCCGCCACACCCAGGCCTTGGCCATGGCGATGCCGCTGGCACCGGCAATACCGCGTAACGGCTTGCTCCAGTCGGTCTTCTGCAGCCACCCCTTGGCCTGCGCCTGGGCGATCCGCGCAGCCAGCTGGGCCGCCAGGGTGACCATGAAGGACTCTTCCCCCTCATCGAAGCGGCGGCTCTCCTTCTGCTGCACGACCAGAATGCCGACCACCTGACGCTGATGCATGATGGGGGCACCAAGGAAGGAGCGGAACGCCTCTTCGGCAACATCGGGCAGGAATTTGAAACTGGGATGCGCGGGAGCATCAGCCAGGTTGATCAACTCTTCCCGCTGACCCACCAGACCGACGATGCCCTGCTCGTAGGGCAGAGTGACCTTGCCGACCGCGGACGGGGCTAAGCCGTCGGTAGCCGCCAAGCGATAGCGGCGCACCTCGGGTTCCGAGACATAGACGGAGCAGCAGTCCACTGCCATGGCGTGCCGGGTCTGGCTCACCAATGCTTGCAAGGCCTGCTCGAGGGTATTGGCCTCGGCCATGCTCTCGACGATACGTCTCAGTTCCGTTAACAACTAATCTGTGCTCCTTAACGGGCGCGGTTGCGCCGCCCATCCTTCTTGTTGACCTGCACTACCGGCACTGGCATCGCCAGCGGGGCAAACTCTTTCATGACCCGGCGGTAAACCTCCCGCTTGAACGAAACGACCTGACGCACCGGGTACCAGAAGCTGACCCAACGCCAGTCGTCAAATTCGGGATGGCCATGACAGCCGAACTGGATCTGCGACTCCTTGCCCGGATTCAGCTGTAACAGGAACCATTTTTGTTTTTGGCCAATACAGACCGGTGAACTGTCCCAGCGGACAAGACGTTTGGGTAAACGGTACTTTAGCCAGTTACGACTGGTGGCCATGATGGTCACATCTTCGGGCTTGAGGCCAATCTCCTCATACAGCTCTCGATACATGGCCTGCTCTGGCGTTTCACCATCATCAACCCCCCCCTGCGGAAACTGCCAGGAGTGCTGCCCATAGCGTTTAGCCCACAACACTTGTCCTTCACGGTTACAGATCACGATACCGACATTGGGACGAAATCCGTCGCCATCAATCACGTGATCACCTTATAAAGGCTGAATCTATAAGGAGATTGTTCCACATTCACCCCGTGGCAGCAAACAAGGAGTGAATCCCCTGTTTCATGAATAACTTTCAATTTCAAACATACTTATAAACAAATCCAAGGATCCGCTCCCCCAAGTTGCCCACCCAGACTGTGTATAAAGCTGTTAGCAAACGGGTATATACAGTACTTTTTAACTGTACGCGAAAAGTGACTCTCCGCATCAACATGCAACATGACATATAAAAAACTATTATTTTACATTGTTTTAGGACATGACAACTGGATCTAGATCCATGTCACTCCACGCGCCAGATCCATGATCCGGATTGTGAACAAGTTCAACTGCTCAAAGATCCACCTCGGCGAAATTATCCACAGGAGTGGCACAATATCTACCCCGTTAACCCTGTAAAAATGGGGTGGCATTCACAATTTTTTGTAACATACCCGCGACTCCACCCACTTTCATCCACTTATCCAAGATTTCTGTGGATAACTGTGTGTAACATCATGCACAAACCCTTGGACAACTATTTCGAGGTCAAACCAGACTTGGAAGAGTGCTCGATAAAATAGACAAAATCCTTTAAAATCATAATGATGAGATGTCATCCCCTAAATTTTCTGCATTTGTTCTTATCCACTCAGGATCGGTTATAAAAACAGCGATCCTTCTCGGGATCCTCCCCTGTTAGAATATGGCGAGCAAGATGGAGCCAACTATGTCAAGCAATCCCCGATCCGAGCAGGAGTTATTGAGCCGCGCCTATGCCATGGCGGGCTTCACGCTGGCGCAGCTGGCCGCCGAGGCTGGCGCCGTGGTGCCCAAAGACCTGCGCCGTGACAAGGGCTGGGTCGGTCAATTGATCGAGCTGCAACTGGGAGCCAGCGCAGGGAGCAAGCCGGAACAGGACTTCCCGGAGCTGGGGATCGAACTCAAGACGATCCCCGTGGATCCTCAAGGCAAACCGCTGGAGACCACCTTCGTCTGCGTCGCCCCGCTGATCGGCGTCAGCGGCCAGCGCTGGGAGGAGTCCAACGTGCGCAACAAGCTCTCCCGGGTGCTCTGGATCCCGGTGGAAGGCAGTCGCGAGATCCCGGTTGGCGAGCGGCGGGTCGGCATGCCGCTGATGTGGAGCCCGAATGAAGAGGAAGATCGACTACTGCGTCAGGACTGGGAGGAGCTGATGGACATGATAGTGCTGGGAGAAGTGGAGCAGATCAGCGCCCGCCACGGCCAGGTGATGCAACTGCGGCCCAAGGCGGCCAACAACAAGGCGCTGACTCGCGCCATCGGCCGCGATGGTCAACCCATCATGACCCTGCCCCGCGGCTTCTATCTCAAGATCGACTTCACCCACAGTTTGCTGCAACGCTATTTTGCCTTGCCGACTTGATCTGCCTTATCAACATCTTTGTCATATGGTGGTATAAAAATAGACAGGAGCCATTTTTAACTCACAGACAAGGAGGCGTCATGCCACTGATCAAACAGTTTTTGAAGTCCAAGCCCGAGGTCAAGGTGACCTTTGCCGTAGAGAAAGAGGCGGCTGCAGGAGCGGAACAGGTGATGCTGATCGGCGAGTTCACCCAGTGGCAACCGGTCGAGCTGAAACGCATGAAGAGCGGCGAGTTCAAAGCCACCCTCAATCTGCCGACCGACGGCCCGGGATACTTCGAATATTGCTACCAGCTCATCACACCGGCAGGGGAAACCCTCTACGAGAATGACTGGGCAGCGGATGACTATGTGCCAGGCCCCTTCGGGCGCGACAACTCGGTAGTTCGGGTCATCCAGTAACGGCTCCCAGATAGCCAATAGACGGATACAAAAAAGGCTCGCCATTGGCGAGCCTTTTCACTACCTGTCGAGCTATTTGCCGACATACCGACACCAATTCGAATCGAATTAGTTGAGCTTCTCTTTGATACGAGCAGCTTTGCCGGACAGGTTGCGCAGGTAGTACAGTTTGGCGCGGCGAACATCACCACGACGCTTCAGTTCTACACTGTGGATCAGCGGAGAGTGAGTCTGGAATACACGCTCAACACCTTCGCCGTTGGAGATCTTGCGAACGGTGAAAGCAGAGTGCAGACCGCGGTTACGCTTGGCAATAACGATGCCTTCGAAAGCCTGCAGACGCTCTTTACCACCTTCTTTAACACGAACTTGAACACGTACAGTGTCGCCCTGGGCAAAAGCCGGGATGTCGGTACGCAGTTGCTCTTGTTCAAGCTGCTGAATAATCTTGCTCATTGTCTTTCCTTACCTAGGATAAACTGAAAACTCTACTTAACGCTGTCACGCACTTCGCGGACATACTCGGCAAGAAGTGATTCTTGCTCGTCAGTCAGAGCTAGGTTGTTAATAAGTTCCGGCCTTCTTTGCCAGGTTCGTCCGAGCGACTGCTTGAGACGCCAGCGTCGAATCACTTCGTGATTGCCGCTTGTCAGCGCCTCGGGCACCGCCAATCCATCCAACACCTCCGGCCGAGTGTAGTGGGGATGATCCAGCAAGCCATCCGTAAAGGAGTCCTGCTCGGCACTGGCCTGATCACCCAAAACCCCAGGGACCAGACGCGAAACCGCATCGATCAGGGTCATGGCAGGCAACTCGCCACCACTTAACACGTAATCCCCGATAGACCACTCTTCGTCGACTTCGGTTTGTATCACGCGTTCATCGATACCTTCGTATCGACCGGCTACCAGAATCAGTTTCTGATTCGTCGCCAACTCGGTTACGCCCGCTTGAGTCAGCTTGCGTCCCTGAGGAGAGAGATAGATGACTTTCGCCCCGTCTCCCGCCGCTTGCTTGGCTGCATGAATCGCGTCACGCAGCGGCTGAACCATCATTAACATGCCGGGCCCACCACCATAAGGACGATCATCGACCGTACGGTGTTTATCGTGGGTAAACTCCCGGGGGTTCCAGCACTCAATTTGCAGCAGGCCACTCTTGACGGCCCGACCCGTTACCCCGTGCTCGGTAATGGCTCGGAACATTTCAGGGAAGAGGCTAATGACCCCAATCCACATAAGAAACCTCCGGCACCCGTGTTAGCGCGGGAAACTAGAAACCAGGATCCCAATCAACTTCGATTGTTCGAGCAGTCAGATCAATATTCTTGATCACCTGCTCTTCCAGGAACGGAATCAACCGCTCCTTTGCACCAAAGGCATCTTTTACATTGGCCTCAACCACCAACACATCGTTGGAGCCGGTTTCCATCAATTCGGTCACCTTGCCTAGGTCATATCCCTTGGTGGTCACTACCGAGCAACCAATCAGGTCACGCCAGTAGAACTCGCCATCAGGCAACGCAGGCAATAGATCAGCGGGTACGCCGATCTCGACATTGGTCAATGCCAGGGCATCTTCGCGCACATCGATACCATCGAGTTTGCAGATCAGACCCTTGTTGTGACGTTTCCAGGATGAAACCCGAATTTCACGCCACGCCCCGTTCTGATTAATCAGCCAGGGGTTGTAATCGAAAATCGCTTCGGCAACATCGGTGAAGGAGTTCACTTTAAGCCAGCCCTTGATGCCGTAAACGGTCCCCAGGGTGCCCAGAACTACAGGTTTTTCCACCTTAACTCCTTACCGTTTGGCTGATTAAGCAGCTTTGGCAGCGTCTTTGATCAGCTTGGCAACGCGCTCAGAAACAGCGGCACCAGTAGCAACCCAATGCTCGATACGAGCCAGGTCCAGGTTCAGCTTTTCAGCCTGACCAGAAGCAACCGGGTTGAAGAAACCAACGCGCTCGATGAAACGACCGTCGCGGGCGTTACGGCTGTCAGCAACTACTACCTGGTAGAACGGACGCTTTTTCGCGCCACCACGTTGTAAACGAATGGTTACCATATCGTCCTCATTAACATCTAATGAACAAGGCCCGCAAACACGCGGACCCTAGCTTAAAATAAGCCGCATAATTCTACTTGGATTCGTAATAATTGCAACTAAGCCAGCCATTTTTTGCGCAGGGCTGCAATGAAAAGGGCCTGCAACTCGCAGACCCTCGCTCAATACCTAACTCCGGATAATCAGAACGGACCGCGACCGCCACCAAATCCCGGTGGCAGCATGTTCTTCATCTGGCTCATCATTTTGCGCATGCCGCCCTTGCCGGACATCTTCTTCATCATGCGCTGCATCTCTGTGAACTGCTTGAGCAGCTTGTTCACGTCCTGCACCTGCATGCCGGAACCTGCAGCGATGCGACGCTTGCGAGAGCCCTTGATGAGGTCGGGATAGGCACGCTCTTTCGGCGTCATGGAGCTGATGATGGCCTCCATCCGCACGGTGAGTTTGTCATCCATCTGATCCTTGATGTTGTCCGGCAGGCCGGACATGCCCGGCAGCTTGTCGAGCATACCCATCATGCCGCCCATGTTGCGCATCTGGGCCAACTGCTCGCGGAAGTCCTCGAGATCGAAGCCTTTACCGCTCTTGACCTTGCTGGCCAGCTTGGCCGCTTTCTCTTTATCGACGTTACGCTCGACTTCCTCGATCAGCGACAACACATCGCCCATGCCGAGGATACGAGAGGCGAGGCGATCAGGGTGGAACGGCTCCAGTGCATCGGTCTTCTCGCCCATACCGATAAACTTGACCGGCTTGCCGGTGATATGGCGTACCGACAGCGCGGCACCGCCACGGGCGTCACCGTCCGCCTTGGTGAGGATCACACCGGTAAGGGGCAGTGCTTCATTAAATGCCTTGGCGGTATTGGCAGCATCCTGACCAGTCATGGCATCCACCACGAACAGGGTCTCGACCGGCTTGATGGTGGCGTGCAGATCCTGGATCTCGGCCATCATCTCGCTATCGACGTGCAGACGGCCGGCGGTATCGACGATCACCACGTCATAGAATTTCTTGCGCGCCTGATCGATGGCGGCGGTGGCGATGTCGACCGGCTTCTGGCTGGCGTCACTCGGGAAGAAGTCGACGCCGATGTCACCCGCCAGGGTCTCCAGCTGCTTGATCGCTGCTGGGCGATAAACGTCAGCACTGACCACCAGCACCTTCTTCTTGTTGCGCTCTTTGAGCAGCTTGGCCAGTTTGCCGACCGTGGTGGTTTTACCGGCACCCTGCAGACCGGCCATCAGGATAATGGCGGGCGGCTGGGCAGCCAGATTGAGCTGCTCGTTGGCCTCACCCATTACGGTGACCAGTTCGCCGTGCACAATCTTGATGAACGCCTGACCCGGGCTCAGGGATTTGGCCACTTCCTGGCCGACGGCACGCTCCTTGACGCGAGCTACGAAATCACGCACCACCGGCAGGGCGACATCCGCTTCGAGCAGCGCCATGCGGACTTCGCGCAGGGTTTCCTTGATGTTCTCTTCGGTCAGACGGCCGCGGCCACTGACATTGCGCAAGGTGCGCGAGAGTCGTTCAGTCAAATTCTCAAACATGACGCATTCCGGTTCTTGGCGTTGTAAATGGAGGGCATTATAACCCAGAGCAGCCGCGAGGACGATTATTCACCGCGGAGCCACTCATCGATGCTTCGTCCCTATATATGGGCAGATCGGCCATTGCACAACTGGCGAGCACATCTTGTGCAAGGTATACTGCTCCTCTTGTATCCCTAAATGCTTGTGTAACAACGACCTGGTTATGATCGTGATCTCTGTTCTGGCCCTGGCGTTTTATCTGCTGGCCATCATCGCCTCACTGCACCTGCTGCTCAATGCCAAACAAGTCGGGCACGCCCCCCTGTTTGCTTGCGTAGGACTGGCGCTGGTCGCCCATGGTGCGTCTGTTGCCAGTGAAGTAATGGTGACCCATTCAGGTCAAAACCTGAGCATGCTCAACGTCGCCTCGCTGGTGAGTCTCATCATCAGCTGCTTCATGACCTGCGTCACTCGTCGCTTCAACGGCTGGATCCTGCTGCCGGTAGTGTACAGCTTCTCGGCCCTACTGCTGGCTGCCAGTGCCCTGATCCCGGGTCGCTACATAACCCATCTGGAGGCCCATCCCCAGCTGCTGCTGCACATTGGCCTCGCCCTGATGGCCTATGCGGTATTAATGATCGCCTGCCTGTTTGCGTTGCAGCTTGCCTGTCTGGACAAGCAGCTTAAATCTAGAAAAATCAGTAACCTGCCAGCGATGCCGCCACTGATGACGGTAGAGAAGCGGCTGTTCCAGCTTATCTCTGCGGGGGTGCTGCTGCTGACCCTCTCCATCGCCTCCGGCCTCTTTTTTCTCGAAGATATGTTCGCCCAAGGCAAATCACACAAGGCGGTACTCTCCATTCTGGCCTGGTGTGTATATGTTCTGCTCTTGTGGGGTCACCACACCTATGGCTGGCGCGGTCGCAAAGTCATCACGCTGAGTCTGATCGGCAGCTTCATCCTGACCCTTGCCTACTTTGGCAGCCGCTTCGTCAAAGAAGTGCTGTTGAGCTGACATACTTAGCCATACCACCCAACAGGAGCCCTTTTTGGACAGTATCTCAACGAGCACATTACTGATTGTTCTCGTTATCTTGATCCTCTTATCCGCCTTCTTCTCCAGTTCCGAAACCGGTCTGATGTCCATCAACCGCTACAAGCTGCGGCACTTGGCACAGACCAAACACAAAGCCGCACGTCGCGTCGAGCAACTACTCGCCCGCCCCGATCGCCTGCTGGGACTGATCCTGATCGGCAACAATCTGGTCAATATCCTCGCCTCTGCCATCGCCACCATCGTCTGTATCCGGCTGTTTGGTGATCTCGGGGTCGCCATCGCCACCTTCGGCTTGACACTGGTTGTTCTGGTATTCGGTGAAGTGACACCAAAGACGCTGGCCGCCATGTTCCCGGAGAAGATCGCTTATCCCGCCTCCTGGATCCTCAAGGGACTGATGGTGCCGCTCTCGCCGCTGGTCTGGCTGATCAACGGCATCACCAGCGGCCTGCTCAAGATGCTGAAGATCAATCCCCACAAGGATGACTCCCTCAATACCGAGGAGCTGCGCACCATCGTCAACGAGGCAGGCAACCTGATCCCCAAGCGTCATCAGGAGATGCTGCTCAGCATCCTTGATCTCGACAAGATGCTGGTCGAAGACATCATGGTACCGCGCAGCGATATCTACGCCATCGACATCAACGATGACTGGAAAAGCATCCAGCGCCAGCTGGCTCACTGCGCTCACACCAAGATCCTCCTCTATCGCGACAATATCGACGACGTTGTCGGCTTTTTACACGCGCGCGATGCCCTGCGGCTGGTAGCCAGGGACCAGTTCAACAAATCGAGTCTGTTGCGGGAAGTGGACGAGATCTACTTCATTCCGGAAGGAACCCCACTTAACGTGCAGCTGGCCAAGTTCCAGCGCAACAAGGAGCGAATTGGCCTGATCGTCGACGAATACGGCGATATTCAGGGGTTGATCACCCTGGACGATATTCTGGAAGAGATCGTGGGGGACTTCACCACCTCCATGACGCCAGCGCCGAGCGACGAGATCCATCCCCAACCGGACGGCTCCTTCCTAGTGGAAGGCTCAGCCAGCATCCGTGAGCTGAACAAGGAGATGAACTGGCACCTGCCCATCGACGGCCCGCGTACCCTCAACGGTCTGATCCTCGAATATCTGGAGGAGATCCCCCAGCCCAACATAGGTATCCGGCTTGCTGGCTATCCTATCGAGATCCTCGATGTAGAGAATAACATGGTGAAGATGGCGCGGATCATGCCGGCATCGTACCGGGCGGAATCGGATTCGCAAGATTGAAAAAGGGCTGCCAGTGGCAGCCCTTTTCTATTGCTCATAGTCATTGCTCATCTTCATCATCCGGCTCCAGCACCAGCGTCGGGATCAACTCGCCGAAGACCCGTTGCAGCTCGTCACGGTTGGCCAGCAGGTCTTGCAGCGTATAGCTGTCCATCACCGCCAGAAACGCATCCATCGCCTCTTTCAGCGCACTCTTGAGCAGACAGACAGAGACGATGTGGCAAGCGGGCGAGCCGCAGTCAATGCCGTCCAGATTGCCTTCCAGCGCCCTGATCACCTGCCCGATATTGATGGTGGCGGGATCGCAAGCCATACGAATACCGCCATTCTTGCCCCGCTGGGATTGCAGATAGCCCAGCTTCACCAGCTGATTGACCACCTTCACCATGTGGTTGCGGGAAACACCATACAGGGCCGATACCTTGGCAACGCTCGACAACTCCCCTTCCGGCAGGGTGGCAAGATAGAGCAGGGCTCTCAATCCGAAATCTGTATAACTGGTTAGTCTCATAAAACCTGATTAGCGCGATGCGAAAAGTGGAGTATTGATTCAAATCAAATAAACATCTAGGATGCCACTTATTAAGTGACATTTTATATGTTCAATTAGAGCGAGGCCTCTATGCTAGATCAAACCACCGTTGCCGTCATCAAAAGCACCATCCCGCTGCTCGAATCGGCAGGCCCTGCCCTCACCCAGCACTTCTACCAACGGATGTTCAGCCATAACCCGGAGCTGAAAGATATCTTCAACCTGGCCCACCAACGCAGTGGCGGCCAGCCGCTGGCCCTGTTCAATGCAGTCGCCGCGTATGCAAAGAATATCGACAATCTGGGAGCGCTCGCCGGTGCGGTCGAGCGGATTGCGCACAAACATACCGGATTCCTGATCCAGCCGGAACAATATCACATTGTAGGTAGTCATCTCTTGGCCACGCTCAAAGAATTGGGCGGAAGTGCGGTCACCGACGAGGTGCTGGAGGCATGGGGCAAGGCGTATGGCGTGCTGGCAGACATCTTCATCGGCCGCGAGCGAGAGATCTATCAGGAGAAGGCAAGCCAGGATGGCGGCTGGCAAGGAACCCGCACCTTCATCATCAAGGAGAAGCGGGCCGAGAGCGCCCTCATCACCTCCTTCCTGCTGGCGCCGGAAGATGGCAAGCCGGTATTGACCTTCAAACCGGGCCAATACCTCAGCATCAAGCTGGTTCACCCCGAGCTGGAATATCAGGAGATCCGCCAATACTCGCTGTCCGATGCACCCAATGGACAGGATTACCGCATCAGCGTCAAACGCGAGCCACAGGGTCAGGTCTCCAACCTGCTGCACGATCACCTACAAGTGGGTGACAAGATCGAGGTGATGCCCCCCACCGGTGATTTCTATCTGAAAGCCGACAGCCATACCCCGGTTGTACTGCTCTCCGCCGGTGTCGGCGTGACGCCGATGATGAGCATGCTCAACCAGCTGCTGGCGAGCGGCCATCAGGCTGATGTCACCTGGCTACACGCCTGCGAACAGGGCGCTGTACACGCCTTCCGGGAGGATATTCAGCAAAAATCCCGCCAACATACCAACTTGCTGAGTCGGATCTGGTATCGGGAGCCGGAGGCCAGTGATGTACAAGGTGAAGATTACGACCTGGCCGGCACCATGGATCTGACTGCAGTGACGGAGCGCATCACGCCAGAGGCCCACTACTACTTCTGTGGCCCCGTCGGCTTCATGCAGGAGATCAAGCGGCAGCTGCTGGCGGCTGGAGTACCAGCCGGGCAGCTCCATTACGAAGTTTTTGGCCCCCATCAAGATCTCTAAGGCGCGGGCAGCCATATAACAGAGGGAGGTTCCGGCCTGTCATGGCACGGCGGCTGGAACCGGACCCACAGGTGCAGACCTGTGGGTCATTTTTTTGGATCAGTGCATTGCCTTGGCGCGGGCCACCACGTTGGCCGGCATCCGGTTGCCAAGACGGTTGAGCAGACTAGCCGCCTTCTGGTGTAGCGCCTTGTCACCGATGACGGAGCCATGGAGCCAGCGATAGGCGTCCTCATAATCGAGCGGACTGCCCATCCCCTGCAACAGCATCTCGACCCACTCGATGCGGGCCCGCAGAAAACCGAGGCTGGCCGCCTCACGCATCAGGGTCTCGGCTCGTACCAAATCCTTCTGCACCAAAGTTCCTTTCCAGTAGTAGCGGCCCAGCTGCTCCAGCGCTGGCGCCAACCCCTGATTGGCCGCCTCCCACATATATTGCACCCCGAGCTCGGCATTGGGTTTGGTACAGACACCCCACGCCAGCATATCCCCCCAGAGGAATTGATAGGCCGGGATCTTCATCACCGAGGCGCGCGCTTCGATATCCTGAGTCAGCTGACAACGATCCTGCTTCACCTGAGTGAGGTGACGCCCCTGCTCAATCCAGTTGAGCAGCTCGTCCTGACGATAGAGCGGCACCGCCTGCAACTCGCCTGCGGCCAGAGGTGCGGGAGGCGCAACCACAGCGGCAGGCTCCGCCGGTTTTGGCAGCGGCGCGGCCCCCTCGCCACTGCTGGCAACGGGTGTGACCGGCTCAGCCGGAAGCAAGACGGGGACAGCCTCAGAGGGCGCAGGCTTAGCAGCAGAGACAGGGGCCGCCACCGCAGCACTGCTTGCGGTCGGTGCCGATGCACTTGCTGCAGGCGCATCGCTCGATACGGCAGCCGATACCGCCTCGGCACCATAGAGAGGCGCGGTGAATGCACCGACAAGAACGAGAAGGGTAAGGGGTTTCATCATAAAGATCTCCTGCTGCACTCTGTTATCGGCACCAAGCCCCATCCCCTTAGCCTGCCGGGCGGATCTCATCAATACAAAAGGGAGCCGAAGCTCCCTTGTTGGCACGGTTGACCCGCTTACTTGACGAAATCGACACCCAGCTGGATATCGGCTTTAAGGGTAGCCAGCATGCCTTCCATCGCTTCCTGCTCGAAGACGCTCAGCTTGCCGTAATCCAGTACGGTTTCGACGCCGTTCTTGCCCAGCAGTACCGGCTGCGCGAAGAAGGTGGCGTGCTCGCCATTGCCTTCCACGTAGGCGCACTCAACAACGTTGGCTTCGCCCTGCAGACCCTTGATAAGGGAGAGACCAAAACGGCAAGCCGCCTGACCCATGGAGAGGGTTGCGGAACCGCCACCGGCCTTGGCTTCCACCACTTCGGTGCCAGCATTCTGGATACGCTTGGTCATTGCAGCCACTTCTTCAGCAGTGAAGGAGGCGCCTTCAATCTGGGAGAGCAGCGGCAGAATGGTGACGCCACTGTGACCACCGATCACGTTGACGCGTACCTTGTCGATGTTCAGCCCTTTGGCGGCGGCCACGAAGGTCTCGGCGCGGATCACGTCCAGAGTAGTAACGCCGAACAGGCGACGCTTGTCATAGACACCGGCTTTCTTCAGCACTTCGGCGGCGATGGCCACAGTGGTGTTGACCGGGTTGGTGATGATGCCGATCAGTGCTTTCGGGCAAGTGGCCGCGCACTTCTCGACCAGATTCTTGACGATACCGGCGTTGATATTAAACAGGTCGGAGCGATCCATCCCCGGCTTGCGTGCCACACCGGCGGAGATCAGCACTACATCAGCCCCAACCAGCGCAGGAGTCGGATCTTCACCGCAGAAGCCCTTGATGGCGACGTCGGTAGGAATATGACTGAGGTCAACGGCCACACCCGGGGTGACCGGGGCGATGTCATACAGGCTCAGCTCGGAGCCAGCCGGCAGACGGTTTTTCAACAGCAGAGCGAGGGCTTGACCGATGCCACCAGCGGCACCCAGAACGGCAACTTTCATGATCAACTCCATGTTTAAGCGTAGGTTTAAGGTTGTTTGTTGTTGTGCGCCCAACCTTAATGGATCCCCCCATAAAAAACAATCTGATAACAGTTGCAGTCACGGGTTCTGTGAGCCACGAAACATGCGGGAGCAAAAATTGGAGGGAAATACAAAAAGTTGGAGGAGAAGCACAGTTTTTCTGCACTTGTCCTGACCATAAAGAGGTAGATCTGAGGGATCTCAGGATTGGAATGCCAACGCCCGTTTTTCACACCAGCGAAAACCAATTGTTAACAATCCGTTCATCGCTAGATAAAGCCCGCCAGCCACCCCGAACACCGCCAGGGTATCGTAGGTCTGGGCGTTCAACCCCTGCGCCAGCCCCATGATGTCCATGATGGTGATGGTACTGGCGAGGGAGCTCCCCTTGAGCACCAGGATCACCTCGTTGGAGTAGGCAGGCACCAGATGACGGGCGGCGTGGCGCACCTTCATCCACAAGGTCTGGCGGCCGTTAAAGCCAAGCGCACGACACGCCTCTACTTCACCGGCCGGGATGGCATCAAGCGCCCCCTTGAACAACCGGGTGGAATAAGCCGCTGTGTTGAGACCCAGCGCCAGCACGGCGCAGAACCAGGGCTGCTTGAGCAACGGCCAGAGCGGGCTGGCTTTCAGCCACTCAAACTGGCCCGGCCCGTAGTAAATCAGGAAGATCTGGATAAGCAGCGGCGTGCCGGTAAAGAGCAGCACCCACAGCTGCACCAGCTGGGTCGCCACCGGTAGGCGCAGCTCCAGCACCCAGGTCATCAGGGCCGCCAGCACAATCCCCAGCAGCAGACTGAACAGGGTCAGCTCCAGCGTGGTAACCAGACCGCCCAGCAAAGTGACGAGATACTCTTGCATCAGTTAGCCTCCGTAGCGGCGGGTGTAGCGGGCAGCCAGCCCGAGGCCGTACTCGCTCACCAGACTGATAGCCAGATAGATGAGGGCTGCGGCAGCATACCAGGTAAAAGGTTCATAGGTACTGGCCGAGGCCATCTGCGCCTGACGCATCATCTCGTTGACCCCGATAAGCGACACCAGCGCGGTATCTTTCAGCAATACCAGCCACTGGTTGCCGAGGCCCGGCAAGGCGTGGCGCCACGCCTGCGGCAACACGATGCGAAAAAAGATGTGGCTCTTGCTCAAACCCAGCGCCAGCGCCGCCAGCCGTTGACCTGAAGGCACCGCATTGAGCGCCGCCCGCAGGGTCTGGGTCGCATAGCTGGCGAACAGCAGGGAGAGCGCCAGCACGCCACAGGCAAACGGGCTGAACTCCACATACTCGCCAGTGATGAGGAACAACACCTGGGTCGAGCCGAAGTAGATGAACAGCACCACCAGCAACTCGGGCAGGCCACGGATCAGCGTGGTCAGGGTGACCACCGGCCACACCAATGCACGCTGCTTGCTGAGCTCGGCGGCACTGAACGCCAGTGCCAATACCATGCCCCCGACCAGTGATGCCAGGGCCAGCCCGAGGGTCATCCAGGCTGCATCCAACAACAGGCTCAACATGGCTTACTGCGCGAAGTATTTGTCGAAGATTTTCTGATAGGTGCCGTTGGCCTTGATCTCGGCCAGCCCCTTGTTCAGCTGGGTCAGCAGCTCCTGATTGCCCTTGGCGACCGCGATGCCAAAGCCGGTACCGAAGTACTTGGCATCAGTCACCGGCGCACCCACCACCGCATACTCCTTGTGCTGCTTCAGCCAGTCGGCAGCAACGGCAGTATCGGCAAAGACACCGTCGGTACGGCCATTCATCATGTCGAGGAAGGCGCTCTGGTAGCTGGCGTACGGCACGGTCAGCAGACCCTTGCTCACCCAGTTATCCACCAGATAGGACTGGTGAGAGGTACCGTTCTGCACGCCGACCGTCTTGTCGACCATCTCTTCCGGCCCCTTGAAGGCCCCTTTCTTGGCGACGAATACGGCCGAATTCTCGTAATAGATGTCGGAGAAGTCGACCTGAGCGGAGCGCTCCGGGGTCACGTCCATGGCGGCGATGGCGGCATCATAGCGACGGAATTTCAGGCTGGGGATGAGGCTGTCAAAGGCCTGATTGTGGAAGCTGCACTCTAGCTTGGCCTGCTCGCAGATGGCGCGCGCCAGATCGATGTCAAAACCCTGAAACTCGTTCTTGTCATCCAGGTATTCGAACGGTGCGTAGGTGGCCTCGGTGGCGAACTTGATCTCTTTGGCCATGACTGAGGTACTCAACAGGCCCATGGCAGCAACCAACAACAGACTCTTTTTCATGACAGCTTCCTTATCGATTCAATATCAATGCATCAAGAATTCGGCAAACCGGCTGGTTTGCGGGGATTGGAAAATGGCAGCGGTGCCGGATTCGATGATCCGCCCCTTCTCCAGATAAATCACCTGGCTGGCTACCTTGCGGGCAAAGTCGACCTCGTGGGTCACCACCACCTGGGTAATGCCGGTCTGGCTCAAGTTGCGGATGATCTCGGCCACCTCTTTGGTGATCTCGGGATCGAGGGCTGCTGTCGGCTCGTCAAACAGCAGCACTTCCGGGTCCATCATCAGGGTACGGGCAATGGCCACCCGCTGCTGCTGACCGCCAGAGAGACGGGCAGGCCAAGCATCGCGCTTGTCGGCCAGTTGCAGCTGGGCCAGCAGATAGGCCCCCTTCTCGATGGCGGCCTCCTTGCTCATGCCAAGCACCTTGACCGGCGCTTCGATGAGATTCTCCATCACGGTGAGATGTGGCCAGAGATTGTACTGCTGGAACACCATCCCCACCTTGCGACGCAGCAGTTGGGACTGGCGGTTGAATTCGGCAGCAGAGAGGGAGTTCGGGAAAGAAAATTCACTTTCGCCAATCCGCAGAACACCCGCATCCGGGGTATCCAGCAGGTTCATCATCCGTAGCAGAGAACTCTTACCAGCACCGCTCGGGCCCAGCAACACCAAGGTTTCACCGGGCGATGTCCGAAAGCTGACCTGTTGCAGAACCGGCACCTTGTGCCAGGACTTCTCGACACCTATTAATTCAATACCCATACAGCCCAATTGAATAAGTTTTCAAAATTTCGTCCTGATTCTATCCCTTATAAAGGTTGATGCAAGCCATTTTTGAATCAATATGCAGAACAAGCGCCGCTTCCTTGCAAAAAACGGCATATGAATGCAAAATAGCCACGCTGTTCGTATCTGCCGCCTGGCTCTGAAACAGGCCGCCACACCTCCTCATTCGTGAGACCAAGATGAAACATAACGACAAGCAAGAAAAACTGGCCAAGGCCTTTAAAGCCTTGCTGAAAGAAGAGCGCTTTGGCTCCCAGGCAGAAATCGTCACTGCCCTGCAAGAACTGGGCTTCGAAAACATCAACCAGTCCAAGGTATCGCGCATGCTGAGCCGCTTCGGCGCCGTTCGCACCCGCAATGCCAAGATGGAGATGGTCTACTGCCTGCCGGTGGAGCTGGGAGTGCCCACCACCTCCAGCCCGCTCAAGAATCTGGTACTGGACGTCGATCACAACGGCGCACTGGTGGTGATCCACACCAGCCCGGGCGCAGCCCAGCTGATCGCCCGCCTGCTCGATTCCCTCGGCAAGGCAGAGGGGATCCTCGGCACCATCGCCGGTGATGACACCATCTTCATCACCCCGACCAGCGACACCGATATCGAAGAGCTCTACCTCTCCGCCCTCGAGCTGTTCGAACAGACCCCGTAATGGCCGCTACCGCATCATAGCGGTCACGCCAGAACGAAAAATCCCGGCCAAGGCCGGGATTTTTGTTTTCTGAGTCTTCGTCAGGCGGGCTTATTTGCCCTGCGCCATCAGAAAACCTTCAGATGGGGCGAAGAAGGCCGCACCGGTCACTGCCTTGGTGAAGCGCAGCAGGTGATCAAAGTGGCTGCCCTCGCCTTTGTACATGCTGGCCAGCATGGCGTTGAAGTGCTGCGGTGTGCGGCAGCAGGAGATGAAGTAGAGTCCCTGCTCGGTCATGGTGCCCCAGGGCATGCTCTGGCGCAGGATCTCCATGGACTCCCCTTTCGGGGTTTTGAGGTTGACCCGCTTGATGTGGGCGGTCAGCGGCTTGGCGGCAGACTCATACTCGATATTGTCGGGCTTGGTGCGACCGATAATGTCTTCCTGCTCTTTCTGCGCCAGCTTCTCCCAGTCGCTCATGGCGTGGACCCAGCGCTGGACGTGAATGTAGGAGCCACCGGCAAACTCGCCATCAGCCAGCAGCGCCACTTCGGCACGGTGTTCATCCTGCGGGTTCTCGGTGCCATCTACGAAACCGGTCAGATCGCGGCAATCCAGATTGCGGAAACCGCGCACCTCTTCGGCCAGCTCTACCAGTCCGGCCAGCAGTGCCATCACACGGTGACCGGCATGGTGCAGCACATCCACCCGATCGGCGCGCAGCTGAATAAAGAGATCAAACGGGGTGTTGGGCGCTTCCTGACCGTTGGCGGATTGCGCCATAAAGCTGCGGAACTGGGGCGGACGGGCGGCAGGATAGAGACCATCCCAGGCATCGGCGCCAACGGCAACCAGACCGCTGAAACCGGCATCGGGGAAATCGGCAGCCACCGCTTGCCACAGGGCGGGCAGTTTGGCCAGACGGCCGACCAGTTCGGCGGCATCACCGGTACGATTGAACATCAGATAGAGGGCGTGCAGATTCGGCTCTGCGCAGATCCCGGCTTGGGCTTTCATATATCTCTCCCCTGAGTAGGCGTTAGCGTTACGGGCTATTTGCGTTGCGCGATTATAAACCAGAGTGGATCCAGTTCTTTGATTTCACGACGATATCACGCGTTCAGGGCAAAGGGTCAAACAACACCAGCCCATGGGGGGAAACCTTGATCCGTGCCCGCATCCCATCAAGAGGCTCGCCAATGCTCGCCTCCAGCTGCAGATCGCCACACTCGAACAGCACCCGGCAGTGGTGGCCGAGGAACTGCTGCTCCACCACCTTGAGCTCCCCATCTACGGCGCTCTCCAGCAGCAGTTGCTGAGGTCTGAGCATCAGCTGCAACTGCTCACCCACTGCGCGGCCATGAGGCTCACTGCCACAGATGACCCCGAGCGCCGTCCGCACGCAGTGGCTGTCCACCACCTCGGCGGCCAGATAGTTGACCCCGCCGAGAAACTCCGCCACGAAGCAGCTTTGCGGGCGGCGATAGAGCTGCTCCGGCTGGCCCACCTGCTCGATGTGACCGGCGCGAAACAGCGCCAGCCGATCGGCGAAGGCGAACGCCTCCTCCTTGCTATGGCTGACGAAGATGGCGCCGATCCCCTGCTGCTTGAGTAGGGCGCGGATCTCGAGGATCAACTTCATCCGCACCTGGGTATCGATGTTGGAAAAAGGTTCATCCAGCAGCATCAGCCGCGGCTTGCACACCAGCGCCCGGGCGATGGCCACCCGCTGCTGCTGGCCACCGGAGAGCTGGTGTGGATAACGATCCCCCAGCCCCTGCAGATTGACCAGCGCCAGCGCCTCGTCCACCTGCTGCTGGCGGGCGCGGCGATCGAGTTTGGTCAGGCCAAAGCCGACGTTGTCAGCTACCGTCAGGTGGGGGAAGAGGGCGTAATCCTGAAAGATCATCCCGATATTGCGCGCCTCGGGCGGCACGCTGGCACCCGGCCCGTCGAGCAGGGTATCGCCGAGGCGGATCGAGCCCTCTGCCAACGGCAGCAGCCCGGCGATGGCCTTGAGCAACGTGGTTTTGCCGCAGCCACTTGCCCCCAGCAGGCAGACAATCTCGTTGTCTGCCACCGTCAGGGAGAGCTGCTCCAACACATTGCGGCCGTTGTAACGGCAGCTGACATTCTCAACCTGCAAACAGGACAAGGCTGACTTCCTCTCGTTTCTGGCGGCGCGCTGCCTTTCGGTTCAGCACACCGCATGCAATTTCATTGACCGACGCGGCGACTCAGTGGCCCGGTGTGTCCAGACTACGGTTGACCCAGATCAGCGGCAACAGCCCCACCAGCACGATGACGATGGCTCCCAGCGCACCGCGCTCCAGCATCTCATCCGAGACAAACTGGTAGACGTGGGTCGCCAGAGTATCGAAGTTGAACGGCCGCAGCAGCAGAGCGGCGGGCAGCTCCTTCATGGATTCGATGAATACCAGCATGGCACCGGCAAACAGACCGCGGCGCACCAGCGGCAGATGGACCCGGCGCAGCATGCCGCCATCCCCCTGCCCTAGGGAGCGGGCCGCCATGTCGAGGCTGGGGGAGATCTTGCCCATGCTGCTCTCCACCGAGCCGATGGCAATGGCCACGAAGCGCACCAGATAGCCGAACACGATGGCGGTGATGGTGCCGGTCAGCAACAAGCCTGGGCCCTGACGCCCGAGCCACTCGGCCAGATCGTTGATGGCAAAGTCGAGGGCGGTGAGCGGTACCAGCACCCCGATGGCGAGCACGGTGCCCGGCATGGCGTAGCCCATGGCGGCTATGCGTAGGGGCAACAAACTCTTTATCCCGCCATCGAGGCGACGGAAGAAGCCGAGCAGCAGGGCGATGCCCATCGCCAGCAGAGCGGTCAGCGCCGAGATAGCCAAGCTGTTGCCAGCAAAGCGGACAAACTCCGGCGTCCACGACAATTCGAAGTAGCGCACCCCGTAATCGAGCAGGATGACAAACGGCAGGCCGAAACCGGCCAGCACCAGCCCCCAGCACCAGAGAGCGGCCAGAGCGCGACTCATCCCCTTAAGCGGATAGCGCAGCGGCTGCTCATGGCCCATGGACTTCTGGAACACCTGCTGCCGACTGCGCGAGCGGCGCTCCAGCGCGATCAGCAGCACCACAGCCAGCAGCATCAAGCAGGAGAGTTTCGCCGCGGTGGCCAGACTACCGTAGCCGAGCCAGGTGTCATAGACCGCCGTGGTCAGGGTGTTGATGGCAAAGAAGTGGACGGTGGCAAAATCTGCCAGCGTCTCCATGGCCACCAGCGATACCGCCACCATGATGGCGGGGCGCGCCAGCGGCAGACTGAGGCGACGAAAGCTCTGCCACGGGGTGCAGCCGAGCAGGCGGCTGGAGTGGATCAGGCTGACTGACTGCTCGAGAAAAGAGGCGCGGGTCAGAAGATAGACATAAGGGAACAGCACCAGCGCCAGCACCCAGGCGGCGCCGCCAAGGGAGCGAATGGCCGGAAACCAGTAATCGGCCGGGCTGTTCCAGCCAAAGAGTGCTCGCAACCCGGCCTGCAGCGGGCCCGAGTAGTCGAGCAGGTCGGTATAGACGTAGGCGACGATATAGGAGGGCATGGCCATTGGCAGCATCAAGGCCCACTGCAGGGCACGGCGCCCCGGCACCTGACACATGGCCACCAGCCAGGCGGTGGGCACGCCAAACAGCAGGCTGAGCAGCACCACGCCGACCACCAGCCCCAGGGTATTGCCCAGATAATCGAGCAGCACGGTATCGGCGAGGTGGCGAAACAGCGCCCCCTCAGCCGAGAAGGCAGAGAAAAGCAGGGCTATAACCGGTAAACCCAGCAGCAGGGCGATGGCCCAGCTGCCGGTCATCCATCCAAAATTTTTCATGAGACCACAGATGTTGATGGGGCCGTTGGCCCCATCTGATTACAAGTCGAACTTCACTTCATCCAGCAACTGCAAGGCGTCCTTGCGGTGCTGGGCGTAATCGCTGACCGGTAGTGGGTCAGACTTGAAACTGCCCCAGGACTTGACCATGGCGGAAGGCTCGACCCCAGCCTTGACCGGATATTCGGCATTCACGTCCGCATACATGTGCTGGGCGGTGTCACCTGCCAGAAACTCCATCAGCTTCTGGGCCTCTGCCTTGTTCTTGGCATACTTGGTCATGGCCACGCCACTCACGTTGACGTGGGCACCGCGGTCAGCCTGGTTCGGGAAGTTGATATAGACCGCATCCGCCCAGGACTTCTGCGCAGGATCTTTCAACATGGCGCCCAGATAGTAGCTGTTGCCGAGTGACACGTCACAGATACCATCCTTGATCGCCTTGACCTGATCCCGGTCGTTGCCCTGCGGCTTGCGCGCCAGGTTGGCCTTGACCCCTTCCAGCCAAGTTTTGGTCTCGGCCATGCCGTGATGGGCAATCATGGAGGAGACCAGCGCCACATTGTACTCATGCTTGCCGCTGCGGGTGCAGATTTTCCCTTTGAATTCCGGTTTGGCCAGATCTTCGTAGCTGATGGTATCGAGCTTGCCGAGGCGCTCCTTGCTGGAGTAGATGGCGCGAACCCGGGTGGTCAGGGCGAACCAGCGATTCTCCGGATCACGATAGATGGCGGGGATGTTCTCCTGCAGGATCTTGCTGTCTACCGGCTGCACCAGCCCCTTGTCCACCAGATCGGTCAGACGGCTGATATCGACAGTCAGCATCAGGTCGGCCGGAGAGAGCTTGCCTTCCCGCTCCAGACGCTCGTTCAATCCCTCTTTGGCGAACACCACGTTCACCTTGATGCCAGATTCCTTCTCGAACTGCTGGATGATGGGCTTGATCAGCTCATCCTGCCGGTTGGAGTAGACATTCACTTCCCCGGCCGCCAATGCCGACTGAGCTGCCAACGCAGAGAAAGCCAGTGCCAACATCTTCATTTTCATCATCCATTCCTTGATTAGCTATACAGAGTGATAACGATTTCCGTTTGCATTCTGCATACATCTTATAAGCGGATCAAGAAAGCTCGCCGTCGCCACATCACATATTTAATCGCCCATAAATGAAAAGGGCCGGATGGAATCCCATCTGGCCTCTTCTGAGCAAAACGTTGTGTTGATCAGGCTTCAATAAGAGCTCACGCCATCGGGAATTCCCGACATCGGGAGGTCAACAAATCTGTACGTCACGGATGCGGTTCATCACAGCGCCTCGTCGTCACTCTCGCCGGTGCGGATGCGCACCGCTTGCAGCAAGTCGTAGACAAAAATCTTGCCGTCGCCGATCTTGCCGGTATAGGCCGCCTTGCAGATCGCCTCGATCACCCCTTCCACGTTATCATCGGCGGTAGCAATCTCCAGCTTCACCTTCGGCAGGAAGTCGACTTGATACTCGGCTCCCCGGTATAATTCGGTGTGTCCCTTCTGGCGGCCAAATCCCTTGACCTCGGACACGGTCAGCCCTTCCACCCCCAGGTTGGCAATAGCCTCGCGGACATCGTCCAACTTGAACGGTTTGATAATCGCACTAATCAGCTTCATCTGGTTGCTCCCAATCCATGGTGTGTCATGAATCGGGTTTCAATTCTTGTGCCAAGTATTTTTATTGTTTTATTTCATATAGATAGAGTTTAATGCCTGCGCCATTCGTCAGGCACATCCCCATAACCGGCCAGCACGCCCCATAATGAGGCACCATGCTGCAGCGGTCAGCGGGTATGCACCAAACAAGAGCAAAACAGCATGTTAGTTATCTCCAACAGCGTCACGATTCCCTGGCATGAGCTGCAATTTCAGACCATGCGGGCACAGGGCAACGGCGGACAGCACGTCAACAAGACCGACTCCGCCGTCTGGTTGCGCTTCGATTACCGCAACTCTCCCAGCCTGACGCCCCTCTACAAGGAGGGTCTCGACAAGCTGAGCGATAGCCGGGTACACGATGGCTTTATCCTGATCCGGGTCGAGAGCCATCGCAGCCAGGACATGAATCGCAAGGAGGCGATGAGCCGTCTGGTGGAGTTGCTGAAGAAAGCAGCCTGGCGCCCCAAGGCTCGCCATGCCACCAAGCCGACCCGCAGCTCCCAGCGCAAACGGGTCGATGCCAAAAAGCGCAAGGGGGATATCAAGTCCGCCCGCGGCAAACCAGTTCTGGACTGAGCCAACCCCCAAAGGATGTCAGCCGATGAGATACAGTTTTTGCGACAGCGCCCGCGGCCCCCTGCTGGTCGCCATCGATCAGGATGGACTGCGCCACGTGGAGTTCATGCACGGGGAGCGACCAGTCATGCCGCAAGCTGACTGGCAACGGGATGACAAGGCGCTGGCGCCCTATCTTGCCCAGTTCACCGCCTATTTCACCGGAAAGTTGCAGCAGTTCGATCTGCCCATGGCAGCGAAGGGCACCCCGTTTCAGCAAACGGTATGGAACGCTTTGTGCGATATCCCCTATGGCGAGACCGTGAGCTATCTCGAGATTGCCCAGGCGATAGGCAATCCCAAGGCGGTGCGGGCTGTGGGCGCTGCCAATGGGCGCAATCCGCTGAGCATCATAGTACCCTGCCATCGGGTGATCGGACGCAGCGGCGATCTAACCGGCTATGCTGGCGGCATTCCCATCAAGCGCTGGTTGCTGGCACTGGAACAGGCAGGCACAACATTCGAGCTGGCCCCATGAGACAATGAGCGTCCCCGGAGAGGAACGGGACAATATCGCGACCAGAATGAAAAGGCTTTCAATCAGTGGCCACGCCTTGCTGACAAGATGAACAGAAGATGAAGAATCGCCTCAGAACTACTTCAGATTGAGCTTGGCATGATGGCTCCATACTTGAATGGCACGGCTCATTCGCTGATTCAAGTAGCACCCATGTGACGCTTCCAATCTGTCTTTTTCCCCGCGCCTCCTCTGAGGCGCTTTTTTTGTGGCAACACAACAGGCCACCCTCTGACTGAGTGACCTGAGCATCGCACGCTCTGCACCTCCACAAAGACAAGAGGCGAAGGATCCCCCTTGGCCTCTGGCGTTATCGCTGGCTACTCGCTCTGGGGCAGGAACTGCAGCTCTGGCGCAGAAGAGGTCAGCACATCGGCGCAGTAATCCCAAGTGGAGATGCGATAGTGCTGCAGATCTTCATCCAGATGCAGGCCGTCCGACTCCTGATGGAACCAGCTGGCAAAACGGGATGGAGTGATGAGCTGGATCTGCTCTTCGATGGCGTGGCTATCCTTCCCCTCAGCCAGATCGCAATCCTCGATGACCCGCAGGGCATAAATATGGCGAAAATAGACCCTGCAGAGGATTTGCGGGGGTAGATCGATGCTGCGCGCCCGCCCCAGCATGATGGTCAGGGAGTCGCTCCAGAGATCCTGATGCAACTCGGCCACAACCAGACCGGGCGGGAGCTGGCGGGACGGAGCCCAAGGGACGGCAACCTGCCGAATGGCATTTTTCTGTTCCATATTCACCTCACGACAACTCGCTCCCTGTCTTGAGTCTATCTGAACCACATAGTCCCGGCGAAGGCAATCGATGGACAATAAAAACGGCAATAAAAAAGCCGACGTATCAAACGTCGGCGAATAAAAAGTGCTTACAACAGAGGATTCAAATATTCAGACCCGCGGGTCGAAAGATTGGTTCCCTCTTTTTGTAATTAATTTTCGGCGCGTTTAAACATCAGGGTATTGGCGTCCGACTCTTCCGGCACAAAGTAGTAGCCCTCGGCGTTGAAACCGGTCAGCTGCTCCACCTCGGTCAGACGGTGCTTGATGATGTGGCGAGCCATCATGCCGCGCGCCTTCTTGGCGTAGAAGCTGATGATCTTGAACTGGCCGTTCTTCTCATCCTTGAACACCGGTGTGACAATCCGCCCTTTCAGGCTCTTGGGTCGTACCGACTTGAAATACTCGTCGGAGGCCAGATTGATCAGCACTTCATCCCCCTGCGCAGCCAGCGCGTCATTGAGATGGTGAGTGATCACCTCCCCCCAGAACTGGTAGAGATCCTTGCCGCGACTATTGTTGAGCCTGGTCCCCATCTCCAGTCGATAGGGCATCATCAGGTCGAGGGGGCGAAGCACGCCGTAGAGGCCGGAGAGCATCCGCAGGTGTGCCTGAGCGAAGTCAAAATCGGCCTCGCTAAAATCCTCCACCGCCAAACCGGTGTAGACATCCCCCTTGAAAGCCAGCAGCGCCTGACGGGCATTGGCGGGGGTGAAATCTGGCTGCCACTCGGCAAAACGGGCGGCATTGAGACCGGCCAGCTTGTCGCTGATCTTCATCAGAGTGGCGATCTGGTCAGGGCTCAGTTGGCGGGCCCGGCGAATCAGTTCGGCGGAGTGATCCAGCAGCTCGGGTTGGGTGAAACGGGGGGTCACCAGCGGTGACTCGTAATCCAGCGTCTTGGCCGGGGAAACCACAATCAGCATAACGTTCCTTTCTGGCGAGGGGCCGAACAGCGGATCGGCCCCATGTTTCATTCATCCAGCGTCACATTTTCCAGTGTGCCGGACCCCAGCTGCTCGCGACCGGAGAGCTTGATCAGCAGCCGCAGGTCGTTGGCCGAGTCGGCATGGGCGAGGGCCTCACTGTAGCCAATCTGGCCGGCGCAGAACAGGCTGAAAAGCGCCTGATCGAAGGTCTGCATGCCCAGTTCGGCAGATTTGGTCATCACCTCCTTGAGACGGTGCATCTCTCCCTTGCGGATGATGTCGGTGATGAGCGGGGTATTGAGCAGGATCTCGAATGCCGCACTGCGCCGCAAACCATCGACACTCGGCACCAGTTGCTGGGCGACAATGGCTCTGAGGTTGAAGGAGAGATCGAACAGAAACTGGCGATGTTTCTCCTGCGGCACCAGATGGAGGATGCGATCCAGCGCCTGGTTGGCGTTGTTGGCATGCAAAGTGGCGAGACAGAGATGGCCAGTCTCGGCGAACTGAAGGGCAAACTCCATGGTCTCCTGACTTCGGATCTCGCCGATCAGGATCACGTCCGGTGCCTGACGCAGCGAGCTTTTCAGTGCTACATCGAACGACTCGGTGTCGATCCCCACCTCCCGCTGGGTCACCAGACTGCGACCATGCTGATGGACGAACTCCACCGGATCTTCCACCGTCAGAATATGACCATCGGCATGCTGGTTGCGATAGCCGATCATCGCCGCCTGGGTGGTCGATTTGCCCGCCCCGGTGGCGCCGACAAACAGCACCAGCCCCCGCTTGGCCATCGCCACCTCTTGCAGGATCTTGGGTAGCTGCAAATCTTCAAAGGTGGGAATGCGGGTCTCGATACGCCGCACCACCATGCCGGGCAGCTCCTGCTGCCAGAAGGCGCTGACCCGAAAACGGCCAAGCGCCTCGCGATAGATCGCGTAGTTGGCCTCCTTGGTGCGGATATAGCGCTCGAAGTGATCGCTGCTGAGGGTATCCCTGACCAGCGTCAGTGCCCCCTTCTTGTCGAGCGCCTCACCCCCCAGCGACACCAGATGGCCATTTACCTTGAGGGTGGGCGGCGAGCCCACCGTCACAAACAGATCCGATCCCTTTCGCTCGACCAGCTCGCTCAGCAGATCATCCAGATTCATCATCTATCCCTCCCTGGGTGCGAGTCTCTTAAATGCTGTTGGGATCCACGGCCTTGGCCTTGGCATCAAGGGATGCCACCACGCCACGACTAACCAGCTGCTTGAGGCTCTGATCCATGGTCTGCATGCCGTGGGTCATCCCGGTCTGGATCACCGAGTAGAGCTGGGCAATCTTGTCCTCGCGGATCAGGTTACGCACCGCCGGAATGCCCATCATGATCTCGTGAGCCGCCACCCGACCGCCACCGATACGCTTGAGCAGGGTCTGGGAGATAACCGCCCGCAGGGATTCGGAGAGCATGGAGCGCACCATGTCCTTCTCCGCGCCGGGGAAGACGTCGATGATACGGTCGATGGTCTTGGCCGCCGACGAGGTGTGCAGGGTGCCAAACACCAGGTGGCCGGTTTCGGCGGCAGTCATGGCCAGACGAATGGTCTCAAGGTCGCGCATTTCGCCCACCAGAATGATGTCCGGGTCTTCCCGCAGTGCCGAGCGCAGGGCGTTGCTGAAGCTCTTGGTATCCCGGTGCACTTCCCGCTGGTTCACCAGACAGCGCTTGTTCTCGTGGACGAATTCGATGGGGTCCTCGATGGTGAGGATGTGGTGATGGAAGTTCTCGTTGATGTAGTTGACCATGGCCGCCAGGGTGGTCGACTTACCGGAACCGGTCGGGCCGGTCACCAGTACCAGACCCCGCGGGAACTCGGCGATCTTGCGGAAGATCTCCGGCGCATCGAGATCCTCGAGGCTCAGCACAGTGCTGGGGATGGTACGAAATACCGCGCCCGAGCCGCGCGCCTGCTGGAAGGCGTTGACCCGGAAACGGGCCAGATTGGGCACCTCGAACGAGAAGTCGACCTCGAAGTTCTCTTCCAGCTCCTTGCGCTGATAGTCGTTCATGATGTCGTAAATGAGGCCATGCACTTCCCGGTGTTCCAGGGCGGGCAAATTGATCTTGCGAACCTCACCATCAACCCTGATCATCGGGGGAACCCCGGCCGAGAGGTGTAGATCCGAGGCTTTATGCTTTACACTGAAAGCCAATAACTCTGTGATATCCATAGACTTGTCATTCTCCCATCACAAGATCACTAACGAAATATGAACCAGATTGCCCAGCACCTGTTTCAGGTAAAGGAACGTATTACCCAGGCCGCCGAACGGGCGAGCCGCAACCTGCAGCAGATCCGCCTGCTGGCCGTGAGCAAGACCAAGCCGGTCGAGGCCATCATGGCTGCCCATGCTGCAGGTCAGCGCTGCTTTGGCGAATCCTACGCACAGGAAGCAGCGGCCAAGATCGATACCCTGCGCCAGCAGCCGGAATATAGCGACATAGAGTGGCACTTTATCGGCCCTTTGCAATCGAACAAATCCAAGCTGGTCGCCGAACGATTTGACTGGGTGCAGAGCGTGGATCGGGACAAGCTGATCGACCGCCTCAACAACCAGCGCCCAACTACAATGGCACCGCTAAATGTTTGTCTGCAAATCAATATTAGCGGAGAGAGCAGCAAATCCGGAACGTCGGAACAAGAGATTTTCCGCCTTGCCGAGCTGGTCTATCAAAGTGAGCGACTGGTGCTGCGGGGGCTGATGGCCATTCCCGAACACACCAGCGACGAGGGCGTACTGGCCGCCCAAATGACCCGTATGCAGACTCTGTTCACCGAGCTTGCGCGACAATACCCCACGGTGGATACCCTCTCGATGGGGATGACCGAGGATCTTGAACTGGCGATCGCCCACGGCAGCACCATGGTGCGGGTCGGCACCGCCATCTTCGGCGCCCGTGACTACTCATAGGCAAGGCCCGCGGATAACCCATACGTCCGCCTCTTGCCGCGACTTCATCAACAGGAGCGTTTGATGGAACACCGAATTCTGGCGTCAGGTGGTGCAGGCAGCGCCAACCTCGCCGCGACCCCATATGCTACAGGAGCATCTGATGCAGCATAGAACGCTGGCCTTTATCGGCGCGGGCAACATGAGCCGCAGCATCATCGCCGGACTGGTCAAGTCGGGTTATCCCGCCGGGCAGATCACTGCTGCCAACCCCAGTCTGCCCAAGCTGGAGGCGCTGGCGAGCGACTACGGCATTCGCATCACCCAGAGTAATGCCGAGGCGGCCCGAGACGCCGAAGTGATCGTGCTGGCAGTCAAGCCGCAGCTGATGGCCGGCATGCTGGCAGCACTGGTTGAAGAGCTGGGCTCCCTTGAGGGCAAGCTGCTCATCTCCATCGCGGCCGGTATCAAGGTGGCGCGCCTTGGCGAGATGGCCGGTGGCCACGACCGCATCATCCGCACCATGCCCAATACCCCGGCCCTGCTGGGTCTGGGCATGACCGGTCTCTATGCACCCGAACATATTGCCGCCGCGGATCGCGACTTTGCCGAGCAGATGATGCAGGCGGTCGGCAAGACCCTCTGGGTGGAGCAGGAATCTGGCATCAACGGCGTCATCGCCGCGGCAGGCAGTGCTCCGGCCTACTTCTTCCTCTTTATGCAGGCGATCGCCGAAGAGGCCGAAGCGATGGGTTTCTCGCCCGATCAGGCACGCCTGCTGGTGCAGCAGACCGCGCTGGGCGCAGCCGCCATGGTGGAGCAGAACCCCGAGCTGGCGCTGCAAACCCTGCGTGAGCAGGTCACCAGCAAGGGCGGCACCACAGCCGAAGCCATCAAGACATTCCAGCAGCAGGGGCTGATGCCGCTGACTGCGCAAGCCATGCAGGCGGCCGTTGCTCGCGCCACCGAAATGGAAACCCTCTTCTAACAGGAGCCCAGATGAACACTGCTTACTTTCTGATTAACACCGTTTTCGATCTCTACCTGATGGTGATCCTGCTGCGCGTCTGGCTGCAGTGGGCCCGCGCCGACTTCTACAACCCGATGAGCCAGATGGTGGTCAAGCTAACCAATCCGCTGGTGATCCCGCTGCGCCGGGTGATCCCGGGCTTGGGCGGCATCGATCTCGCCTCCGTGGTGCTGGCGCTGGCCATCGCCTTCGCCAAGCTGGCCCTGCTCAAGAGCATGAACGTACTGCTGGCGGACTGGCTCAGCATCAGCCTGTTTGCCGCGCTGACCGTGCTGAAGAAAGCGGGCTCGATGATCTTCTGGGTACTGCTGATCCGCGCCATCCTGAGCTGGGTCAGCCAGGGCCGCAACCCCATCGAATACGTGATGCATCAGCTGACCGAACCATTCCTCGCCCCTATCCGCCGCGTACTGCCGGCACTGGGCGGACTGGATCTCTCGGTGCTGGTCGCCTTTATCGGCCTGCAAGCCATCAACTACCTGCTGGGTGACCTGTTCGGCCAGCTGTGGTGGATGATTTGATGCCAGCCGTCCTGCAACAAGGGGATGAACTGGTACTGCATCTGGTGATCCAGCCCAAGGCGAGTCGGGATCAGATCATCGGATTGCATGGCGAAGAGCTGAAAGTGGCCATCACGGCGCCGCCCGTCGATGGCCAGGCCAACAGCCATCTGATCAAGTTTCTGGCCAAGCAGTTCAAAGTGGCCAAGGGCCAGGTAACCATAGTGCGGGGCGAGCTGGGGCGACACAAAACCGTTGCCATAGACAGCCCCAAACAGTTGCCGCAAGAAGTGAGTGCACTGCTGAATGACACGCAAGGCTGAATGCATCGGCCTGCGCCAACCGTAGATATGAGAGGGATGACAGATGAAAACAGCCTGGATGAGTGGCCTGCTGGCACTGCTGATGACCCTGCCGCTCAAGGCAGAACAGATGAAGGAGCTGGGGCCCTGGTTGGTGCACTACAACGCCTTCAACTCCAGCTTCCTCACACCAGAGGTCGCCAAGGCGTATGGACTTGAGCGCAGCCGCTACAACGCCATCATCAATATCGCGGTACAGGACAAGCAGAAAGTGGCGCAAGCCGTGGGGATCACCGGTGAGGCCAAGAACCTGACCGGTACCATCCGCCCCCTGAACTTTCAGGAGGTAAAAGAGGGCGACGCCATCTACTATCTGGCGACCCTCCCCTACCGCAACGAAGATACCTATCAGTTCACCCTCAAGATCATGGGCGGTGGGCAGCAACAGAACCTCAGCTTCCAGCAGACCTTCTACGTCGACTGAGCACCAACAAGAAGCCCCGACCAAAGCCGGGGCTTCATTTTATCCATATTACAAGGGCGCCATCAGGGCGCCCTTGTTACATCTATTCCGTACCGCCGCGGTTACAGGGCGAGGAACAGACCGGCCAGACAGGCGCTCATCAGGTTCGCCAGCACGCCGGAGAGAATGGCGCGCATGCCGTAACGGGCGATGAAGGATTTGCGCTCCGGCACCATGGAGCCCAGACCGCCGATCAGGATCGCCATGGAGGAGATGTTGGCAAAGCCGCACAGGGCGAAGGTCACGATGGCCTTGCTCGACTCGCTCAGGGTCTGATCCTGCACCAGACCGATAAAGGCGACGAACTCGTTGACCACGATCTTGGTACCGATCAGAGCGCCAGCAGCTTGTGCCTGATCCCAGGGCACACCGATCAGCCAGGAGACGGGGGCAAACAGCCAGCCCAGAATGATCTGGAAGCTCAGATCCAGCCCTACCAGACCGCCAGCCCAGCCGAGCAGGCCATTGAGCATGGCGATCACACCAACGAAGGCCAGCAGGGTGGCACCGACCGCCACCGCAATATTGAGGCCAGACATGGCACCATCGGCCGCCGCTTCAATCACGTTGGTGGCGCGGGGGATCTCTACATCCTGATGGTGATCGACCTCTTCAGCTCCCGGCGGCACCAGGATTTTGGCCATCGCCAGACCGGCAGGGGCCGACATGAAGGCTGCCGCGATCAGGTATTTCAGCTCAACCCCGAGGCTGGCATAGCCCACCAGGGTGCCACCGGCGACGGAGGCGAGACCACAGCTCATCACAGCGAAGAACTGGGAATCGGACATCTTGGAGAGGTAGGGTTTGACCACCAGCGGCGCTTCCACCATGCCGACGAAGATGTTGGCAGTGGCGGAGAGGCTCTCGGCACGGCCGGTGCCCAGCAATTTCTGCAAGCCACCACCCAGCAGGGCGATCACCCGCGGCATGATGCCGATGTGGTAGAGGATGGCGATCACCGCAGAGAAGAAGATGATGACCGGCAACACGTTGAAGGCAAAGATGAAGCCCAGCTTGAACTTGGCCAGATCACCGAACAGGAAGGCGATCCCCTCCTGACCATAACCGATCACGCTGCTTACGCTCTCGCTGACCCCGTTCAGCACGTGCTGACCGGCAGGCAACCAGAGCACCAGACCGGCAAACATGACTTGCAGACAGAGGGCAAGACCAACTGTTCGCAACGGGATACGACGACGATTATCAGAGCAGATGACGGCAAGCGCCAGGATACTCAGGATGCCGAGCAGGGCAATCATAGGGACTCCATCAGGTGGGGCAAAAGATGGGCGCGGATTCTGCGCCTCTCCCCCCGTCACTGCAAGTCCGCTTGGTTACAACCCTGTTAGAAAAAACGTTTGCACGATATCGGTTGCGCCAACTGGCTGATTTGGTTCGATTTTAGTATCAGGAGAAATCGAGAGTTCTTATATGGAAACAATTATTCCTCACTGCCGGACAATTTCCCCCCGAGCCAGGGGGCAAGTCGCTGCTCCCAATAGGGTTCGGGGCCAAAGCGGGCCTTGAGGAAATCGATGAAGAGGCGGATCTTGGGATCCAGATGTTCGCGCCGGGCATAAACGGCGTGTACCGCCATCTGCTGGTTCGGTCGCCACCCTGGCAGCACAGGGATCAGCTTGCCGCTCTGTAACTCCTTGTCCAGCAAGTAGTTGGCAATATAGGCGATACCGAGCCCGGCCAGTGCAGCATCCCGCACCGCCTCCGCCATATCCACCCGATAGTTGCCCGCCACCTGCACCGTCTGGCGCTCCTTGCCCTGGCGAAACGACCACTGGTGATAGCGCCGCTCCCGACTCTGGTAAGTGATGCAGTTGTGCTGGGCCAGATCCTTGGGATGGAGCGGCGTGCCGTGGCTCAGCAGGTAATCCGGCGAAGCCGCCACCACGAAGCCAATGTCGGCCAGCCGCTGTCCCACCAGCCCTTCCGGCTTGTCCTCATAGGTGGTGAGCCAAAGATCCAGCCCCTCATCTACCAGATTGGTTCTATGGTCGAACAGCGAGACTTCCAGCTCCAGCTCGGGATAGCGATCCTGAAACGCCTTGAGATGAGGAATGACGTGCAAGCGGCCGAAGGATTGGCCCACCCCGAGATGGAGCACACCGCTCACCTTGCCGCGCCGCTCGGCGATCATGGAGTCAGCCTCCTGCGCCACCGCCACGAGCGCATGGCAGTGACGGGCATACTCCTGACCCAGCTCGGTCAGGACGAAGCGGCGGGTGGTGCGCTGCACCAGCTGGGCGCCAAGGGTGGTCTCCAGCAGCGCCAGCTGCTTGCTGATATGGGATTTGGAGACCCCGAGACGACGGGCGGCGGCAGAGATCCCCTGCTCGCGCACCAGCGCATCGAAGATCACCATTTGAGGAAGACGTTGCAGCACAGGATAACCGGATTGAGTGGCGGTAGCCCATTATTCCAGAGCCGCCCGCCAAGGGGTAGGGTCAGAGCCCCAGCGCCCGGGTGATCTGCAGTTTGAGGGGGTCGTCAGCCGGATTCTGGTTGGCGCCGTAGCTGGCGATCAGCTTGCCATCGCGCCCCACCAGATACTTGTGGAAGTTCCAGTTCGGCTCATCCCCATCAGCGGCCGCCGCCAGCCCCTTGAACAGTGGCACAGCATCGGAGCCCCGCACCGCTACCCGATTGAACATCGGGAAGGTGACGCCATAGTCGCGGCGACACACCTCGGCGGTCTTGGTCTCGTTGCCCGCCTCCTGCCAGAAGTCGTTGGAGGGGAAACCTAGAATAATCAATCCCTTATCCTTGTAGCTCTGGTAGAGCTGCTCCAGATCGCGGAACTGGCCGCTGTAGCCGCAATAGGAGGCGGTATTGACCACCAGCACCACCTTGCCCTCGGTCAGCTGACAGAGATTGTGGCGCTGAGAGTTGTTTAGCTCCCGCATCTCCACATTGAAATAATCGGGGCACGCCGCAGAGGCCGCACCGGCCCCCAATAACAGCAACAGAGTGAACCATTTCATCGCCAAGACTCCTTTTGTTTTGTCCATCATACGCGGTTACCAGAGCCGCAGTTCACTCTCAATGCAATGGAATGCCGGTCAGCCAGCCGTGGCCCCAGAACACCAGCAGCGCGGTGGCAGCCAGGCCCGCCCCGACGCTGATGCCGGTGCCCGTCCAGTTGGCCGCCGGACGGGGATATCGCTGCCAGTCCCGCACCGAAATCCAGACCATGCTCACCAGCGCCCAGAGCCCGATGCCGCCAAACAACACCAGAGAGCGCGCCTCGCTGTTGACCAGCAGATGAGCCACCGCCCAGAGCAGGGTACCGAGCAGTTGGGGATGCACCAGCCAGCGCCGCAGATGGTTGGGCCCCTGGCCGGAGAAGAAGAGGATCAGCGCAAAGGGCATCATCACCGTCATGGTCATCGGCCCCCACTCCGGCAGGAAATAGAGCGGCAGCGAGCTGGCCGAGCGCCAACCGGCGATGATGCAGGCGATGGCGACAAACAACAACAGGGAGAAGAGCCCCTTGTAGCGATTCTCCCCCAGCCGCTCGCGCAGCCGCGCCCGATGGGCCACCGCAAAACAGGGGTAGAGATGGATCAGGGTAAACAGCGCAACCCCCAGGGTCAGCAGGAACATGAGTCTCTCCTTGTACTTGGTACGACCACTATGCCGTAAAGGGAGATTTGCGCCTATCAAAACCGTGCTGACCCATGGAGTCAAAAGTGTGGCAAGACAAAGGAGCAGAAAGAAAAGAGCCGATCACGATGGATCGGCAAATAAGTGCCAGGGCAGTCAGACATCTCGCGGGATGGGAGATGCCCCAAACGGGGATATTGAGTGGCCGATGGGGCGCATCGGCCGAACCGGATCAGCCCTTGAGCTGATAGAGCGCCGCTACGTTGCGCGCAGTGAGTTGAATGTTGGTGCTGGCGCTCTCCAGCGCCTCCGGCAGAGACATGGCGCGGTTGACTACGGCGAATACCGCGTCCAGCCCGTGATCGTGTACCACACCGCAATCGTCGGTCAGGCAACCGGAGATACCGATCACCGGCTTGCCGAACTGCTTGGCGCAGCGTGCGACACCGATTGGCGTCTTGCCATGGATGGTCTGGCTGTCGATGCGCCCTTCGCCGGTGATGACCAGATCCGCATCGGCCACTTCATCGGCCAGTTTCAGGGCTTCGATGACGATCTGGATTCCGGGCTTGAGCTCGGCACCAAGCAGACCGACCAGCGCGGCACCCATGCCACCGGCGGCACCCGCCCCCGGAATATCCTTCACCTGCTTGCCAAGGGCCTGCTCAATGCAATCGGCATAACGGGAGAGGTTAGCATCGAGCTGTGCCACCATCTCGGGGGTCGCCCCCTTTTGCGGGCCAAACACCGCAGAGGCGCCTTTCGGGCCACAGAGCGGGTTGTTCACATCACACGCCACCTCGATAACCAGCTCATCCAGACGCGGATCCAGACTGCTCAGATCGATGGTCGCGAGCTCACTGAGACCTGCGCCACCCAGAGCAATAGGCGCACCATCCGCTTTGAGCAACTTGCAGCCGAGCGCCTGGATCATGCCGGCACCGCCGTCATTGGTGGCGCTGCCGCCGATACCGAGGATGAGGTGCTTCACCCCCATCTCCAGCGCAGCCAGGATCAGCTCGCCGGTGCCGAAGCTGGAGGTGAGCAGCGGATTGCGCTGCTCGGGAGCGACCAGATGGATGCCGGAAGCGGCGGCCATCTCGATGACGGCACGCTCGCCATCACCCAGCAGACCGACAAAACCCTGTACCTTGTTGCCAAGGGGCGCGGTCACTTCGACCGGCAGGATGCGGCCACCGGTGGCATCAACCAGCGATTGCACCGTACCTTCACCGCCATCGGCCATCGGCAATTTGACGTAAGTGGCGTTCGGCAGCACCTGCTTGAAACCGGCCTCGATGGCATCAGCCACCGCCATGGCGCTCAGACTCTCCTTGAATGAATCGGGGGCAATAACAATTTTCATATCAATTCCTTAGGCGAGGCCAAACACGCCAAACATCAGGGTGGAGACAGTGGCAATGGTCAGACCGACTGCGGTTTCGTATGGGATAAGTTTCAGGCGCTCACCCACCCCCATGTGGACGCTGCCACCGGTGGCATGGAAGAAGGAGCCGTGGGGCATGTGGTCAAACACGGTGGCACCGGCATGGATCATGGCCGCTCCGGCCAGACTGCTGATGCCAAGTTCAATCAGGGTGGAGCTGAATACGTTGGAGGCCACCACGGTACCGGCGGTGGTCGAGGCGGTTGCCAGCGACATCAGGGCACCGGAGATGGGCGCCAGCAGGTAAGAAGGCAGACCGGAGGCGGTCAGGCCGCTGATCAGCACATCTTTCAGGCCGGAGTTGGCGATGATGCCCGCCAGGGTACCGGTACCCAGCAGCATGATGGCAACCGGCGCCATGCGGGCGAGGCCGGAGACCGCAAACTGGTTCACCTTGCTGAATTTACCCATCATCAGGGCACCAACCAGACCACCGAGGGGCAGTGCAATCAGCGGATCCACCACGATACCGGCGACCGGCCGCAGAGCCAGCAGCAGGATGGCGACCAGCGGCGCGCTGATGGCGGCGGCAAAGCCCGGCAACTTGGCACCGGCAAAGCTCACCACTTCATCAGCAGCAACCTTGCTGCCCTTGTTGTTAAGACGCTTGGCCAACCAGTAGGCCATCACCAGACCGAACAGACCCGGGATGATGCCCGCCGCCATCACCGAAGTGAGGGGCAGATGGAAGGCGTCAGCCGCGGCAATGGCGTTGGGATTGGGGGACATCACGTTGCCCGCCTTGCCGCCGCCGATCATCGCCAGCAGAATGGCCGCCTTGGAGAGGTCGGCACGGCGGGCGATGGCCAGCGCGATGGGGGCGACCGTGATAACGGCCACATCCACGAATACGCCGACTGCAGTCAGGATCAGGGTCGCCAGCGCCAGTGCCAGCAGGGCGCGGGTTTCACCAAGTTTCTTGACGATGGTCTCGGCGATGGTAGTGGCCGCGCCCGATTCGATCAGCACGCCCGCCAGTACACCGGCCGCCAGGATCCGCATCACCGCAGTGGTGATCCCCTGGGCACCGCCGATCATCAGGGCGACGGTCTGGGTCAGATCGGCACCGCCAATCAGGCCACCGGCCAAAGCCCCCACGATCATGCCGTAAGCGGGCGGCACCTTCTTCAAAATGAGGATGATGGCGATGGAGAGCGCTGCGATGGCGCCAAGGGCTGTAACCGGGATCATGACGGACACCTTCAATGGGAGTGAATGGCCGCCATTATGGAGATCTGCAATCAGAATGCTTTGGCTTACAAACCAAAAATTGCGTCATGTAAAAGTGGTTTTTTGTCCAACTTCACAATCACAAGTCGAGATTAAGGCCGAGATAGAGCAAAAATTTGTCGTCTAACTTGTTGAAATTCAACCCGGTTATCTGCTCTATCCGCCCCAGCCGATAGCGCAGGGTATTGGGGTGAATGAACAGCGCTTCGGCACAGCGATGCAGATCACAATCCTGCAAGAAATAGTGGCGCAGGGTCTTCTGCAGCACCCCCTTGCCATCTTCCTGGGACAGTTTCTGCAGCGGTGTGCGCAGCTGATCCGCCTGCCAGGAGTCCGCCAGACTGCCCAGCAGCACTGGCAAACGGTAGTCCTCAAAGAAGTAGACCTGTTTGCGCGGCGCCTGCCGCATGCCACGGCGCAGGGTATCTCGCGCCGTCTGATAAGAGCGCGCCAGCCCGTCGATCCCGGCGAAGTAATCGCCCACCGCGATATGCACCTTGAAGTGGGGAATGCGAGCCAGCAACTGCTTGATCCGGCTGCGCTCCTGCGCCGATTGCCAGACGCCCTCACTCAACTGCGCCGGTTTGAGCACCACTATCTCGTCGAGCCCGTTGATGGCGACCAGATTGTCCCGCTCCGGATTTTCCAGCTGATGAACCAGCTCCCGCAGACGCGCCGGATCCGCCTCCTCCAGCGCCAGCACGGCCACCACCCGAGGCTGGGCCAACTCCAGTCCGAGAAAACGGGCCGCCTGCTGCAATTGATCGACTCGCCCCTCACCACGAATGAGCTGCAACACCAGCTCCTCCTTGTGGCGCTTGTCCCACTGCAACTGCTCGGTGAGCGCCGCCTGCTCCAGGATCAGCTCTGCCGTCATTCGCACCAGCTCGGCGTAAGCACGCACTTCCTCCGGATCGCCAGAGATACCGATCACCCCGATCAGCTCCCCCTGATAGGAGATGGGCAAATTGATGCCGGGTCGCACCCCTTTGAGCTGCAGGGCAGTCGCTTCGCTGATCTCCACCACCCGGTTTTCGGTCAGCGCCAGCACAGCCCCTTCGTGGCGCTGATGAATCCGCTCCGGATTGCCGGACGCAATGATGAGGCCGTGTTCGTCCATCACGTTGACCGAGAACGACAGGATCTTCATCGCCCGTGCGACGATCTGGCGGGCAAGGTTATCGTTTAGCTGCATAACATCTCCGGACAAGGGGCTGATCTGGCGGCGCCACCATGGGGCGATTCAGAGCACATGGGCGCAAAGATGCCACATCATCAAGACAAGCGAGAGGGGGATCGCTAGAATAGGCCACTTTACCCGATGTGTGCCCCGCCATGGAGCAGGAATTGCGTGCTTGCACCCGCCTGCCCGTGATGGCCCATCCCTCCGATCTGGACTGTGCTATGGATTATGAATTTCGCCGCGACCCGTTTGGTGGCTATCGCGCCCGGTTCTCCATGGGCCATGAAGCCATCGGTCAGTGGCTGATCGACGAGGTTGGCAAGGATGAGGAGAAGCTCGACGAGCTCTTCTCCATCATTGATCAGCTCTCCAACCGCACCCGAGTCGAATACCGGCTCAACGGCGGTGACTACTCCCTGCTGCTGACCCATGAAGAGGCGGAGGTGAAAGCCAACGCCCTCAATATCGAGCTGGGTGAGGATCTTGACGATCTCGCCTACTACGATGATGAACAGCTGGCCATGTGCGGGCTGGAAGATTTTGCCCAGGTGCTTACCTCCTGGCGCGCCTTTATCCGTAACGAGGATATGGGCTGATTGACCCAATGTCGGGCAAACGTGCCCTTTTGCCTAACTCAACAGGATTGACTATGTCTATTTACGATTTTGATGACGAACTGCCGGAAGACGAAGAACAGGAATCCACCAAGAAAGCGGCTGCACCTGCCAAGAAGAAAGGCAAGCAGGTGATGAACACTCAGGTCAACCTGAGCCCACGCGATGCCAGCCGTCTGAACGGCATGCACGTTGAAGCGATCGCCACGCTGGACGATGTCAGCCTGCCGAAGAACGTCATCTTCAAGGCTGGCCTGATCGCCCTGGGCGAACTGGAAGCCGGCAAGCGCGCCGATATCATCGCCCGCGTGATCGCCGAATCAGGCCGCTAATCCCCCCTGAAGGCATAAAGAAAGCCGGAGCCACTGCTCCGGCTTTTTGCTTTCCGCCTAGGTACTCTCAACGGCAATCGATCCCCTTTCCGGCTCGGGAGACCAGTTGGTCATAGCGACCATCGGCACGGGCGGCAGCCAGGGCATGATTGAAGCGCTCAAGCAGGTTCGCGGCCTCCGGGTACTGCCGTGAAATGATCAGATAAAAAGTATCGCTCTGGCGAAAGTGGGGCAATGCCTGCAGATGGCAGGGGTCGCCAAACAGCTGACGGCTGGCATCCCGGGTCACCGTCTCGTTCATCGGCAGCAGATCGATCCGTTTGCGATCCAGCAGCTGCAGACATTGTGCCAGGGTCTTGGGGCGCTGCAGATCCAGCCCGAAACGCTTGATCACCCCGTCGGCATGGCTGGTGCTCCACCCCAGCGGAATGCAGACTCGCAGCCCTTGCCAGCGACCAGCCTGAATGGCCTCGCTCCCCCGATAGGTGAACCAGGAGAGGCGATCTATGTGAATGGGAGCACTGTAGTGGAAGAGCTTGGCCCGCTCGGCAGTCCAGGCGTAGGGGAAGGTGGCCGCGACCAACCCATTGCGGATCAACTGATAGCCGCGGGGCCAAGGCAGGTAGTCGACCTGGAGCTCTCGATACCCGGCCTCTTGCAGCAGGGCCGTCACCAGCCGGGTGCTCTCGCCGCCTTCAGGCAGGGCCTTGCCGGTATAGGGGGTAAACTCACCGGTCACCAGCAGCAAGGGTGCGGCCTGCAGCCAGACACACCAACAACACAACAACCACAGACAGTGCTTCATCAGGTGCTCTCCCTTTACCCTGTTGATGAGTATAGAGAAGGGATCCGACCACCTCCTGCGCGGTTGTCCTGCTGACGCCCACTTGTTAAGGTTGCCGCCTGCCTCGATCAAGGAGATCCAATGTTACCCCTCCCCGACTCATTTATCTGGGGCGCGCTGGCGCTGGCCGTGCTGCTTGCCCTCTTCCGCCAGCGTCTTCCCGCCTTTGCCCTGCTGGGACTCTCCCTGCTGCTGGCACTGTGGCTTGACCGAATGACGCTACCCGCCCTGCTGGTCTCGGTCGCAGGATTACTGCTGGCGTGGCGTGCGCCAACCCTCCCCGCCCGCTGGGCGATGGCGGCCAGAGTGGTGCTGATCCTCTGGGCAATTGCACTGACCCTGCACCTGATCCCCGGCTTCAACAATCTCAAGGTGCTGGATCAGGCGCTGGCAGGCCCCGCCAGCGTGCCGTTCAACATGTATCTGAACCTCGACAAACCGCTGCTGCTCTTTGGCTTGCTGCTGGCCTGCCCGATGCTGCTGGGCAAGGGGGGCGCAATCCGCTGGCGCCCTTTGGCCCTGTTGCTGCTGCCGCTGGGTGCCCTGCTGGTCATCGCCTGGCAGTTGGGGGCACTGAAACCGGAAGTGGGTCTGCCCCACTGGTGGTGGCTGTTTGCACTCAACAATCTGCTGTTCACCTGTGTGGCAGAAGAGGCGCTGTTTCGCGGCGCGATCCAGCAGGGGCTGACCGAGCGTTACCGCCCCTGGATTGGCATCGTCGTGGCCGCGCTACTATTCGGAGCCATCCACCTGCCCGGTGGCCCACTGCTAGCGCTGTTTGCGACCCTGGCAGGCTGCTGCTATGGCCTGGCCTTCCAGCTCAGCGGGCGACTCTCCGTGGCCATCCTGATCCACTTCGCCTTCAACTTCGCCCATCTGGCGCTCTTCACCTACCCGCTGGCCCAGCACTAGCTCCTGAAGGCGCCTGACACGGGCGCCTTCCCTCGCTCCTCTCTCTTTAAGCGTGCTGCCTCGCTCGCTTTACTCCTCAACAAAGCTCCAAACAAAACCAATTCATTTACTTGTAACCAAAGTGTAAACAAACTGACCTCTGCATTCGCCATAACAGTCACTTTCCATTGCCCTGCAACCAAAAGGATCCTGTGATGCAGAAAACCCTCAGTTATGCCGCCCTGCTGCTGGTCAGCCAGTTCCCGCAACTGGCACTGGCCGATACCGATGTCTACCTCACCAACAACAGTCCTGAACCGCTTCAGATCGACATCCGCCAAAGCGGCAGCGGCCAGCTGCAACCCGGCTGTCAGTGGAGCCAGCACCGCACCGAGCTGGGCCCGTGGGAGAGCGCCATGGTACTCAGCTTCAATCGCTATGAGGGGGTCAAGGCGGGCAAGAGCTATCTATTCGAAACCCGCGTGACCACAGCGGGTGGCGATGTCTATCGCCTCAACCAGCTGATGGAGGGAACCTGGTGGAACACCACCTTGCAGCACGGTGGCGAGACGCCGACCAGCGCATCCGGCTGGCAAAACGATAGGGCGATCCATCGCGTTGCGGGGCCACAAGAGCTGGCCTTTGCCGCCAAGTTCACCGGCCGCTACGACGATCTGCACTATATGATCACGCCCCCCCCAAAAACGGGAGCAACCGGAACCGGCAGAAAACAGGCTCAAGGTGGCCAGCTACAACGTCTGGGCGCTGCCGGTCATCGCCTCCAGCATCGGTGAGCGGTTGACCCTGCTGCCTGATTATCTCAAGGGTTATGACGCCCTGCTGCTGCAAGAGGTGTTCGATGGCCGCCGCGAGGGCTTTTTGCAGGCGCTGGCGAAAGAGTATCCCTATCAGACCAAGGTGCTCGACAAGCCCGGGGTCAACGTCCACGACGGCGGCGTGGTGATCGTTAGCCGCTATCCCATAGTGCGAGAGGCCCAGCTGGTCTATCCCCAGTGCACAGGCACCGACTGCTTCGCCGACAAGGGGGTGATGTACGCCGAGGTGATCAAGGGGGGCAAGGCGTGGCACCTGTTCGCCACCCACACCGCCAGCTTCGACACCGACGAGGCGCGCAAGCTGCGCCAGATCCAGTTCGGTCAGATCCGCTCTCTGGCTGCCAGCCTCAAGATCCCGACCACGGACACCGTCATCTACGGCGGCGACTTCAACGTCAACAAACGCAAGTTTGCCGATGACTACGCCAACATGCTGGCCAATCTGAACGCCCATGAACCCGCCTATGGCGGCTATACCGAAGCCACCTTCGATCCCAGGATCAACCCCTATGCCGGTGGCCCGCTCTCCGGTGGCGCCAACGTCGAGTATCTGGACTATCTGGTGGTGAGCCGGGAGTACGGCAACGCCAGCCACAACCTCAACACGGTCTGGATCCCGCGCAGCAGCGATGGCAGCCTCTGGCCTGCCAGCAACCTCTCAGACCACTTCCCGGTCAAGGGAGAGATCAGCCGATGACTCGCCGTTACGGGATACTGGCACTGGCTATCCTGACCCTTTTGCTGGTGAATCTGGGCTGGCAGGAAGAGCCGTCCCCGATATCACCAGAACGGTCGGCTACGCCCTCTCTGGCCGATGTGCAGTTGCCAACAGAACCGGGGAGCCCGCCTCCCCGCATGCCAAACGCTGAGGGGATAGATGGCAAAAGCAAAGAAGTGCCCAGCAGCTGGCAGGCGATGCCGGATGAACTGATCAACCAGCTTGCCAGCGAGATCAGCGACAGCGAGTTGCCGCTGGCGCAGCGTGTAAGCAATCTGGAAGCAACAGAGGCCGAGTGGCTGAGCGAGGGGGAGAGTCTGATCCGGTTACAGGAGCGCTATGCCCTGGCGCTGGATCAGTTGGCGCAGGAGAGCGAGCAGTTACCGTTGGCCGAGCGGCTGGACGCCCTCAGCCGCTTGCAGGATCGGTGGGCAGCGGATCATCCGGATTTGGCGGTGGAGCTATTCAACCCAGATGCCCGCCTGCAGCAAGCTCGTCAGCTGTGGGGAGATGAGGAGCTGGCCACCCTGGCCCGCCACTTCCTGCCCGCAGAGAAAGTCGAAGCCACGCTGGCGTTTGCCGGGGCACGTCAGCAGCAGCTGGATCAACGCAGCCGCTACCAGCGAGAGCTGGCCGAGCTGGAGCAGCAACTGGCGATCAGCCAACAGCAGATGGATCCTGCGCTGTGGCAACAGCACAAGGAGGAGGTATTGAGCCAGTGGCGTCGTGACTTCTTCGCGCGGGAGCAAGGCAAACCCTGAGGTCAGCGCTTGCCCTTGAACTGCTTGACGCTGCGTTTGGCCTGAGTACGGCGATTGGCCTGCTTGTCACGAGGGGGGCGCTTGCCCTCCCCGCTGGCAGGCTGGTCAGTGACCGGGAATCCCGCCAGATCGCCCAACGGCAGCTCGCGGCCGGTCAGGGTGCGAATGGCTTGCAGCATGTCACTCTCGCCATGACAAACCAGCGAGATGGCCAGCCCCTCGCGGCCAGCCCGGGCGGTACGACCAATGCGGTGTACATAGACAGGGGCGCTGGCGGGCAGATCCAGATTGATCACCACCGGCAGCGCCTCCACATGGATGCCACGCGCCATCAGGTCGGTGGCCACCAGCACCCGAATTTTGCCCTCTTTGAAATCGCCGAGCGCCTGCTCGCGCACCGCCTGCTCCTTCTCGCCATGAAGGGCGGCCACCGCAATGCACGCCTTGGCCAGCTTTCTGGCCACCCCGTCGGCATCATCCCTCGCACTGATAAAGACCAGCACCTGCGGCCACGCCTGCTCCTTGAGCAAGCTGATGAGCGCCGGCACCTTGCTGCTCTTGTTGACCAGATAGAGTCGCTCTTCGATCTCGTTCACCACGCTGTTGAGGGGGTTAGCCTCGATACGGGCTGGCTCGCACAGCAGGCCGTTGGCCAGCGCCTCCAGCTCGGCAGGCAAGGTGGCGGAGAAGAGCAGGGTCTGGCGATCCACCGGAATAAAGCCGAGCAGCGCCTTGATGTCGGGTGCAAAGCCCATCTCCAGCAGACGATCCGCCTCATCCAGCACCAAGAGTTGCAGACCATCCAGCCCCAACAGTTGCTGGGTCAGCAGATCCCGCATCCGCCCCGGAGTGGCGACCAGCAGCTGTGGCCCCTGTGCCAGTTCGGCCTGTTGCCGCTCCTGCGCTACACCACCACAGAGAGTAACGATGCGCAGCCCCAACGCACCAGCGCCCTCTTTTAGCGCGGCTGTGACCTGAATCGCCAGCTCGCGGGTTGGCACAAGCACCAGACCCTGCACCTGGCTGGAGGCAGGATCCAGCCGTTGCAGCAGCGGCAAACCAAACGCCAGCGTCTTGCCGCTGCCGGTCTGGGCCAGTGCCAGCAGATCCTGCCCCGCCAACGCCGCCGGAATCGCCAGCTGCTGGATGCGGGTCGGCGTCTGCAAGGTGGCGGGCAAAGAGGCAAGCAGAGCGGGATGGAGGGCAAGTTCGCTAAAGGTCATGGCGCTACGTTAACAAAGAGAAGTGGGAGGCGAAGTCTAGTGAGCGGGGGCCGAGAAGTAAAACCCTATCCATCATGGGCCGACCGAACGGTGCAGGCTGACTACACTTCACCTGACACCTTGCCAAGAGAGGCCAGCTATGACCAGACACCTCCCCCTTCTGCTACTCGTGGCCACCCTGCTCGGCAGCGCAACGCTCGGCCTGTCGCAGACGACGGCGAGCGATACGGGTACCGAGCACCCCAAACCTGTGCGCGTTCTCAATGCTCACCTTGGCGAGCTGCCGGGGCTGATCAATGCCGACAAGACAGGTCCCTTTGTCGATCTGGTACATGCCATCGATGATCTCTACCCCGATGTGACCATCAAGATCACCATCTACCCCATCGCCCGCGCCATGGCGGGGGTAATCGCCGGCAAGGCTGACCTGGGGCTGCCCGCCATCCGCAACCTCAAAGATGCCGAGATATTGCCCTATAGCTTCAGCACTCGTAGTTTCGGCAAGGTGACCCATGTGATTTACAGCAATACCGCCAATCCGGTCACTACTGATATGGCCTATGGCATAGTGCCCAGCAAACGGGATCTGCTGATCGAGGCGGTTCCCGACTATATGCCCTTCCCGGTGCAGCGCTCGATGAGTATCGAGCAGTCACTGCGCAAGCTCTCACGCGGCCGTATCGACGCCTTTATCTGGGCGCAAGAGGAGGCCGACCTGATGCTGAAGCATCTGGGGCTGACCAATGTTCGCCGGGAATTCTTCGGTGATTTCGAAGATGTCTTCATCATCCAGAAAGGGGCTGCAGGTGATGAGATGGACGAATTTCTCCGCAACGCCATCGACCAACTGGCAGCAAGCGGCAAACTGGCCGAGATCTACAATAAGATCCACCGTCCCTATGTGGAGTGGCAACCATCTCCTCCCGCCAAGACGGAGCCAGCGTCCACCCAACCCGCAACGCACTGAGCAGCCCATTTCCCCATAAAAAATCCCGCCGAAGCGGGATTTTTTATGGCTTGCAGCCTTACAGCACGGCCAGCGCAGCGGCGTAGTTCGGCTCGTCGGCCACTTCTGCGACCAGCTCACTGTGCAGCACCTTGTTATCACCATCCAGCACCACGATGGCGCGAGCGGTCAGCCCGACCAGCGGGCCGGAAGAGAAGGCAACGCCGTAATCTTCCATAAAGGCCGCACCGCGCAGGGTGGAGAGGGTCACTACCTTGTCCAGACCTTCGGCGCCGCAGAAGCGGGACTGGGCGAACGGCAGATCGGCGGAGATACACAGCACGACAGTGTTATCCAGCGCGCTGGCCTGCTCGTTGAACTTGCGCACAGAGGTCGCGCAGGTGGGAGTATCGACGCTCGGGAAGATGTTCAGGATTTTGCGCTGACCGGCAAAGCTTGCCAGGGTCACGTCGGAGAGATCCTTGGCCACCAGGGAGAAGGGCTTGGCTTGCTCACCGGCGACCGGGAAGTGACCAGCGACGGAAACCGGGTTGCCTTGCAGAGTGACTGAGTTGCTCATGTGTTATGTCCTTTATTGATGTAATAAAAATCCGGGTGATCAGTATAGGGGCGGCAGGACCAGACAAACACCCTCGAAGACAAGGGATATAAAGGGGTTGACCTTGGACTTAACACCAAGGTTTAGACTCCCCCTCAATAATCAGGGATCTCGCAGGGGCGGGATCCATCAAGAGGGACTCATCATGAGCAAATCCTGCTGCAATCATCAGCACGCCGCCCCCATCAAGGCCGTCAGCAAGGCGGCCCCCGGCCAGAGTGAACATCACCACGATAGCCACTGCTGCGACAACACCACGCCCGTCAGTTGCTGTTCAACCCAGACGCCTCATGAGCACACATCCCGTGACGGCAATGAATCCCCCGGGGATGAAGAGCCTCCCCGAGGAAGCTGTCACGCTCAAGCGTGCTGCAGCGCCCCCTTATCGCCAGCTCACGATCATAAGCATGAGCATGAGCATGAGCACGATATGCCCCCTGCCGACCCGCTGGTTGCGCCGGTGCAAGGCAACAGCCGCCACAGCTGGCAGGTGTTGGGGATGGATTGCCCCAGCTGCGCCCGCAAGATCGAGACCGCCGTCAGCCGGGTGAGCGGCGTACAACAGGCGCGCGTATTGTTTGCCACCGAGAAGCTGGTGGTGGATCTGGCCCCCGGCCTCTCACCCGATCCCGTCACCGCCGCCGTGCTGGCCGCCGGTTTCCAGCTCAAGGGGGAAAGTGCTGACAAGCAGGCAGCTGGCCGCAAGCAAGCTTCACAACCGCCCCTGCAAGGCAATCTATTCGGTAACTTTTTGGGCAAATATTGGCAGCCCCTGTCACTAGCCGGCCTGATGCTGGTCGCCGCCCTGCTGCCGAAAGAGCTCGGTCAGCCACTCTTTACCCTGGCGACCCTCTGGGGTCTGTGGCCCATCTCCCGCAAGGCGTGGGCGCTGACCAAAAGCGGCTCCCCCTTCGCCATCGAGACCCTGATGACGGTGGCCGCCGTGGGGGCCCTGTTCCTCGGCGAAACCGCGGAAGCGGCCATGGTGCTGCTGCTCTTTATGCTGGGTGAACATCTGGAGGCCTACGCCGCCGGACGCGCCCGGGCTGGAGTGACCGCGCTGATGGCGCTGGTGCCTGACAAGGCGCTGCGCATCCGTACCACTGTCGAGGGCGAGGTGCGCGAAGAGGTCGGCGCCGATGAGCTGCGTCCCGGCGACATTATCGAAATCGCCCCGGGTGCCCGTCTACCTGCCGACGCCCGCCTGCTCGATGAGCTCGGGGCGTTTGACGAGAGCGCCCTGACCGGTGAATCCATTCCGGTGGAACGTCGCCAGGGGGACAAGGTGCCGGCCGGTAGTCTGGCTGCCGATCGGGTGCTGCACCTTGAGGTGGTGTCCGAACCCGGCAACAACGCCATCGACCGCATTCTGCACCTCATCGAGGAAGCGGAGAGCCAGCGCGCCCCCATCGAGCGCTTTATCGACCGCTTCAGCCGCTGGTATACCCCGGCCATGATGCTGGTTGCCCTGCTGGTGGTGCTGGTGCCGCCCCTTGCCTTCGGCCAGAGCTGGGACGAGTGGATCTATCGCGGGCTGGCGCTGCTGCTGATCGGCTGCCCCTGCGCGCTGGTCATCTCCACCCCGGCAGCGGTTACTTCGGCGCTGGCCGCCGCCACCCGTCAGGGGGCCCTGATCAAGGGTGGTGCCGCACTGGAGCGACTGGCCCATATCGACACTGTCGCCTTTGACAAGACAGGCACTCTGACCCTGGGCAAGCCGCAACTGACCAAACTGGTGAGCCTCAATGGCCAACCGGAGGCCGAGTTGCTGGCACTGGCGGCTGCCATCGAGCAGGGCTCCCACCACCCGCTGGCCCGCGCCGTGGTGGCCGCTGCCAACGAGCAGGGGCTAGTTCAGGTAGAAGCCCGCGACTTGCGCGCCCTGCCGGGCATGGGCGTTGAGGGACGCATCAACGGTGAACTGTGGCAACTGCTGGCACCGAGCCGGGTGGCGGCCCTGAATATGGAACAGCAAACCCGGATTGGTTCGCTGGAGCGGCAGGGCAAGACGGTGGTCGTGCTCTGCCAGAGCAGCGGCGACCAGGCGCTGCCGGTCGCCCTGCTAGCGCTGCGGGATCAGATCCGGCCGGAAGCGGCTGCTGCGCTGCAAGAGCTCAACCGACTCGGGCTCAACAGCATCATGTTGACCGGGGATAACCCCCGCACCGCCGAGGCGATCGCCACCGAGCTGGGCATGGGCTGGCGTGCCGGCCTGCTGCCGGAGGGCAAGGTCGATGAGATCGCCAAGCTCGGTCTGACGCAAAAGGTCGCAATGATCGGCGATGGCATCAACGATGCCCCCGCCATGAAGCGGGCCAGTATCGGCATCGCCATGGGGGGCGGCACCGACGTGGCGCTGGAGACTGCCGATGCGGCGCTGACCCACAACCAGCTCGGCGGCATAGCTGCGATGATCCGGTTGTCGCGGGCGGCACTGGCCAATATTCACCAGAATATTGCGCTGGCGCTGGGGCTGAAGGCCATCTTTCTGGTCACTAGCCTGCTCGGCATCACCGGCCTGTGGATTGCGGTGCTGGCCGATACCGGCGCCACCGCGCTGGTGACCGCCAACGCCCTGCGGCTGCTGCGCAAGCGCTAAGCCAGCCAATGGCATCCCAGCCAAAAGCCGTCCCCCAACCGGGACGGCTTTTCTTTTTCCTCTCATTTCTCTCACGGCACCCCGTAAAAGAAAAAGCGCGCCTGCCGGTCGGCAGTCGCGCTTTGCTTACTCTCTCGGAGTTATCCCACCCTTGGCAAGGTGGAATTCAACCCGGGGACGCCGAGCCATCCCCCGGACTCAATGGGTTGCTTACTTGGCACTGCACTCCTGAATGACGGCAGTACCTGCCTTGACGCCAGCCGGGTCAACCTTCACCAACACACTCCACAGCCCTTGCGGCAATGTGATGCTGTTGTTGGCACTACCGGCCTCGGAGAAGGCGAACGGGTAGCCCGTCTCCGCCTTCAGCGCGCCGCCGCCGTTGAGCAGGTACTCCTTGCTCCAGTCCTCGTTGGCGACCTTGAACTCGGTGCTGCCTGTGTAGTTGAAGGCTGCCTGATAGATGGCGAGATCGCCGTCCATCCCCTTGTAGCTCAACTGGTACTGGGGCTGAGCGGCCCAGCCGGAGAGCTCACCCTTGACGAACAGGTTGTAGCCGAGCGGATTGCCCGCCACCGTGTCCAGTACCTTGCAACTCTGCACCGGCTCGGTGAAGCTGACGCTCAGGGTGGGCTTGTCCTTGTTCATGGCGGTAAACACGAACTTGTAGCTGCCCGCCTTGGCCAGATCGAGCCCGATGTTGCCGGTATCCCCACCCTTGCAAAGGGTCAGCGGAGTGCCGACCACCAGCTTGTCACCGGCGTTGCAGCTGCCATAGTTGACCGGCCCCCAGCTGGCATCTGCAATCTTCACCTCGGTTGAGCCCAGCTTGTCAGCCTGTACTTCCGTGGTGAATTCATACATGAAGTTGCTACTGAAGGTCATCTGGTTGGTCTCACCCCATTCACCGAGGAACCCCTTCAGATAAACGGCGGTGTTGCCAAACGGTGGCAGGGTGCTCAAGTCGGTCTTCTTGCTGACCGGCAGGCCCGCGCCCTGTGCACCAGACTGCGGCTTGACGAACACGGCGGCAGACCAGGCCCCCAGCGTCAGCTGGCCGTTGTCATAGGCGGCGCCGCTGGCGATGCTGTCGACTGCGCGATGCTTGCTGCTAAGCACCATACCGCTCAGATCGATGGGCTGATCGTTGCCATCACGGAAGTCGCCGATGCTCTGGCTCTGGTTGCTGGCGTTGATCATCACCACCAGACCATCGATGGCCGGATCCAGATCCGCCCCGGCACTGACGCCATCATCCACCGTCATGACGATAAGGCCGGGCACCTGATCCGGGCCGGTATTGCGGAAGTCGACCCGCTTGATCACCTCGGCGCCGCTGCCCAGACGCAGCAGGCGGGAGGAGTTGCGCAGCTCCGCCAGCTCCTGATAGAAGCTCACCATCTGCGCCATCTCGGCCGAGCCCGGCTTGGCATGCTTGCCGAGCACCTGCTCAATCAGTGGATAGTTGTCGCCATCCTTGTCCTTGCGCGGCAACCCCTTGTCGAAGTTGTTGTCGCCCAGGGTGTAGTCGACCTTGTTGTACCAGTCGCCCGAGTCATAACTGTCCCGCTCCATGGATTTGGAACGCAGCAGCTCGACACCGGCGTGGGTGAAGGGAATGCCCTGACCCAGCATGGCGGTCGCCAGCGATACTCCCTGCATCCGTACCAGATCGGCTCCGGCAGGTGCCTTGTAGATCAGGTTGTCGAACAGGGGCTGGTTGTCGTGCTTGTCGACATAGTTCTGCACTTCCACCGGATCCTGGGCATAACCGGCAGGCTGACCGTTGTAGTCAATCTCGGCGCCTTTCTTCGGCATGCCATCCTTGTCGGTCAGCACGAACTCCTTGAGGTTGCCCGCCATGCCGAGCCGCACCAGATCGGACTGGTGCAAGGCCGTCGCCAGATCCACCTTGCTCATTTCGTTAGGATCGACGAAGGCACCGTTGCCAAAGCCCTGGGTCTTGCGAATGGTATCGCCACCGTCGAACGGACTGCCGCCGCGCACCGCATCGCGCAAGCGGTCGGAGAAGGAGCCGATACCGGTACCACCCAGATGCTTCTGGGTAGCCTGCACGAAGCGCTTGTCATCCTGCACTTCGCCGAAGTTCCACCCCTCGCCGTAGAAGTACATCTCGGGATTGACCTTCTTCACCGCGGCCAGCGCCTGCACCATCTGATCTTTCGGATGGTGGCCCATCAGGTCGAAGCGGAAGGCGTCGATCTTGTAGTCGCGCGCCCAGGTGACCAGGGAGTCATCCATCAGCTTGGCAAACATGGCGTGTTCCGGCGCCGTGTTGGAGCAGCAGGTGGAGTTCTCCACCGAGCCGGTCTCCGGATTGAGGCGCTGATAGTACCAGGGCACTATCTTGTCGAGCACCGATTTGGGGCCGAGCCCGGATTCGTTGGTGTGGTTGTAGACCACGTCCATCACCACGTTCATACCGATGTTCTGCTTGATGGCCTTGACCATCTCGCGGAACTCCAGAATACGTTTGGTGCCCTCGGCGTTGGTAGCGTAGGAGCCTTCCGGCGTGGTGTAGTGGTAGGGATCATAACCCCAGTTGAAGGAGTCGACGCCGCGCAGATAGCCGTACAGCTCCTGCACCACAGGGTTCTCCTTGCTGTCGCTGGCTTGCAGCTCACCGAGCACGGCTTCAATGGTCTCGCCACCACCACAGTGGCTGGCAAACCGGGAGTTCTTGACCTCGGGATTGACCTCGCACAGCTTGCTGAAGTCATCGCCGATGTTGGCCACCTTGGCCGGATCCTCGTTGACGGTGGCGATGTCGAACACCGGCAGCAGGTGCAGGTGGCTGACGCCGCTCTTGGCCAGGGATTTCAGGTGGGTGACGGGCACGCTGTCGCTGTCGGTCAGCCCGAGGAACTTGCCACGGTGCTCCACCGGGGTGGAATCATCGTTGCCGGTCAGATCGCGGACATGGGCTTCATAGATGGTGATGTCGGCGGGATTCTGCTGGCTGTGGGGCGCCTTGAGGCTGTCCCACCCTTCCGGTTTCAGGGCCGGATCGTCGAGATCCACCACCTGACTGAACTCGGAGTTCATCGCGAGGCTGAGCGAATAGGGGTCGGTCACCTCGTAGTGCTCGACCTTGCGGCTCAGCGGATGGTAGACCTCCATGTCGTAGCGGTAGAACTGGCCGATCAGCTCGCTGCCCCCTTCGTAACTCCAGCTACCGCTGGCGCTATCGAAGGTCATGGCCACCTCGCCACTCTTCTGGTGGCTAGCGTTGTAGAGGGCCAACTTGACCGACTTGGCGGTCGGCGCCCAGAGACGGAAGGTCACCCGGTTACCCTCCACCACGGCGCCATAGCTGAGCTTGGTCGCCTCTGGGGCATAGAGCGCATCAAGGGCACCAGCACTTTGCACCAGGGTCGCCCCCTGCAGGATACCGTCGGCATCGGTGCCGATAGCCACCAGTTCACCCTTGAGCAGGGTCTTGAGGTCCTTGCCGGCGGGCAGGGCGAAGGCGGCCGCATCCTTGAGGTGCGGATATTTGGCCTGCTGCTCGGCAGTCAGGCTGGTCGCGGTCAGGCTGATATAGGGGAAATCGAACACCCCATCGGCATTGGCCTTGATGGTGCCCGAGTCGGTGTAATAAAGGCGCACGTGAGGCTTGTCCTTGCCCCCTTGCCAGATCAGGGTATTGCCATCGATCAGATGGGCACTGGCCCCCGCCACGCCGAAGGCCGCGGTAAAGGCTTCGGCACGACTGCCAAACAGATCCTTCTTGCCCGCGACGATGGCCACGGTGCGATCCGGGTGCTCACTGAAGATCACCTTCATATCGCTGCCGGTCAGGTTGGCCAGATCGCCGTTGCGAGCGATAAAGTTGATGCACCCTTCCACCTTGCTGAGCGGTACGACCCAGGCCGGACCAAAGTTGTCGGCAGTGGCAGGTGTCTTGCTCTTGTCATCCCACCCGCTGTTCAGGCCGCTATCTGCCGTTGCATTGCAGGCATCGTTATTCCAAAGATGCAGGCTGTGGCTGTCAAACGGTGTCTTGGCACTCTTGGCTGCCGCCTGGGTGTCCACCAGCGCAATGACTACCTCGTTGGGGCCAGCTTGCAGCAGCTCCTTTGGGGGATCCATTTTGGGCAGTCGAGCGACAGGTCCGTCAGAAGGTTCAGGTGTAGAAGTAGATGTGCTGTTGCCATTACAGCCAGACAAAAGCGCGAGCAGTGAGGCTGTTACCAGCGCCACTTTGGTCTTTTTCATATCCATATTTTTATAATTCCCGCTGTAGTTAGTCTCGATAGTCGAGCACCCGGTCATTGCCAGGCGGTGCCATATTAATCAGCGGCAATCGATTCAAATGTGAGCAACAGGGCAAAAAAACCATCCAGTTTCAACAAGATAACGTTTTCAGACTGAAACTTCGATCCGGCTCACAGACCTCGCGGCCATTTGGCCTCATATCTGGAAAGCGGCAGTCACGGGGTCAGAAAAGCAATGTCTGATCAAGTGGATAGACAAGGAGTAAACAATGAAACGGATTGAAGAGCAGGCAAGACGACTCGATCAGGAGTATCAGGCAATCGGTCAGCTGTTCGACCAGTTCTGCCAGCAGGCTGGCGCCCTGGCCGAGCAGTATCACTTCTTCAACTGGCCCGATTATGAAGACTCCCCCCCGCTGAGCCGCGCCTTCACTCTGCTGGGGGAGCCCCGCCAGTTGCGGCTGCGCTGTCAACCCGGTGAGCGCTCTGCCCTCAATGGTTTGATCCAGGTGGTCTCGGAGGATGGCACTATTGATGCCAGCCTCGGGTTTCGCGCCGATGGTCAGCTGCTGCTGGAGTCCGGCAAGCTGCTGGACAACCCGCCCGGACTGCTGCTCAAGTTGCTGCTCGGGGCAATCTGGCAACACAAGCCACAGGCAGATGTTGCACAACAGGAGATCTAGCAGCAGAGCCAACTGTTGACCCGTTCTGGCTATTGTGGCCGCAGCAAGCATCTACAATAGCCTGTTCCTGTCGAAGTAAGGTTCAACGGATGGGCGTCTTCGCGACGTACCGTCGGCACCTGCCACACAGCAAAAAGGCTCCAGAGGAGCCTTTTTCTTATTCCGGTTACTTTCTATTCCGGCTGCAGCAGTTCCGCCACCTTGCCCTCCAGCTTTCTGACCGGCTTTTGCAGGATCAGGTTGGCCGGATAGGTGACCAGATCGCCGTTGTCATCACGCACCCGCACATAGAAGAGGCCAATCTCGGTGATGACGCCGGTGACCGAATCATCCTTGTCGAGGATGCGGATCCGGTCGCCAATCTTGTAGGGGAAGGCGAAGAAGATGGTGATGCTGGCGGTGATGTTGGAGAGGATCGACCACTGGGCGACCATGGCGACCCCCAGTACCGCAAAGAAGGAGGACGCGAGCACCACCAGTCGGGAGAAGTCGAGCCCCCATACCCCAGCCAGCACCAGCAGGGTGGCGCAGCCGAGCAGGAAGTGGAACACATGGGCCACGTAGAGCACCCGGTTCTCGCTCACCTGCCTGCTCTGACCGAGCGCCAGCAGGCTCTTGTGAATAAGCCGCCGGATCAGGGTATGCCCCAGCAACAGCAGCAGGGTCAGGCCAATTGATTGCCACATGGGTTATGCCTCCTTACCACCAGCGCCGATGTTTGAGCCAGATAGCCAGCCCGCTGGCCAGCGCCACCAGCGAACCGCAGAAGACCCAGAAGGCGGTCGGATTCTCGGCCCCGGGGATACCGCCGAGGTTGATGCCAAACAGGCCGGTCAGGAAGCTGGCAGGTAAAAAGAGCAGCGCCATCACCGACATCTGGTAGGCGCGGCGGTTGGTCGCCTCCGCCATCAGATTGTTGATCTCGTCTGCCAGCACAGCGGTGCGCGCCACCCCGGCATCGAGGTCATCGAGCCAGCGCCGCAGCCGATCTGCGATATCGAGCAGACGCCGCCGGTCATCTTCATCCAGCCAGCTGATCTTCTCGTTGGCCAGCCGTGCCACCAGATCCCGCTGGGGGGAGAGGTAACGACGGATCATGATGAGCTGCTTGCGGATCAGCGCCAAGCGGCCATTGGCGGGCAGGTCGCGCATCAGCACCATCTCCTCCAGATCGAGGATCTTGTCGTGCAGCTCCTCGACAAACTCCCCCGCCCGATCTGTCAGGGCATCGCAGATCTCCACCAGCCAGTCGGCCGGGGTATCGGCGCCACCACCCAGTTTGAGCTGGTTGAACACATCCTGCTCGGAGAGCAGCGGACGACGACGGCTGCTGATGATGAGATCCGGGGTGATGAAGATGCGCAGCGCCACCATCTCTTCGGGCCTGTGATCCTTGTTGTGGTTGATGCCACGCAGGATCAGCAGCACCGTCTCCCCCATCCGCACCAGCTTGGGACGATTGCTCTGGCCGAGCAGCGACTCCCTGGCCGCCTCGCTGAGCAAGGGGGTCTGCAACAGCCAGCGCGCCGAATCGGGATTGCCGTAATCCAGATGCAGCCAGCCGGGATGCGCCGCCGGGACTTCGCTTCCCGCCGTCAGCGGCGCCATGCCACCCTTGCCATCCAGGGTCAGGGCATAAATCACTTCACCGGGCACCCGATCCATCTCGTCTCCTTCTCGTTTCATGTGCTGGCCCCAGCTTACACCAAAGGCGGGGCCGACTCAGCCCCGCGCCGGAAAGGGGAGGCCTGTGTTAACATGACCACTCTCGTTTTCTATCCGCTTTCACTACAGGAAACCATGCCATGCCCATCTGGGTTGATGCCGATGCCTGCCCCATTCCGGTCAAGGAGATCCTCTACCGTGCCGCCCACCGCGCCCAGGTCGTCACTACCCTGGTGGCCAATCAGGGATTGCGGGTGCCCCCCTCGCCCTTCATCAAAACCCAGCAGGTGGAGAAGGGATTCGATGTGGCAGATCATGTCATCGCCCAGCAGGTTCAGCCCGGCGATCTGGTGATCACCGGTGACATCCCCCTCGCCTCCTGGGTGATCGATGCCGGTGGCGAGGCGCTCAATCCCCGCGGCGAGATCTACACCCGCGAGACCATCAAGGCGCGGCTCGGCATGCGCAACTTTATGGAAGAGCTGCGTTCAGCCGGCGTGCAGACCGGCGGCCCGGCCCCCTTCAATGCCGCCGACAAACAGAGTTTTGCCAACGCCCTCGACAAGTGGCTGGTCAAAGGCAAGCTTGAATAAGCCTCTCCCCGGCGCAAGCTGGGGAAAATCTCTTATCCCTCTTAACGCTCTCTTAAGTCTTGCCGCCTAACCTTGTCGCTGTTGCAACATCAACCGCAAGGAGCAAGCAATGAAACTGACCCCCCTGTTGTTACTGATCCCCCTTTTGAGCGGCGCAGCCCTGGCTGATCCCCAATGCACCCAGACCGACCAAAGCAAGTGGCTGAGCGAGGCCGACGCCCAGCAGCAGATCAAGGCGATGGGCTACGACATCAAGAAGTTCAAGGTCACCAAAACCAACTGCTACGAGATCTACGGCTGGGACAAGGAGAAGCGCAAGGTCGAGATCTACTTCGACCCGACCGATCTGAAGAAAGTAAAAGAAGAGATCGACGAATAACGCAGTGACGGGCCGCTCTGGTGGCCCCTCCATGGAGTCTTGCCATGACAACCTCATCTGAAGTGAAAGTGTGGGATCCCCTCATCCGGGTGTTCCACTGGGCGACCGTCGCCCTCTGCCTGCTCAATTTCTTCGTACTGGAAGAGGGAAGCAAGCCCCACAAATATGCCGGCTACGCAGTAGGAGTCCTGCTCATCATCCGCCTGCTGTGGGGGATTGTCGGTTCCCATTACGCTCGCTTCGGCCAGTGGTGGCCGACACCGGCTCGGGTCCGCCACTACCTTCTCCAGCTGGCCCGTGGGCGCCACCCCTACTACCTCGGCCACAACCCGCTCGGAGCACTGATGATCTGGCTACTGCTACTCTCTTTGATTGGCACAGTCATCACAGGCTGGCTCACCACCTGGGATGCCTTCTGGGGTGAGGAGTGGCTGGAGGAGCTGCACGGTATCATTGCCAACACCCTGATGGCCGCTGTTGGCATCCATGCAACCGTGGTGATCCTGACTGATCGCCTAACCCACAGTGATCTGTTGCGTGCCATGGTGCTGGGTAAAAAACGGGTGCCCGTTGACATCAGGGTGGAAGATCCGCGCAGTGAATAACCGGGCGACCCATCGGGACCCGGTTTTTTGCTGCAATAGCCCGCGACACTGGTAAGATGCGCCGCCATCTTATCTACGCCGTAATCATCATGACCGCCCAAGGGCACCTGCTCTTCTCCGTTACCTGCACCCTGATCGCCCACAAACTGCAGCTCACTCCGGCCCTGGCCGATGCCAGCTTGTGGCAAACCATCCCTGCCGCGCTGGCCAGCGCCCTGTTGCCCGACCTCGACCACCCCAAATCTGTGCAGGGGCAGCGACTGCCGTGGATCTCGAAACCTTTGTCGCGGCTGTTCGGCCATCGCGGCTTCACTCACAGTCTGCTGGCGGTCACCGCCGCTGTCTGGGGGCTGAACCAGAGTCTGCCGCCGGGCACTCTGCCCATGGGGGTCAAGGATGCCCTTATCGTCGGCTACCTCAGCCATCTGCTGGGGGACTGGCTCACCCCGGCAGGCATTCCGCTCTTCTGGCCCATCAAACGCCGTTACCGGCTGCCGGGCTGGCCGCTGCGCAGTGGCGGCGCCATCGAAACCGGCTTTTGCACCCTCACCCTGCTGGTTGCCGGCTGGTGGTGCGGTTGGCGCCTGTAAGCCAGCAACAAAAAAGCCCCTGACGAGGTCAGGGGCTCAAACCGTGGCAGATGCCACTAGAAGATCAGATCATGATGCCTGCGATAACAGCAGAGAGCAGGCTGACCAGAGTTGAACCGTAGACCAGCTTCAGACCGAAGCGCGAAACCATGTTGCCCTTCTCTTCGTTCAGCGCTTTTACTGCACCGGCGATGATGCCGATGGAGCTGAAGTTGGCGAAAGAGACCATGAAGATGGAGAGGATGCCGACGGTACGCGGGGAGAGCTCGGCAGCAATCTTGCCCAGATCCATCATGGCCACGAACTCGTTGGTCACCAGCTTGGTCGCCATGATGGAACCCGCTTGCAGCGCTTCACCACTCGGAATACCCAGGATCCAGGCGATTGGATAGAAGAGGTAGCCCATGACGTACTGGAAGTTGACACCAAACGCCAGCTCGAACAGGTAGTTGACCAGGGCAATCAGGGCGATAAAGCCCACCAGCATGGCCGCCACGATAACGGCCACGGAAAAACCGGCCATGATGTACTCGCCCAGCATCTCGAAGAAGTTCTCTCTCTTCGGCGTATGGTGCTCGTCGCCCTCGGCCAGCGCCTTGGCATCGGTCACGGTATTGTCCGGCTCGTAGGGGTTGATCAGCGACAGCACGACAAAGGTGCTGAACATGTTGAGCACCAGCGCAGCCACCACGTAACGCGGCTCGATCAGCTGCATGTAGGCACCGACGATGGACATGGAGACGGTGGACATGGCCGTTGCCGCCAGGGTGTACATCTGCTTCTCGTTCAGGTGCGGCAGGATCTTCTTGAGCGCGATGAAGTTCTCGGATTGACCGACGATCATCGAGCTGATGGCGTTGAAGGACTCCAGCTTGCCCATGCCGTTGATCTTGGCCAGCACGGTGCCGATACCGCGGATAACCAGCGGCAGCAGGCGGATATACTGCAGAATACCGATTAGTACGGAGATGAAGACAATGGGCATCAACACCATCAGGAAGAAGGTAAATGAACCTTCATTCATCATGCCGCCAAATACGAAGTCGGTTCCCTGCTTGGCAAACTCCATCAGCTTGGTGAAGCCAGCGGCAAAGCCACCTACTACAGCCAGACCCACTTCCGAGTTCAACATGAACCAGGCCAGCGCCAGTTCGACCACCAGCAGTTGGCCGATATAACGCAGCTTGATCTGTCTCCAGTTGTGGCGGTTAGCCAGCAGAGAAAGAGCGAGGACCATAACCAGTCCGAGCACAAAGTGAACGTATTCCATACCTGTAGCACCTGAGTGAATTGTAATTTTCGACCGGCGCCATCATAGACATTTGCACATTTAAAAATCAGAGAGTCATCACAATCCCGTGTAATAATATGCATGCAGGATAATACAAACGTTTTTAAATTAATTACGCAACAACCTGATATTAATCGCACAACTTTGACGACGACAAATTCATTAAAAAACATGATATTACACAATTAAAATGGCATTTTTACGGCCCTCCAAAATATCTCGACATCATTTTCGCAACATTATATTTAATGCCGCACTCGCCAATTGAATATTTTTCAATCATTATATTTAAACAACAGAAATAGCAAACGTTTATCCTCAATAAATAATTACATGCATGTTTGAATAATTACCCCGATATCCTTTCACATATTGCTCACAACCAATCTGGCAACAAATGACCCCATATGTTCCCCCATCGCTGACCGTTCAAAAATCCGCCACATCCGGTGTCACATTCTGGTATGATGCGCAGCCTTAGCGCTCGCGCATCCCCGTTTTCTCCGAAATAGAGTCCTTTTGTGAATAACAGCGAATTTAGCAGCCTCAATCTCTCCCCCGCCCTGCAAGAGAACCTCACCAGCCTGGGTTACCTGCAAATGACCCCGATCCAGGCCCAGAGCCTGCCCCTGGTACTCGATGGCAAAGACCTGATCGCCAAGGCAAAAACCGGCAGCGGCAAGACCGCCGCCTTCGGTCTCGGCCTGCTGGCCAAGCTCAACGTCAACCGCCTCGAAGTGCAGGCACTGGTACTCTGCCCGACCCGAGAACTGGCGGATCAAGTGGCTCAGGAGATCCGTCGTCTGGCGCGCGCCCTGCCCAACGTCAAGCTGGTCACCCTGTGCGGCGGCACCCCGACCGCACCGCAGTCCGCCACCCTGAGCTTTGGTGCCCACATTGCCGTCGGCACCCCGGGTCGTATTCTCAAGCATCTGGAGCAAGGCACGCTGGAGCTATCCGGCCTCAAGACGCTGGTGCTGGATGAAGCGGATCGCATGCTGGACATGGGCTTTGGCGAAGATATCAACCGGGTCATCAGCTATGCCCCCCAGCAGCGTCAGACCCTGCTCTTCTCCGCGACCTATCCGGAAGGGATCGCCCAGATGAGCCGCGGCGTGCAGCGCAATCCGGTCGAGGTGAGCGTGGAGTCCCTGCACGAGGGGAGCGCCATCGAACAGAAGCTCTACGAAGTGCCCGCCGGCCAGCGCCTCGACGCCCTCACCTGGCTGCTGAGCCACTACCAGCCCAGCTCCTGCGTGGTGTTCTGCAACACCAAGCGCGCCTGTAACGACGTGGCCGACCATCTGGCCGCAAAGGGCTTCTCGGCGCTGGCGCTGAACGGCGACCTGGAGCAGCGTGAGCGGGATCAGGTGCTGGTGCGTTTTGCCAACGGCAGCGCCACCATTCTGGTGGCCACCGACGTGGCGGCCCGCGGTCTCGACATCAAGGAGCTGGGCGCCGTCATCAACTACGAGCTGACCTATGATCCGGAAGTGCACGTGCATCGCATCGGCCGTACCGGCCGCGCCGGCCAGCAGGGTCTGGCCCTGAGCCTCTATCAGCCGAACGAGGCCCAGCGCGTCAACTTTATCGAAGAGTACCAGCAGGCTCCGATGCCGCTGGGTGATCTCGACAGCATCGGTCGCGACATCAAGCCGATCGCCCCGCAGATGGTGACCCTCTCCATCGATGCAGGCCGCAAGACCAAGGTGCGGGCCGGTGACATTCTGGGTGCCCTGACCGGTGAAGGCGGCATTGCCGGCGCCGATGTGGGCAAGATCCAGATCTCCGAGCAGTACTCCTACGTCGCGGTGAAGCGCAGCGTGGCGAGCGCCGCCCTCAAGCGGTTGCAGGAAGGCAAGATCAAGGGTCGCAGCTACCGCGCCCGCAAACTGGGCTAAGGTTTTTGCAAGCCTTTAGCCAGACCACAGGCGCCTGACAGGCGCCTGTTTCATATCTCCGATGCCGCCATGCGGCAAGACAGGCCCCATGACCCAAGCAATCCAGACCGATGTGAGCTGCCAGAACTGCGAAGCCTGCTGCTGCCGCCTCGAAGTGATGCTCTTTACCGATACTGGCGTGCCGGACCGTTATGTACTGGAACGGGAAGGCGAGATACCGGTCATGCGCCGGCTGGACGATGGCTGGTGCGCCGCCCTCGACCGCAACACCATGATGTGCCGTATCTACGAGGTACGGCCGTTGATCTGCCGTGAATTCGAGATGGGGGAACCCGACTGCATCGACGAGCGGGACAAGTGGTTTATCAATCTCGGTTAAATTGAGCGGCTCACTGCGCAGAGCGATAGCTCCTGCTCCAGCCAGCGAATGGCGGCCCCCTCCTGCTCGAAATAGCGCACAGCCCGAAACGGCAAGCCTTTGAAGATTTGATCGGCCAGATAGCGCTTGAATCCCCCCGACAGCACAACCGCCAGAAAGAGACAGCCGTTCTCGGCACACCAGCCAAACTGGCGGCGAAAACGGGCCAGCACCTCGGGCCCGGCCGCTTCGAACTCGGTCGCGACCTCGACAATCCCCCAGGGGCTATCCATCAGTCCGGCCAGTTCGTGACGAAAACGCGCTTCATAGGCCACGGCGCCTGCCAGATTGAAGGGGCCACGCGGGCGGCAGATCAGCATCTGGCCCCTGCGCTCCATGTCGAATTGCCCATGTGGCTGCATGACTGCTCCCATTCCGTTACCACCACCATCGCCTGCAAATTGTTACCACAAGGTAATAATTTATAAGGAAAAGTCCAGCAGCAAACAGGCTTTTCCCAAAGCGTGCTCATCCTATCCGGCAAACCGTTGGCACCTCATGTTACCGACATCCCGCACCGAACCGATCTCAAGATGTGTGATTGCAGTTAACGAAACGTTACTGCTATTATCCGCGCCGCCACAAACATTCCACCAACCGAAAGGTTTGGTGCTCCAACAAGGATGTGCAATGAAAAACAGGGACTCGAGTCATTACCAACGGATCTGGCGCTGGCACTTCTACGCCGGTCTCTTTGTCGCCCCTTTCCTGATCCTGCTGTCACTGACCGGGATCGTCTATCTGTTCAAACCCCAGCTCGACAACCTGATGTACCCCGAGCTGATGAAGGTCACCCCCGCCAGCCAGACACTGAGTGCCGACCAACTGCTGGCCAAGGCGATGATGACCATGCCCGATGCCAGCCTGCGTAAATACCTGCCGCCTGTCGCTCCCGAGCAGAGCGCCCAGTTCATCGTCAATCGGGGCGAGCAGGAGCTTACCCTGTTCCTCGATCCCGCCAGCGGCGCCCTGCTCGGCACCATGGATAACAAGTGGAATCTGCAAGCAGTGGCTCGCTCCCTGCACGCCGACCTGCTGCTCGGCACCACGGGGGATCGGCTGATCGAACTCGCCGCAGGCTGGGGGCTGGTACTGCTGCTGAGCGGTCTCTACCTCTGGTGGCCACGCAAAGGGCCCGGGGTGGGCGGCATCCTCTGGCCCAGAGTGAACCAGCGCGGACGCCTCTGGTGGCGAAATCTGCACGCAGTGGTCGGCTTCTGGGGCGCCGGTTTCCTGCTGCTGTTGCTGCTGAGCGGCATGACCTGGACCGGCTTCTGGGGCGATAAGTTTGCCGCTGTCTGGAACCGCTTCCCCGCCGCCATGTGGAACGAGGTGCCCAAATCGGCGCCGCTGGCCCGCACCCTGAATCAGGCACACGAGCAGACCGTTCCCTGGGCGGTGGAGAACACCCCTATGCCCAGCTCGCAGCCGGTCGATGAGGGACACGATCACGGTGCCATGAACCATGGCGAGCATGAGGGAGTGGTGATGGCGAGCCAGCGCATTGCGCTACAACGGGTCGTCGAGATCGCCCATGAGCGGAGAGTCCATCCGGGTTACAGCATCACCCCGCCGGTCGGCGCCACCGGCGTCTACACCATCGCCCTGTTTGCCGACGATCCGCGCAACGACGCCACCCTGCATGTCGATCAATACAGCGGCAAGGTGCTGGCCGATGTGCGCTGGCAGGATTACGGCCCGGTCGCCAAGACGGTAGAGAGTGGCGTCATGCTGCACATGGGCAAGCTCTACGGCTGGCCCCATCAGCTGGCCATGCTGCTTATCTGCCTGATGGTGCTGGCCAGCGCCGTGAGTGGTCTGTGGATCTGGTGGTGCCGTCGTCCGCAGGGCCGTCTCGCCGCGCCGCCGTTGCCTGCCAAACTCCCGCCGATGCGCGGTGCCATCGCCCTGCTGATCCTGCTGGGGATCGCCTTCCCGCTGGTGGGCGCCTCCATGGTCGCCATCTGGCTGCTGGATACCCTGATTTTCTCCCGCCGCCCTCTCAGGGTGGCGCGCGCCAGCTAAACCGGCCAAAACCAAAAAGGGCTCCCATATCGGGAGCCCTTTTTATTGTTCGCCTTGGCGAGCTGCGACCAGCAGTCAGGAGAGCGCCAACCCGATAGAGAGCAGCAGACTGAACAGAAACGCGCTGATGGCGGTCTTCTTGAGGGCGCCAGTCAGCACCTCGCCATCGTAGCTTTCGCGCAAGGTGCGCGCCGCATCGCTGAGGGGCTTCATGGCGGGCAGGAAGATCCACGGCCAGAAACTGGCGGGCTGGATCAGGATAAAGGCGATGGTTGCCAGCAGCGCCGCCCCCAGCAACACCCAGTGATAGGCGATGGCACGGTTGCGGCCAAGGCGCACTGCCAGGGTGATCTTGCCGCTGGCGGCGTCGGTCTCGATATCGCGCACATTGTTGATATTGAGCACGGCGGTGGCCAGCAGACCACAAGCGGTGGCAGGCAGCAGCAGATCCCACTCCAGACTCTTGGTGAAGAGGTAGTAGGAGCCGAGCACCCCCAGCAGACCGAAGAAGAGGAACACCGAGATATCGCCAAACCCGCGATAGCCGTAAGGGGTCTTGCCGACGGTGTAGGTCACCGCCGCGACAATGGCCGCGCCACCCAGCACCACAAATGCCAAAATCTGCAGCCACTGGCCGCCGAAGGCACAGCCCAGCAGCATCAGGCCACTGGCCACCGCCGCCAGCGCGGTCAGCCCCATCGCCACGCACATCTGCTTTTTGGTGATAAGACCGGAGACCACCGCCCGCTGCGGGCCGATCCGCTCACCGTTGTCGGCGCCGGAGACCGCATCGCCGTAATCGTTGGCCAGATTGGAGAGGATCTGCAGCAGGATGGCGGTCAGCAGGGAGAGCGCCATGATGGTGCCATCGAAGGCGCCACGACTGGCAGCCAGCCCCGAGCCCAGCAGGATGGAAGAGCAGGCGAGCGGCAGTGTTCGCAAACGCGCCGCCAGCAACCAAACAGAGAAGGTATTTGTCATTTTGTGATGGCCAAACAATCGGATATTGATCGTGTTAAGGGTTATCGAACAGGATTTGGGTATACTTGACCCCGGAGAGTGAAGCTCCCGCGGGCGATTTACATGGACGAATGGGCAGATAATATATAGGAAATCATCGCCCTTTGGCATAAACCTACGGCATCCAGCTACCGGATCGCTCGTTACTACCCGGCTCAGACAAGAATCCATGTTGGCTCAGACCCATATCAAGCAACAACTGGACGCCCTGCGTCACAGCAACGTCAGCGGCTTCGTACGGTTGCGAGTGGCGATCGAAATCCGCTCCTTTCTGGGCTGGCTCGCGGCGCAAACCCTCTATCCCCGCATCTACTGGCAGGCCCGTGGAGAGGCTCGTCCCGAGTATGTCGCGCTGGGCGCCATCCATGAACTGACCGAACCGCACGCCATCAAGCAGGTGTGCACGAACACAGCCAACCAGCATCATGACGACAGCCCTCGCTACTATGGTGGACTGGCGTTCGATCCGGCCCAGTCCGGCTGGCAAGGGTTTGGCCCCTGCCGTTTCGTGCTGCCCCGCATCGAGCTGGTGCGCCGTGGTGAGTGCGTCAGTCTCTGCCTCAACCTCTGGCTGGATGAAAACAATCTCGAGGCCGAACTGCAGGCGGCCGAAGCCGCCCTCGATGCCCTGCGTCCGGAAGCTGCGCTGCCCGCCCTGCAAAAGCAGCCCTGGCAGCGACAGGATTGCCCCGGCCCCGCCCAGTGGCAGACGCTGGTGGAGCGCGTCACCGCCCCCGATTTTCAGGCCCACACCCCCAAGGTGGTGCTGTCGCGGGAGAGCGTGCTGACCAGTCCGAACCACGATGCGGATATCAATCCCTGGGCCATGCTCGACCAGTGGGCCCGCCACGCCCAGGACTGCTTCCACTTCGGTTTTCAATTCTCCCCCGAGCAGGCCTTTATCGCCTGCTCCCCCGAGCGGCTCTACCGCCGGGAAGATCGCCACCTCTTTACCGAGGCGCTGGCGGGCACCATTCGCCGCTCCGGCGATGAAGAGGTGGATGCCCAACTGGCCGCCGAGCTGCTGGCCGACAGCAAGAACCGGCTGGAGAACCGGCTGGTACATGCCGACATCCTCAGCCGACTGGCGCCACTGACCCACGATGCCACCCTGACCGAGCCACGCATTCTGAAACTGCGGCTGCTGCAACACCTCAAGTGCGATATTGAGGCCGAGCTCAAGCCCGGCGTCTGCGACTGGCAGCTGCTCGATGCCCTTCATCCGACTCCTGCGGTGGGCGGTGCCCCGCGCGAGGCGGCGCTCGCCTTTATCCGCGAGTTCGAGCCCTACGATCGGGGCTGGTACGCCGGTGCCTGCGGCATGCTGAGTAGGGAGACCTCCGAGTTCTCGGTCGCCATTCGCAGCGCCCGCATTCAGCCGGGCAGCGTCACCCTGTTTGCCGGTGCCGGCATTGTCGCCGGTTCCGAGCCTGTCGCCGAGTGGGCCGAGCTCGACAACAAGATCGCCAATGTGCTCTCCCTGCTGGGATAGTCATTCACCCTTTTCACGCTACGAGAGCCCCTATGCCCACCCGTAAAGAGCCTGCCAGCGAAGAGTTTTCCTGCCCCCCGTTTTCGAGCCAGCACGCCACCTTCAACCACGTCTGGTCCTCCCTCTTGCTGGAGGAGCTCTTTCGCCTCGGGGTGCGCGACATCGCGCTGGCCCCCGGTTCCCGCTCTGCGCCGCTGACAATGGCAGCCGCCGCCCATCAGGGCTTTCGTCGTCACCTGCACTTTGACGAGCGCGGTCTCGGCTTTATGGCGCTGGGTCTTGCCAAGGGGAGCAACCGGCCCGTGGCGGTGATCATGACGTCGGGCACCGCGGTAGCCAACCTCTGGCCCGCCGTGGCAGAGGCCCAGCTCACCGGCGTACCGCTGATTATTCTCTCCGCCGATCGCCCTCACGAGCTTATCGACAACGGCGCCAATCAGGCGATCGACCAGCAGGGGATCTTCGGCCGCTACCCCGTCTATCAGCAGAACCTGCCGAGCCCCACCCCGACTATTCCGGCGGCGTTTGTGCTGAGCTCGGTGGATCAGGCGCTGGCCAAACAGGCGCTCACCCCCGGGGTGGTGCACTTCAACTGCATGTACCCGGAGCCCCTTTACCCGGGGGAGCACTATCAGGATTTCTCCGACTATCTGGCCCCCCTCGGTGACTGGCTCGGCTCGCACAAGCCCTGGAGCCCGTGGCAGCAAAACGAGCCGACCTGCCCACCTCAGGCGGAGTGGGAAACCTTTCGGCAACAGCGCGGCATCGTTGTAGCTGGCCGCATTACCGACCCGAATCAGGCACAGGCCGCCGCCGCGCTGGCGGAGCAACTCGGCTGGCCGCTGCTGGCAGATCTGCAGAGCCAGATCCGTTTCGATAGCCGCAACCTAATCCATATGGATCTGGCGCTCAACGACCCTGAATTTGTCGCCGAGTTGGGCCGCGCCGAGGTGCTGCTGCAATTTGGCGCGCGGCTTGTCTCCAAGCGGCTTGGCCAGTTCATAAAACACCATTCATGGCAGGATTACTGGCTGGTGGATCCGCAACCGGCGCGGCTCGATCCCGACTACCGGCTGCGCAACCGGCTACTCTGCAGTGCCAGCGCTTTTGCCTCTGCCCATCCGGTCACGGCCAGCAAGGCTCCCTGGCATCGGTTGCCAACTCTGCTGCAACCGGTCGGTCAGGCGATAGCCGCTGCCTGCGATCGCTTCTCCGAGCTCGGAGTCTGCCATCGCATCAATCGCCTTATCGAGGGGCAGCTCTTTGTCGGCAACAGCATGCCAGCCCGACTGATGGACATGCTCGGCGAAACGGGCAAGGGGCCGAGCCGGGTGATGACCAACCGCGGCGCCTCCGGCATCGATGGCCTTATCGCCACCGCTTACGGATTTGCGCAAAGCAGCAACCAACCCACCACCCTGCTGATCGGCGATCTGAGCGCCCTGCACGATCTCAACAGCCTGGCCCTGCTCAGCAAGGCGAGCCAGCCGTTGGTGGTGATCCTGCTCAACAACGATGGCGGCAGCATCTTTCGCATGTTGCCGGTGCCCACCGAAGGGGAGCTGCTGGAGAGCTACTATCGGCTGCCCCACGGCCTCGGCTTTGAACATGCCGCCGCCATGTTTGGCCTCGCCTACCGCGCTCCGACAACCTTGGCCGAGTTCGAGCAGGAGTACGGTTTGGCCCTCAAGGGTGGCGTTACCCTGATCGAGATCAGGGTACCGAGCGAGCAGGTGGCCGATGATCTCAAGGCGCTGGGGGCCGCCATCCGTGGCGAATAAAGATGCCAATATGCCGCTGGTTCTGCTGCACGGCCTGCTGGGGGATGGCGGCGACTGGCAACCGGTGATCGACCGGCTGCCCGCCATCCACTGCATCGCCCTCGACCTACCGGGTCACGGCCAGCATCACGAGCTGCGGGTCAACGACTTCGAGCAGAGTCACCAGTGGCTGTGCCGCGAGCTAGCCAGTCGCGGTATCGAGCACTACCTGCTGGTCGGCTACTCGCTGGGCGGGCGACTGGCCCTCTATCACGCCAGCCGCGAGCCCGCCGGGCTACGGGGGCTGCTGCTGGAGAACTGCCACCCGGGGCTACCGGCCAGTGAGCGAGCCGCCCGCATCCAGCACGATGAACAGTGGGCGCGGCGCTTCGAGCAGGAGCCCCTGGCTGACGTGCTGGCAGACTGGTACCGGCAAGGGGTGTTTGCCGATCTTGACGATGCGGCCCGGGCCAGCCAGATCGCCCGCCGCCTTGGCAACGACAGTCAGGGCATCGCCACCATGCTGCGCGCCACCTCGCTCGGCAAGCAGCCGGATCTCGCCCCCTGGCTCATGGCGAGCCAGCTGCCGGTCACCTGGGTGAGTGGCAAGCGGGATCACAAATTCCATCAGCTGGCTTGCCAGCTGGCGAACCAGGATCGCAGAATCAACCACTTGGTGCTGGATGGCGGCCATAATCTGCACGCCCATCAGCCTGATAACTTTGCCCGACTCCTCGCGGAGTGGGTCAACCAACAAGAAGAGACGAGTCATGATTGAAGCAATGACGGAAGCTGAACTGTATGCACCTGTTCAACATGCCGGGATTGCTCAACTCAGTGTTCAACTCGGTGCTCAACTGCACTCTCCCAGATCAGAAGGAAAAAACCATGATTGAAGCAATGACGGAAGCGGAACTGTACGCTCCGGTTGAGTGGCAGGATTGCTCCGCCGGTTACGAGGACATCCTCTATCACAAGTCCAACGATGGCATTGCCAAGATCACCATCAACCGTCCCCAGGTACGCAACGCCTTCCGCCCCCGCACCGTCAAAGAGATGCTGCAGGCGCTGGCCGATGCCCGTTATGACGATCAGATCGGCACCATCATCCTGACCGGTTTTGGCGAGAAAGCCTTCTGCGCCGGCGGCGACCAGAAGATCCGTGGCGACTACGGTGGATACCGCGATGACGAGGGGACTCACCACCTCAACGTGCTCGACTTCCAGCGCGACATCCGCACCTGCCCGAAACCTGTGGTTGCCATGGTGGCCGGTTACGCGGTCGGTGGCGGCCACGTGCTGCACATGATGTGTGACCTGACCATCGCCGCCGACAACGCCCAGTTTGGCCAGACCGGCCCGAAAGTAGGCTCCTTCGATGGTGGTTGGGGTGCTTCCTACATGGCTCGCATCGTCGGCCAGAAAAAGGCCCGCGAAATCTGGTTCCTTTGCCGCATGTACGATGCCCAGCAAGCCCTCGACATGGGTCTGGTCAACACCGTTGTGCCGCTGGCGGATCTGGAGCGTGAAACCGTGCGCTGGTGCCGCGAAATGCTGCAAAACAGCCCGATGGCGCTGCGTTGCCTGAAAGCAGCGCTCAACGCTGACTGTGATGGTCAGGCGGGCTTGCAGGAGCTGGCGGGCAATGCCACCATGCTGTTCTACATGACCGAAGAGGGTCAGGAAGGCCGCAACGCCTTCAACGAAAAGCGTCGCCCCGACTTCTCCAAATACAAGCGGAACCCCTGATGACACTCGCCCTGTATCGCTATCAACTGCCTTTTACCCAGCCACTGACCTTTCACGGCAAGGTGGAGGTGGCGCGAGAGGGGCTGTTGGTGCGCATCAACGACGGCTGGGGGGAAATCGCCCCCCTGCCCGGCTTCTCGAAAGAGAGCCTGCAACAGGCAGAGGCAGAAGCCCTTGCCACGCTGGCGGTCTTGGCCGCCGGCGATACCCCGAACCCCGTGCTGCCGTCGGTGCAATTTGGCCTCGACTGCGCGCGCCGGACATGGCCCGAACAGAGCAACCCGCTGCCGGAGCCCTATCCCCTCATTCAAGGCTCCCCCCAGGAGCTACTGCGCAACTGGAAAGAGTGGCTGCACCGCACACCCGGCAAGGCCAAGCTGAAAGTGGCACGCTACCCGATGCGTGACGAGCTGGCGCTGATCCGCTTGCTGTGCGACCGCCTCCCCTCCCTCAAGCTGGTACTGGATGCCAACCAGGGCTGGACTCGCGAGGAGGCGTGGACCTTCTGCGGCCACCTCGACCCGAATCGCATCGAATATCTGGAAGACCCTTGCGCCAACTTTGCCGACATCGCCTTTGTCGCCAACCGCACCGGCATGCCGGTGGCGCTGGACGAACTGCTGGCACAAGGCAAGCCGTGGGAGCCGATCCCGCAACTGCGCGCGCTGGTGCTCAAGCCTACCCTGCTCGGTTCACTCGCCAACTGCGAAGCGCTGATCGCCCGCGCCCGCGAACTGCGGCTCAAGGTGATCATCTCCTCCTGCTTCGAATCGGATCTGGGCCTGAACCAGCTCTTTCATCTGGCAGGCGAATGGGCGCCGGAACAGGCGCCGGGTCTGGATACCCGCCGCTGGATGGCTGGCAATCTGCTGGGGGAAGATGGCAAACCGGATCTGAGCCGACTGGAGCAACTGTATTACCGTGATTGACCCCTCCCGTTCACCCGAACAGACGCCTTGCCCGGTACGCCACCGGGCAATCACAGCCCCGAACCACATTGCCATCCACACCGCCTCGCCTCTCAGTTATCGCCAGCTCGATGCTCGCCTCAACAGCCTGTGCCAACAGCTGGAACAAGCCGGAGTGCGTCGTGGCGATCATCTGGTAGCGGTGGTGCGCGGTGCGCTGGAAGATGTGCTGCTGGCGTGGGCCTGCGTGCGCAGCGGTGTGGTGTTCTGCCCGCTCAACCCCGCCTTTCCTCTCGAAAAGCAGCGCGAGCTGGCGGTACAACTCGATGCCGATGCCTTCTGGTCGGCAGGGGAGATCCCGGCAGGCAACTGGCAGCCCTTGCAGCTCGACTTCACGCACGAACTGCCGGCAAGCGAGGAAACATGGCCGCTGGAATCGACCCAGCTCAACAACATGATCCTCACCTCGGGCTCCAGCGGTACGCCGAAAGCGGTGGTGCACCGGCTCTGCAACCACCTTGCCTCGGCGCGCGGCTCTGCCACCCTCATTCCCCTCGATGAGAAGTCCGGCTGGCTGCTCTCCCTGCCACTGTTCCATGTCGGCGGCTACGCCATCCTGTTTCGGGTCTTTCTGGCGGGCGCAACTCTGGTACTGGATCAACGTGAACGCTCCCTCAAGGAGCGGCTGGAGTGCCAGCCCATCACTCACCTCTCGCTGGTGCCGACCCAGCTCTGGCGCCTGCTGGCAGAGGGCTTTGACCCCGCCCGTACCCGCCTTCGTGAGCTGCTGCTCGGTGGCGCCGCCATCCCGCAGCCGCTGGTGAGCCGCCTCTGCGCCATGGGGCTCGAACCCAAGGTGAGTTATGGTCTCTCCGAGATGGGCAGTCAGGTCTGCACCGCTATCCCCGGCGATGCAGGCGTAGTTGGCAAACCGCTACCGGGACGGGAAGTGTGCATCAGGGAGCAGGAGATCTGCGTGCGCGGCGCCACCCTGTTTGCCGGTTACTACCGAGATGGCGAGCTGGAACTGCCCCTCGATAACGAAGGCTGGTTTCATACCCGCGACAAGGGGAGGTTCACTGCGGCAGGGGAACTGCTGGTAGAGGGTCGGCTCGACAACCTTTTTATCTCGGGCGGTGAGAATATCCAGCCCGAGACCATAGAACAGCGACTGGTGGATCATCCCACCGTCGCCCAGGCGCTGGTGGTGCCGGTACCGAGCGACGAATGGGGGCAACGCCCCGCCGCCTTTATCGACTGGCACGGCGGACCGGTTCCCGACTCCGAACTGGCAGCCTGGATCCGCAGCGCCCTGCCCGGCTTTATGGTGCCCGACCACTGGCTCCCCTGGCCCGATCTTGGCGGCAATCTCAAACCCTCACGCCAACAGTTGGGCAAGATTGCCCGACAGCTGACCACTCGGGCACAACAAGCTGAATGAGATCGGACTCACAATTTACCGATCTGCTCTGAAAACAGAAAAGGAAACATGTGAGTCTTCACTGCGGCGGCAGCTCCCGATAATCCGCATAGATGCTAGGCCATGACATCTTATTGATTTATATGGCCTAAAATTGAAAGTTGATATCCCTTTGGAACCATTTAGATTGCTTTGCGATTACTCGCAAGACAATACACAAACAACAAAGGGATAAAAATGAACCGTTCAGGTACCGGGTGGCTGCTGCTGGCAGGCCCCCTGCTTTTGGCTACATCCTCGGCGCAAGCCAACTACTCCCCCAATGACTGGCGACAGTATCAGCTGACTGGCGAATCGAGCCGGCAACTGGCTGCGCGCATCACCGAGATCACCTACGAGCTCAAGGCGCGCAGCAGCAACGCCCCCTATCAGCAGCTCAGGGTCTACCGTCGCTTCGACTGGCAGAGCAGCGATCTCGCCGCACTGGCCGAACAGCAGTGTGGCGAGCCGCAGCTCAAGGTAGATGCGGGCTGGCAGATCCGCTTCGTACGCTGTGAAGATCGGATTCCGGCGGGCAAGCTCATTCCCGCCAGCAGTTATGACTTTGGTTATGGCCTCAAGCAGGGTCGCTGGGAGCAGCTGGCGGGCACGCCGACCGCCCAGCGGCAGGATCGTCTGCCGCTGCCACAAGCCATCATCCTGGGTCAGAGCGAAAGGGAGCTGGATCGCTGCGAACTCAACGCGCAGGGCCGCTGCACCGAGTCGGAGTGGCACTATCAGCCGCAGGATTGGCAGCAGTTGCAGGTACTTGAAGAGACCCCGAGTGAGCGGGATGGCCGGTTGGAGCAGATCTTTTTCCGTCTGCAACCGGTGGCAGGCAGTCAGGCTGCCGCTCAGGTCAGCGAGATCCACGTCTGGCGCCGCTATCAGTGGCAGCTGGATCAGCTCACGCCTCAGCAGGAGTGTGATGAGCCGCAGGAACGCAAGGAGGGGAGCAACACCATCCGCTATCGCATCTGCCGTCAGGTGATCCCTGCAGGCAGCGAGGTTCAGGTAACGCTGCAAGATAGCGGCTACCAATACCCGGTCGCTGGCGGCGAGTGGCAACCCCTGCCAGAGAGCAAAGCGTGGCAGGAGAGTCGGGTGCTCAATCGCCCCATCGTGCTGGCCAGCAAGGAGGAGCAGCTGGAGTGCCGCCGCGCCAACGGTCGTCTCTGCTCCGAGCCAGAGCAGCCCGATGTGGATCTGCTCGACAGCGATGCCGCCAAACTGGTGGCCGACGTGAGCGGCCAGAACAGCCCTGCCTGGCAGGCGGATTACGGCCACGATGACGCCAAGCTGATGGCGGTGGTTCGCGGCATGCGTGCCCTGCTGGCGGCCAACCAGCCGACCCATCCGGCAATGGACAAGCTGCTCTACTATGTGCGCGCCCATAACTACCATGGCGGCGTTGGCAAAGAGAGTGATCAGGCCGCCCGGGCTCTAGCCGGGGTAATGATTGATCTGCTCAACCACCCCCTGCTGCTGGGTGCCGAACCACAGGATCAGGCTGGCACAGTGCTGGAAGCCTGGAGCGTAGCGGCGCAGGGACAACTTGGCCAAGCCGCCTTCCGCCAGAGTGCCGCCCCCATGCTGGCCCAGCTCAACCAGGCGCTCGGCTATGCGGTGCAACATGCGGCACAGATCAATGGCCACAAACCCTGGGCCGATGGCCTGTTCGAGCTGCTCAATCTGGTCGATCAGAGCGCCTCTTACGGTCAGCAGGCAGACTTCAGCGCAGCTGTGCTGCAACAGGAGGCGGCATTGCGCCAGAGCCTGCTGCAACTGGGCCTGAGCGAGCTGGCCCTCTGGAAACAGCGCGATGGCTCACGGGATCTCTTTATCTTCAACAACATCCTCGATGCCCACAGCCGCCTCTACCAGATGATGCGCTATCTCCATCACACCAGCCTGGATAAGGCGATCGCCTATCGCCAGCAGCTGGATCGCGATGTCATCGCCATCATGCGCCAGCAAGGGCTGATCCCGGGTGGACAGCATCCGGCTGCCATGCTGGAAGAGGTCTCCCTGACCCTCTCCAGCTACTACCTCACCTACACGGATCGCACCAGCGAAGCCTGTGTCAGCGGTGAGTTCGCCGAGCTTTGTACCCCGATCCGCATGGAAGATATTCTGCCGTTCGAGCACACCTGCTCGCCAACCCTGCGTCTGCGTGCTCAGGATCTGACCCAGGCTCAGGCCGAAGGGATCTGCCGCGAGCTGGGTGATGAAGAGCAGCGCTTCCACCAGCAGATGGAGACAGGCTGGCAACCGGTGGCCGATGATCACAACGAGGCGCTGGAGCTGGTGATCTTCAACTCCTCCGCCGACTGGGGCCGCTACGGCAGCGCGCTGTTTGGTGTCTCCACTGACAATGGCGGCATCTACATCGAGGGGGATCCAGCTCGTCCCGGCAATCAGGCCCGCTTCTTCGCCTATGAGGCAGAGTGGAAACGCCCTGCCTTCCAGGTGTGGAACCTGCGCCACGAGTACGTTCACTATCTGGATGGCCGCTTCAACCAGTACGGCAGCTTCGGCCACTATCCGCTCAACCGCACCACCTGGTGGGCCGAGGGGATTGCTGAGTACATCGCCCACGGCCAGTGCTTTGCCCGGGGTCTGGATAACGTGGCAAACCGCCCCGCCAACCAGCGTCCGACACTGGCGGCTATCCTCCACCTTGACTACGACCAAGGTGGCGAGATGGTCTACTCCTGGTCCTATACCGTGCACCGCTTCCTTAACGACACCGGTCGCGGCGCCAGCTGGCTGACGCTGGCACAGGCGCTGCGCAATCCGGATCGGCAGCAGGCGATGAGCGACTTCGAAGGGGAGCTGGACCGGCTGATCGCCAACGACAGCGACGCCTATCAGGCATGGCTCGCCCGGGATCTGCTGCCCTGGTGGCAAGCAAACAAGGAGTCAGACGCCTGCAAGGGTAACGACTCCGCCCACTGATAGACCTTCACCGACCAGAGGGGCTGCCACCGCAGCCCCTCGCTTTATCCTCCCGCTTTCCCGACCTCTGCTGCGACAACCTCTGCCCGAATGAGGTGCCCGCCCGTTATCAAGCCTGACGCCGGCGGCCGAGTTGTAATAGAATGCCGAGAGCCACCCCCTTTTCAGACCCTGACCGCACCACGCATGAAGAAGTTTGCCAAGATCCTCCTCGCCTGCCTGCTGATACTGCTGGCACTGATTGCCTCGGTGCTGGCCTATAGCGAATGGATCGTCTCGGATGCCCGCCACTACACCTACGATCAGGTGGACGAGGTGCCCTACAACCGGGTTGCGGTGGTGCTGGGTACCTCCAAATATCTCTCCGGTGGCGGCCCCAACCACTACTTCAAATACCGCATCAAGGCGGCGGCCGAGCTCTACAACAATGCCAAGGTGGACTTCATCATCGTCTCCGGTGACAACGCCACCGTGCAGTACAACGAGCCACGCCAGATGCGTCGCGCCCTGATCAAGGCGGGTATCCCCGCTTCCGCAATCTATATGGATTTCGCCGGATTCCGCACCCTAGACTCAGTGGTTCGCGCCAAGGAGGTGTTCGGTCAGGAGCGCTTTACCGTGGTATCCCAGGGCTTTCATAACGAGCGGGCCATTTTCATCGCCCGCCATTTCGGTATCGATGCGGTTGGCTTCAATGCCGAGGATCCCAGCGCCTATCAGGGGATCCGCACCCGGGTGCGGGAAGTCTTTGCCCGCCTGATGGGGCTGGTCGATCTCTACGTGCTGGACAAGGGGCCCAAATTTCTCGGAGAGCCAGTGCCCGTCGGTCTGCCTGTGCCTTGCCAGTCACTGAGCACCATCGGCAGCCTGCAACCCTGCCTCAAACAACCCAAACCGGCGGTGGATGAGGCCAAGCCAGCGGCAGTCTCTGCCGCGGTTGCCACCGAGTCGGCTACTCCATCTGCCTCGGCCGTGACTGAACAAGTCACTCCTGCTGTATCCGCAGCGGCAACGACTGAGCTGGTCACTCCCGCCCAACCCGCGATGGAAACCGCCGCAGAGGCGTCCAGCACGGCCTTGCCCACATTGCCGATGACCCCTTCAGCCGCCAGCGTCAGCACTGCCACACCATAAACAGACGACCCGCCAACTGGCGGGTCTTGTTATTACAGCGCGGGTTGTAGCGGTGAGCCTGCACACCCATTCCCAGCGACCAGGTCAGCCTCGCGCCGCCTGATAGCGGCGGGCCACTTCGGCCCAATCCACCACCTGATAGAAGGCTGCGATATAGTCAGGACGCTTGTTCTGGTACTTGAGATAGTAGGCGTGCTCCCACACATCCAGCCCCAGGATCGGGGTATGGCCATGCATCAAGGGACTATCCTGGTTGGCACTGCTCTCCACCTGCAATCTGCCCGCCTTGTCCACCACCAGCCAGGCCCAGCCACTACCAAAGCGGCTCAGAGCCGCCTGAGTGAAAGCCTGCTTGAAGGCATCGAATCCCCCCAATTCCCGCTCGATGGCCAGAGCCAGCTCACCGCCCGGCTCACCGCCCCCCTGCGGGCTCATCACCAGCCAGAACAGGGAGTGGTTGGCATGGCCGCCGCCATGGTTGCGGACCGCTCCCTGCTGGGCGGTTGGCAGGGTGTCGAAGCGGCTCAGCAGCTCCTCTACCGGCAGTGCGGCCAGATCGGGCGCCGTTTCCAGTGCGGCGTTGAGGTTATTGATATAAGTCTGGTGATGACGGCTATGGTGGATCTCCATGGTCAGTGCATCGATATGGGGTTCCAGTGCGTCGTAGGCATAGTTCAGGGCTGGCAGAGTATGGCTCATGATGACCTCTGTTCGGATTAATGGAGCCGGGATGAGGGCTCGCTCTGACACAGGCAGTGACCGAGCGAACGCATGATCCCGGCGTGGCTGCCGTGGCGCTGTACGAACGTCAGCAACTCGGCACGAGTTGTGCGGGTATGGCGCAATGCAGCCTCTCGCAGGCGAGAGGAGCAAGCGGGGGAGTGACAGGTCGCCAGCAGGCAGTCGTGCACATAGCAGAGCAGGTCGGCGGCGCGATCGGGCAGAGTCATGGCCACCAGCAGATCCGCCAGATTGTGGTGAGCCACAACCAGCGCAGCCACCGCCTCATCCGCGTCGTGCCACTGAACCAACTGCTGACGAGCCAGCCAGAGCGCCTGCTGATAATGAGCCAACGCCTGATGATACTCGCCGCAGTCAAACAGCCGATTACCCTCTCGGGTCTGCTGTTTCCAGTGACTCATGCTGCTGCCACCTTCGGTCGACTCGACCCACCCCTTCACCCAGGTTGCTGTCATATGCTTCACACCAACAAATGATAATAATTATCATTACACGAGTCGTATCCGGGAGACAAGGGGCGTCGGGATCGCAGCAAATAGCCAAAACAGCGCGGCCACCCCTTGGCAAGGAGTGGCCGCTTGAGGCACCGGTCAGTGGATTCGACCGGCCAATTGGAAGTTAATGGCAGGTCAGATGTTGTTGGCGGGCGAAGGCGGGGCAATTCCCAGCAGCATGTGATCCATCATCCCCACCATGCGCCCTATCTCGGGCTTGGTGATGGTATCGTTGGCCCCCAATTGCAGCGCTTTCTGACGGTTGTCATCGCTCATCAGGGAGGAGAACATCACGATGGGCATCTCCTTGTAGGAGGGGGTGTCCCGCAGCCGCTTGAGCAGGTGCATGCCATCCATGCGCGGCATCTCCACATCGGTGATCACCGCATTGACGAAGCCGGTCACCGGCATTCTCTCCTCCTGGGCCAGACGATCGAAATCCGTCATCATCTCCAGTCCCTCTCCCCCGTCCTTGGCCGTGATCACGTTGTAGCCAGCGGTGCGCAGGGTGGTCTCGATCATCTTGCGGATAAAGGCCGAGTCGTCCACCACCAGAATGGTTTTGCCCTGGCGCAGCGCCATCATGCGATCGTCGATGAGCACCTTGCGGTCCTGGGTGACGTCGTACTTCTCCATGCTAAGTTCGGGATTGATGTCGGCGATGATTTTCTCGAAATCGAGGATCATGATGAGGTTGCCATCGCGCCTGACCACGGCCACCACACAGTCGTTTTCACCCGCTTCCAGAAACTGGCTGGGGGACTCCACATCCTCCCAGGAGACTCGGTGGATCCTGCTGACACTGTCGATCAGGAAGCCGTTGGCCATCTTGTTGAAGTCGGTGACAATCACCACCTTGTGGCTGGGATCCGGGTTGGTTTTGATGCCAAGCCAGCCCGCCAGATCCACCAGCGGGATCAGCCGATCCCGCAGGGAGAATACCCCCACCATGTGGCGCTGGGCATTGGGGTAATCTGTAGTCTCCGGCACCCGGATCACCTCGCGCACCTTGGCAACGTTGATCCCGTAGTAGGCGATCTTTTCGCGCCCGTCCGGCAGCTGCTTCTTGAGGTGAAATTCGATGATCTCGAGCTCGTTGGTGCCGCTCTCGGTCAGAATGGATTTACGCTCTTCCCCGTCTTTGGCCATCATGGTGACTCTCATGTTCTGGTTGCGCAGGCAGCACTCTGCTGCGGTTTTCCCTCAGTATAGGAATGGAATTCGCCCAGTAGCTCGGATCTCGGCAAGATTGCAGCGTTAACCGCTTGATCCCGCAGGCTGGCACGAGCGTATCTGCCAATCAGGACAAAGTTGGCGGATGGTGAAATCCATCATGCACTCACAAGGAGCCTGAGATGAGTGAAGGCATAATCGTGATTGGCGCTTCTGGCGGGACCGGGGCAGCTCTGGTGACACATTGGTTGGCGGCTGGTGTCGGGCCAGTGATTGCCATCAGCCGTCAGCCCGCACCTGCGGGCCTCTCGTCGCCGGCTCTGCACTGGCTATGTTGTGATTACAGCGATGAGCAGATGGCAACTGCGGTAGCCCGAATCGCGGAGTTTGCACCGAAACCGCACAGGGTGGTGATCTGCAACGGCATACTGCATCAGGGGGAGATCCAGCCAGAGAAGCGACTAGAAGCAATCAATCTGGATGCCATGACCCGCCTCTACCAGACCAACGCCTTGCTGCCGCTGCGCTGGATCAGCCAGTTGTTACCGCTGTTTGGCCGCGAGCCCTGCACTTTAGCCGTTCTCAGCGCTCGTGTCGGCAGCATTGGCGACAACCGAGCGGGCGGCTGGTATGGCTATCGTGCATCCAAGGCCGCCCTCAACATGCTGCTCAAGTGTGCCGCCATCGAGCTGGCCCGGCGGGCCCCCGGCGTCAAATTGCTGGCCTTCCATCCCGGCACAGTGGATACCCAACTCTCTCGCCCGTTTCACGCCAATGTACCGCCAGGAAATGTGCAGAGTCCCGAACTGGTAGCCGACCATCTGATTAACCTGATGAGCCGGCTGCAACCGGATGGCGAGCTGAGCTTTCTCGACTGGCAGGGCAAACCTATCGAGTGGTAGAGGAGATCAGGAGACGCGCCAGCAGCGCCCGCAACCTCTTGATCACGGCGGGCTTGCCCGCCAGTTGCAACCTCGCAGCCAGTCTTCCCCAGTCGGCATATTGCCAGATGGGGGCAATCAGCAGATAACGCTCTTCAGGAGTCAGTGAACCCAGCACAGCCAGATTGCGCGCCAGCCACAGCTGCAAGCTGGATTGGCTCAGTTCGAACGGCTTGTGATGCAGGGCAAAGCACTCAATTTCGTCACGCTCGAACTCGCCAAGCTCAGCCGCGGTGACGGTGCTGCCTTGCAGGCATTGCCATACCAGCTCGGGCTCCAATCCTTTCAGCTCACCCGCCAGCAGGGTCGGCAGCTGGCGTACAAAACGCAGCTGCCACTGATTCAACTCGGTCTCATGCTCGGGTTTCAGCGCCTTTAGCAGCAGGGCTGCGTGGCAGCCGCTGGCGGCATCCCGCTGCAGGCCGATGCGCAGCACCTCCAGCCCGGCCTTGCGCCAGAAAGGGAGCAGGTCGGCGCTGGCCGAAAAGGCAGAACCGAGGTAATCGATCCCCACCTGACGATAATGTTCTTCAAGCCTGCCAAGCAGCAGCGAACCCAGTCCGTGCCGGTGCAGCTCGGGATGGATGGCGATACGCATCACCCGGGCGTATCTGCGCCCCCCCGCCGTTTTGAAACCGGCGTGGGCCAGCAGCGACTGGGGCAGCAGATGGCCGCGCGGACGGCGGCGACCGGCCCAGATCGCCTCGGCCAGCTCGGGCTCTATCTCCCCTTCCCGCGCCACCAAGGCCACACCCAGCAGGCTCTCGTCCTGCTCCAGCAGATGGATGTCGAGATCCGGGCTCTCCAGCAGGGATCTGAGATCGCTCGGCGTAGTCTGGTAGTGAGCCAGCACCAGCAGGCCGAACAGCTGGTTGAGCAACGTCTCGTCGCTCTCCAGCGCCTCCTGATTGACCAGACGCCAGCTCGGGCTGGTCGGCGGCAAGGGCATTGCGACTTCGGCATTGAGGCCGAGCAGGCGGAAAATCAGCGGCTCCAGTGGATCACGCTCACTCCAGCGAATGGGTTCAGAGAGGCGGATCTCCTGCCACTCCGGGGTCTGGCTATCGAGCACACGCTTGAAGCGCAGGTGAAAACCTCGCCCCGTCCCCTCGTAACCGTGCTCGGTGGTGGCAAACACGATGCGACTGTGGCGGGCAAGCATGGCCTCGAGCAGCGGGGTCGGAATGGCGGCCGCTTCATCCACCAGCAGCAGATCGGGATTCATCGCCTCGTGCACCAGCCGATCCGGCGAGCAGTAGCTCAGTCCGGTCAGCTGTTCAGGCGTAGTATCTAGCCCGCGAGCGGCGTGGGCAAACAGGGTCGCTACCGTTGCCTGTGAGGGGGCCGTCACCACTATGTTCAGCGAGGGTTGCTGGCGCAGCAACTCGGCGGCAGCCAGCCCCAGCAGCGCACTCTTGCCACGACCGCGGTCGGCGCTCAGCACCAGTGGCCGACGACGATGGCCGTGCAACACCTTGTGGATGGCGGGCAGCGCCCGTGCCTGATCGCTGCTCAGCCTGCGTTCGGGCCCAAGCGGTTGCCACGGCTGCGCGCAAACCGGCGGCTCCAGAGAGAGGGCTGGATCACCTTCCAGCAACCGAACCAGTCGGGCGATAAAGCCGTGGCCGGCCCGGCCCGCCTCCTCCGGCTGGGCCACCAGCCGGATCCGGTCAGGATCCGGCCATGCAGGCCACTGTGTTCTGGGCGGGGTCAGCAGCAACAGCAAGCCACCAGCGCATAGAGTGCCAGCCAGCGCCCCGAACGCATCGGGGTGAAAGCCGCTGAAGGCGTTGAACACCAGCGTGTCGCACTCCTGACCGAGCCGCTGCAGCGCCTTGGCGGCGGGTTGCGGGGCATAACACTCGGGCCCGGCACCCAGCCAGAAGACGGTCTCACCGAGCAGGGATTGGGCGCGGGCAATGCAGTCGGCCTCCTCCCCCTCCAGCCAGATCAGGCGCCGCTCACCGGCGCGGGCCAGCGCCTCGCGCAGCAAGGCGACCTCTTGCAGAGTCATGAAGCCTGGCTGTCAGCCGGTTTGCGGGGCTCGAACATGCGATCTCCCATCTGATCGATAAAGGTGTGGGCCTTCTGCACCATGAAACGCTCGGCATCGGCCGGATTGACAAACAGATCGGAGCGGATGAAACGGTGGGTTTGCAGCACGCCGTCCAGCTCTTTGGTGATGCGGCCAGCCAACCGGTACTGGCCCCCTTCCGCCATTGGCTCGGGGTAGATGAGATAGCCGGCATATTCGGTGGGAGTGACTTCGGCGACCACAGCGGGCTGGCCGCCAAACAGGGCAGTGAACAGTTTCTTGAGCATGATGTTTTCCTCAGTGACAGGGCATTGTCACCAAGGGGTTGATGGCTGGCAAGCGGGGGATCTTATTACCAACGGTTATTTGCACTACGAACCATTCTCATTTAGATTTCATGTCATTCCACAAGAGGTAATCATCATGTACGTCTGTTTGTGCCGCGGCATCACAGATACCCAGATCCGCAAGGCGGTGCAGTCAGGTAAAAGCGAATTCCGCCAGCTCAAGCAGTCGCTCGAGGTGGGCGCCCAGTGTGGCAAATGCGTGCGCATGACCATGGAGATCATCGCCGCCGAACTGGACAAGGCCGAGCTGGAACAGGCGCCGCTCTACTACGAGGTGGCCTGAGCAGGGCCTGTCGCCGGTAAAACCGGCCCGTCTTTTCAATCCCTTTCCGCAGGCGAGCTAGCTCGCTGGACCTCTTGTTGTCACTTTTCTGGACTAAGCTCTAAGGATCTCAGCCTCAGGCACGAACCAAGGAGCACTGTCGATGAAAGGAGATCCCAAGATCATTGCCCACCTCAACAAGGTACTGGCCAATGAGCTGATAGCCATCAACCAATATTTTCTGCATGCCCGCATCTACGATGACTGGGGCCTCAAGGCGCTCGGGCACAAGGAGTATCACGAGTCCATCGATGAGATGAAACACGCCGACGAGCTGGTCAAACGGGTGCTGTTTCTGGAAGGACTGCCCAACTTGCAGGATCTGGGCAAGCTGCGCATAGGCGAGACGGTGGAGGAGATGCTGCGCTGCGACCTGTCGCTGGAGATGGATGCCATCCCCGACCTCAAGGTAGCCATCGCCTATGCCGAGTCGGTACAAGACTACATCAGCCGCGACCTGTTCCAGGAGATCCTGGAAGACGAGGAGGAGCACGTGGACTGGCTGGAGACCCAGCTCGATCTCATCGATCGCATCGGGCTGGAGAACTACCAGCAGTCGCAACTGCACCACAGTTCATCCTGAATAGTTATGGCATGAAAAAACGGTTAAAAAACCCGCTACGGCGGGTTTTTTAATGTCTGGCTGCATAGCTTTTCACACCACTTATCAGCATGAAAAATAAGCGTATTTTTGTTAATCAGATCGCAAAAACAGACGCTTGGGAGTTGCACTATTGGAGCCCCTCACAGGGACATACAATAACAACATGTGAAAGGACTACATCATGCACTTCCTACCCAACAAGCTCGCGCTAGCCTGCGCCATTGCCCTCTCTCTTGCCGCCTGCAACGACAACAGCTCCAACGCCCCGGCGGATCCCGCCGCCGCCAAGGCCTCTCTGATGCAGACCATGGACGAGGCCCTGCGCGAAGGCCAGGCGCTCGACCCCTACGGTTTTGCCATCGATGCCGCTAGCATCGCCAAGCGCAAGGCCCTCGACAACGCCCTGCTCAAGCGGCTGGATGCTCTGGACGTGAGCGTGCTGAGCGAACGGGACCGGTTGTTCTACGACATGATCCGCTGGGATCTGCAGATCAACCTGGCGGGTTACGATCTGCCCCAGTCCCAGATCCCGATCCATCACTTCCGCAACCGGGTGGTGGATCTGGCCGATGAGGTGGGGGCCGCCCCGGCCAGTGGCAGGGCCGCCCGCACCGTCGAGGGTGGCTTCGACTACTTCGAGCAGAGTTCGGCCGAGCGGGTCGCACCGGGGGATGCCGCCTGGCGGCGCGATATCGATCGCCCGGCCGCAGCCCCGGTTCCGGTGAGCAAGGCGAGGGCCGCTACCGCGCCACTGGCCTGGTATCAGGAGCACCTCACCTGGCTCAAGGCCTATAACGGCTACCTTGCCGAGGTGAAGCACCAGTTCGAACTGGGCAGCGCTCAGGGCAACACCCTGCCGGACGAGCTGGTGGACCGGCTGCTGGCCCAGCTCAACAGCAAGCTGGATGGGGAGGCGATCGCCGGCGCCTATCTCGGCTGGCAGCAACTGCCGGGAGAGGCGGACGAGGCGCTGCGCAGCGAGTACAAGGGGGTGCTGGACAGCATCAACGGCCGCTATCTGGCGCTGCGCGACTACCTGGATTACCAGCATGGCGGCGCCTATGCGGTGCGCCTTGGCAGCGGCGAGTGCGACGACGGTTTCTGCGGCATGACCAACGGGCGCGACTGGTATCGCTGGCTGCTGAAGAAGCACACCACCACCGACATGACGCCGGAGCAGGTGCATGCGCTGGGGCTGAGCGAGGTGGAGCGGATCTTCGGCGCCATGGTCAAGGTGTGCCATACCGTCGGCAAGTGTGACAGCGACGACGTGGCCCAGAGCAAGCAGAGCGGCCAGATCTACGCCTTCTTCCGCTATCTGAACGAGCCGGCCTTCTTCTACCAGAATCCGCTGGCGGTCTGGTCTGCCGGCCTCAACCCGGACAATGCAGCCGGGGCGACCCTGAGCGGGCCGCAGCAACAGGCGCTGGCCGAACACGAGCGGGCACTGCAGGAGTACAACGCCTTCAAGAGCAAGGCGGCGCTGGTGCTGCCGGACTTCTTCGATGCCGAGCGTACCATTCCCAAGCTGGATTACGAGGTGGTGCCCGTCTCCTATGAAGATGCGCCATACGGCGGGGTGGCTTGGTATCAGGACGGCAACCCGCAGACCGGCCGCAAGGGGCAGTTCTTCCTCAACACCTACTTCCCTTATGGTCTGCAGAGCTGGAACATCAGCACCCTGCTGGCCCACGAGGCGGCGCCAGGCCACCACTTCCAGATCACCATCGCCCAGGAGCTGGCCGCGAAGGATCCCGACTTCCCGCAGTACGTGGCGAACGCCTCCTACACCGCCTATGCGGAGGGCTGGGCGCTCTACACCGAATACCTGGCGGATCACGACATGGGGCTCTATCAGGGGCGCGGTCTCTATGATCCGGAGGTGGGGGACGTGAAGGTCGAGGGATCGTCCGCCTTCAACAACCAGCTGCAGTACTTCGGTCGCCTCAACGAGGAGATGCTGAGGGCCATGCGGTTGGTGGTGGATACCGGCATTCACTGGTATGGCTGGAGCCACGACCAGGCCGTCAACTACATGAAGGAGAACTCGGCGCTGGGGGCGGGGGATATCAGCTCCGAGGTGCCGCGCTACATGGCCTACACCGGCCAGGCGACCTCCTACAAGGCTGGCCAGCTGGCGCTGATCCGGATGCGGGAGTCGGCCGAGCAGGCGCTGGGCGCAGGCTTTGACCTCAAGGCGTTCCACCACCATGTGCTGGAATACGGCATGCTGCCCATCTCGGTGCTGGAGCAGAAGAACCAGCAGTGGATTGAACAGTCGAAGTGATCACAGTTACGGCGCCCGGCAAGGCAATGGGCGCCGCTTTCGATTAGGATACGGCTCTCTGCCAATAACAATGCTACGGACGATTTCCATGGAACAGATTGCACGCGAGATGGCACCCCACAAACGGGTGGCACTGGTGGCTCACGACAACATGAAGACCCCTCTGCTGAACTGGGTGATGCGCCGCAAGGAGGAGCTCAAGCTCCACCATCTCTATGCGACCGGCACCACCGGCACCATGCTCGGCAAGAAGGCGCAACTGCCCATCACCTGCCTCTTCTCCGGCCCGATGGGGGGCGACCAGCAGCTCGGCGCCCTGATCGCCGAGGGCAAGATCGACGTGCTGATCTTCTTCTGGGATCCCCTCAATGCGGTGCCCCACGATCCGGATGTTAAGGCGCTGCTGCGCCTCGCGGCAGTCTGGAACATCCCGGTCGCCACCAACGAGGCGACCGCTGATTTCATCATGGACAGCCCCCACATGCGCCAGGCGTTCAGCGTGCAGATCCCGGACTACGCCGGCTACCTCAAGGCGCGTACCGAGTGATCGGCTAACCCGTCATGCAAGAGGGCCGCAACAAGCGGCCCTCTTTAATTGGGAAAATGAATCAGCCAGGGAAACAAACCGGCGCAGGCTTATAGCGCACGGGCGAGAATGCGCGCCACCCGATCCGGATCGATATCCTGCTGTTCACCGAGCGCAGTGCGCCCCACCCGCTTGAGGTTGGAGCAGACCGCCGGAATGCAGCTTTCGCTGAGGCCATAGTCGGCCAGCCGGGTGCCCAGCCCCATCTTCTGGAAGAACTGCTCGGTACGGATGATCGTCTCCTCGATGCGCAGGGCCTTGTCCTCGCGGGTCGAATGCCACACCCGCTCGGCAAACTGGGCCAGTTTCTCCTGCTTCTGCGCAGCCCGCTCCCGCAGCAGGGCGGGCAGCACCACCGCCAGACTCTGACCATGGTCGAGCCCGTAAAGCGCCGTCAGCTGATGGCCGATGGCGTGGGAGGCCCAATCCTGTGGCACCCCGCAACCGATAAGGCCGTTGAGCGCCAGACTGGCCGCCCACATCAGATTGGCCCGCACCTGATAGTTGGTCGGCTCCGCCAGCGCCTTGGGGCCGTTCTCCACCAGCACCTGCAGCAGCCCCTCCGCCAGTCTGTCCTGCACCTCGCCTCCCACCGGGAAGGTGAGGTACTGCTCGGCGATATGGACGAAGGCATCCACCACCCCGTTGCCGGTCTGGCGCGGCGGCAGGCTGTAGGTAGTGGTCGGGTCGAGCACCGCAAACTGCGGCTGCACCAGCGGGCTTCTGAAGGAGATCTTCACATCTCCCCGGCTCACCACCGAGGTGGGATTGCTCTCGGAGCCGGTCGCCGGCAGGGTCAGCACACAGCCCATCGGCAGCGCCTTGTGCACGCTCGCCTGCTTGCCGCAGATATCCCAGGGATCATCCCCCTCGTAGCAGGCTGCGGCCGCAACAAACTTGGTGCCATCGACAACCGAGCCGCCCCCGACTGCCAGCAAGAAGTCGATGCGCTCGCGTTTCACCTGCGCCACCGCCTCCATCAACAGCTCGAATCTGGGGTTGGCACCGATGCCAGAAAACTCCTGCCACGTCACCCCCTCCAGCGCCCGGGTCAACTGCTCATACACCCCGTTCTGCTTGATGCTGCCACCGCCGTAGAGCACCAGCAGCCGGCTGCCGGGCGGGATCAGTTCGGGCAGGCAGGCGATCTGCCCCTCGCCGAAACAGATGCGGGTCGGATTGGCATATTGGAAGTTGTACACGGCGGGCTCCTCGACTTGATCAATGCGGGGACATTGTGCGCCCACGATCCCGACAGGTCAAAAAACGGGAGCCGGCTATCAAATTGCATATTGAGCAGGCTGCCTGCGAAATAAAGAGCGACGGCTCTGCTATGGTCTCCTGGCAGCTTTGCTATGGTCTCTTCGGGAGCTGGGAGTGCTGCCTTGCTCCATCCCGGCGCTGCCCCTTCCAACTCCTTTGCTCACAAGGTCTGACACATGAAACTAAAACATGCATGGATTGCCGCTCTGCTCTCCCTCTCAACCACGCTGACGCAGGCCGCCGAGGTCACCGCCGACGTCGCCACGGCCCCCGGCAAGGCCAACATAGTGGAGGCCGTATACGCCCAGGCGAAGGTGACCGCCATCGACATTGCCAGTCGCAAGGTGAGCCTGACCAATGCCGCCAGTGAAGCGTTCGATATCATCGCCGGTGAACAGGTCACCAATCTGGCCAACCTCAAGGTGGGCGATACGGTGGCGCTCAGATATCTGCAGATGCTGGATCTGGAGCTCATCAAGGGCGGGGCGGGCGTCAGACAGCGGATCGTGGAGGTGGCTGCCGACAAGGCCGGAGCAGGTGAGAAACCGGGAGCCGGCGTGGCCAGAAAAGTGACCCTCTATGGTGATGTCATCGCCGTCGACAAGGCGCAGCAGACCATCACGGTCAAAGGGGTGGATCACACCCTGATGCTCAAGGTACACGACCCGGCGCAGCTTGCCCTGATCGCCCAGGGGGATCAGATCAAGGCCGTCCAGACCCAGGCAGTGGGGATTGGCATAGTACCTGAAAAGAAATAGCGCCTGAAAAGAGATAGCGTGGCTGACTTGTTCCAGCCCCGCTCTTGCTCAAACAGAAAGGGAGTGGCATCTGCCCTCCCTTTTTTACTGCGCAGCTTGTTGCATGGCGCAGTTCACTTAACCCCGACAGGGGCAAGTGCTTGCCCCCCTAGCCACGAATTGCCGTTTGAGTCGTGCCGGCAACCCCTCAGGCGGTTTTGGCCTCATCTTTGGATGAGCTCTTCTTGCCGGTCAGGCGATCCATTGCCTCTTTCAGCATCGCATCTTTCTGCTCATTGAGCGGCTTGCTCTGCTCAGCCCGCTCTTCCGGGGTCAGCTTCTTGTTGTCGGCGATAGCCTTGAGCTTGTCTTCTATCTCGTTGAATTTTTTGCGATCAAACCCGAGTGCCTTATCCACCAGCTGCTGCACCACGCCCCCCTTGTCGGAGCTCATGTCGAGCGCCGGCGGCAACTTGCTGTTCTTGGCCAGATGTTCATAGGTGAGCACCTGCTGGGCCTGACCGGTCATGCGCTGGGTGGAGAGGCTGACCATCTCCTCCCAGCCACCACCCTGACCACCGCTACTGGCACTGTTGAGGGTGGCGAGGGCGCGGTTGTTGGAGGCGCTCTGGGCAAGCTGCTGGCTGTAGGGTTTGATATCCATGAAGACTCCCGTTCTGTGTGCCGACCCGCCGGAGCGGGCCGACTGAATGCGGCGGTATGGGGTCTGGCCCCACCTTTGACAATAAAACCAGCAAGTTACAGGCCAACTTGTTAGATTGGTCGAGATCCCCGCGCTGGCAAGCTTGCCAGCGGTTACAGCCCCGACGCAGCGTCAGAATCATGACTCATCCGCTGCTTTCCCCCAATTTCCGACACATACCGCTGCCTCAAAAACGCTGCACCCTATAAACCGCAGGAACGCTCCGTCGATCACAAAACAAACAACCAGCGAGGCATACAATTTTGGCGCACATCACAACCAGCCAGCCGTGTCATGGATGATCTGTTCGTAAAACCAATAACAGGCAGACCAATCTGCCGAGCGCACTCCGCTGCCAGTTCGGAGTTGCGGCCTCCCCACACCTCATCCCCTCGTCTGACTCTCACTCACCGCAACCTTTCGGGCATAACGATGAAAAAACACACCTTGAGTCTTCTCTCCGCCACCCTGCTCACCCTGCTTGGCACCAGTGCCGACGCCTGTACCGGCCTTATCGTCGGCAAGGGGGCCAGTGCCGATGGCAGCGTGATGATCGCCAGAAACGAGGATTTTGGCGTCAACAACTGGAACAAGTACCTCGCCTTCCGGCCCGCGCAGCAGAACGAGGGCAAGGTCTGGAAACTGGGTAACGGGCTGGAAGTGCCGATGCCCAAGGCGTTTTTCGCCTACTCCGCCATTCGTGACTGGGATGCCACAGCCAGCGACCCCGACGGCAAGTATTACGAGGAGCGCGGCATCAACGAGTTCAACGTCGCCATTTCGGCCACCACCAGTGCCGAGGTCAACGACAAGGCCCAGAAAGCCGATCCGCTGATCGAGAAGGGAGTGATTGAAGCCATCATCCCGACCCTGATCCTGCCGCAGGCCAAAACGGCCAAAGAGGGGGTCGAGCTGCTCGGCAGCTATGTGGAGCAATATGGCGCCGGTGAGGGCAACAGCCTCTATCTGGCGGATGTGAACGAGGCCTGGCTGATGGAGATCGGCTCCGGCCACCACTGGATTGCGGTGCGGGTGCCGGACGACAGCTACGCCATGGTGGCCAACGGCCTGCGCATCCACGGCGTCAATCTCGACAGCGCCGATGTGCTGCACTCGCCCAAGCTGCTGGAGTTTGTACGCGAGCACAAACTGCTGGATAACGCCGACCCGAAAGAGTTCAACTTCGCCAAGGCGTTCGGGGTCATCGCTGACCCGTATAACGTGGATCGGGAGTGGCTCGGCCAGAAAATGCTGACCGCCAGCCATCCGCAGCCGACCCGGCAGGCGCAATATCCGCTCTTTATGAAGCCGGATGATCCCATCGCCGTGCCGGACGTGGCCAAACTGCTGAGCGCCACCTATGAGGGCACGCCGCTGGCGGGCAAGGCTGAGCGGCCGATCCGCATCGATCGCCAGCTGGAATCCCACGTCATCCAGCTGCGCAAGGAGATGCCCAAAGAGCTGCAGGGATTGATCTGGCAGAGCTACGGCGTGCTGGCCGAATCTGTGATGGTGCCGCTATACAACACCCTGGAATCCTACCCCCAGCCCTATCGCACCGGCAGCGACAGCTACTCCGATGACTCTGCCTACTGGCAGTTCCGCAGCCTGACCGCGCTGGCCAGCGCCGATCCGGACAAGTACCTGCCGCTGCTGCGCGGCGTCTGGAGCAAGGAGAGCAGCAAGCTTTACAAGGAGGTAGCCCTGCTCGACAAGAGCCTGAAGCAGGCCTATGCCAGCGACAAGGCTACCGCCATCGGGCTAGCCGCCGACTACTCCTATGGCCAGTTGGAGCAGACCTATCAGATGGCCAAAACGCTGCGCTACAAGCTGATGACGGATCTCACCAAGCGCACCGAGAAGAAGTATTCGCCGGAGGAGTTCAAGAAGATCATGAGCCTGTAATCGGTTCGCCAACGCAAAGAGGCTCCTAAGGGAGCCTCTTTTGTTTCAGCCAATGCGGCGATCAGCGACGGCTGATATTGAGCGGGCCGAAGGTCTGCGCCACCGGCATGATCTCGATGCTGTTGATGTTGACGTGGGCCGGTTGCTGGCTCACCCAGAGCACGGTATTGGCGATGTCTTCCGGCTGGATCGCTTCCACCCCCTGATAGACGGAGGCCGCCTTGGCATCATCACCGTGGAAGCGCACGTTGGAGAACTCGGTGCCGCCGCACAGGCCCGGCTCCACGTTGGTGACGCGGATGGCGGTACCCGCCAGATCGGCGCGCAGGTTGAGGCTGAACTGCTTCACGAACGCCTTGGTGGCGCCGTAGACGTTACCACCCGGATAGGGGTAGGTGCCCGCAATCGAACCGATATTGATGACGTGACCGCGATTGCGCGCCACCATGCCCGGCAGCAGCAATCGGGTGAGCAGGGTCAGACCGCTGATGTTGGTGGCGATCATCTGCTCCCAATCTTCCAGATCCGCCTTGTGGGCCGGCTCCAGCCCCAGCGCCAGACCGGCGTTGTTTACCAGCAGATCCACCTCGCTCCACTCGGCTGGCAGAGCAGCGATGGCAGCGCGGGTGGCCGCCTTGTCCTGCACGTCGAACGCCAGCGGCAGGAACTGCGCGCCCAGCTCGTCAGCCAGCGCAGCGAGCCGCTCGGCGCGACGACCGGTACCGATCACCTTGTAGCCCGCCTGCACCAGCTGGCGGCTGATGGACTCACCAAACCCGGACGAGGCGCCCGTTACCATTGCTATCATCTGAACCTCCATTATCTCAACCGATATTGTTATTTATGTTGTTGAAACCAATCTGACTTATTCATCGCTCAATTCACGTCCGGTCGCCTTGCGCCAGACAAACACCGCCAGATGGAGCAGAAAGAGTGCCGAGCCCCCCAGCGCAAACAGCAGGGCGGTGAGGGCGTTGACCGAAGTGTCGGCACCAAACCACCACCAGACCAGCCAGCCGACCATGCCGATGGCAAAGGTCTGGCCGGCGCAGACCGGGCAGCGCCCCAGCTTGGCCCTGATGGCGGTGGCAAGACAGTTGTCGCAGCTCATCCCCTCTCCTCTTATCTCCTCTCTCCGGCCAGCTTCAGCACCAGCCGATGGGCATGCTGACCCGGGCCATAGTAGTCGGGCAGCCGCTGGGTGGCTTTGAACCCCAGCCCCCGATAGAGCGCCAGTGCCTCGGCGTTGGCATCGCCGACCTCCAGCCGGATCGCCCCCCAGCCAGCCTCCTGCCCTTCGCGGATCACCTGCTCCAGCAGGCGCCGCGCCCAGCCCTGACGACGGATGGTCCAGCGGATGGCGAGGGTCTGCACGATGAGGCGATCCCACCCCTTGTGCTCCAGCAGGCAGAGATAGCCCATCAACTGCTCCTTCTCATCCAGCACCAGCAGGGTGCGGCCTCTGGCCTGGGCGAGCAGATAGTGCCAGCGACTGCGGCCAAAGGCGACCTCGGGAGGAAAACAGTAGCGTTCCAGTTTAACGATGGCGCCCAGATCGCTGGGTCGGGCGGCGCGGACGGTCAACACGGGGAGTCCTTGTTCGGTTATTTATCCTCAGCACCAAAAATGCGACTTGTATCACAAGTTACCAAGGCAGAATATTAGGCACTGTAACCTCTTGTTTCCCCTCGCGCCATTGTCGTGCTTGTCGGTGCATCGAAGCCCACTGGGGATCCTGCCGCTTAAGGCAGTTTCATCTGTGGAGCCGAAAAATATGAGTACCTACGTCATCGTCGAAGAGCTGGGCGACTGGCCCTGCCATGCCGATTATCTGCTGACCGCCCGCACCTATCTGCAACACGGGGTGCCCACCACCGGCGGCCGCCCCCGCATCATCAACCTCTGCCGCAATCTGGAACACCTCAGCGCCGGCTACTACTGCTCGCTGCTGGCCCAGGCCCGCGGCCACCACTGTCTGCCGGGTTTGCAGGCCATCAGCCAGTTGCAGCCCCAACAGCCACCGGCCAAGCTGTGGCGAAAATTGCAGGGCTGGCTGGCCCAGCAGAGCGAAGACAGGATCCGGGTACGCGCCATTTTCGGCCAGAGCGAACTGAGCGAGCTGGCGGGGCTGGCCCGCTACTACTATGGCCTCAGCCAGCTGCCGCTGCAGGAGCTGACCCTCAAGCGCGGCCGCCACGGCTGGTCGGTGCGCCAGCAGCAGAGCCTGTCACCGCTGGCGCTGAGCCCGAGCGAGAAAGAGCTGATGCTGCACCACGCCCAGGCACTGGTGGGCACCGGCGACGAGGAGCAGGCGGCGCCACTCTACCAACTCGCCATTCTGGTCGACCCCAACGACGGCCGCGCCAGCAGCGATGCAGTGGCGCTGGAGCGCTTTATCAAAGCGGCCGCGGCGCAGGGGATCCGGGCCGAGATCCTGGCGCCGTCAGCCATCGAGCGGCTGCCGGAGTTCGATACCCTCTGGCTGCGCTCCGAGACGGCGGTCGGCCACTACACCTTCGAATTTGCCCGCCGCGCCGAGCAGCTCAAGATGCCGGTGATCGACAGCTCCCGCGCCATCCTCGCCTGCAGCAACAAACTCTATCTCTACGAGCTGATGGTGCGCAGCGGCGTGCCCATGCCGCCCACCATGGTGGTGACCCGCCGCGGCCGCCACCACGTGGACGAGCTGGTGCAACGGCTCGGCCTGCCACTGATGGTGAAGGTGCCCGACGGGGCGCAGGGGCGAGATCTGGCCATGGCCAGCGACGAGCAGCAGCTGGCTCGCCTGCTGGACGAGGGGCTGGCCCGCTCCGCCCTGCTGCTGGTGCAGAGCCGGATCCCCGCCGAGTTCGACTGGCGCATCGGCTTTCTCGACGGTTCGCCGCTGTTTGCCTGCCGCCGTTTCCGGCCCGAGCCCGGCAACCGCATTCGCCGCCGCAAACACCCTCTCGACATGAGCCGCATTGAGGCGCTGCCGCTCAACGAGGTACCGGAACGGGTGCTGCAAACCGCCCGCCGCGCCGTCCATCAGCTCGGCAACGGCCTGTTCGGGGTCGACCTGCGCCAGCAGGGGCGCGACTGCGTGCTGCTGGAAATCATCGACAATCCCTGGATACGTGGCGATATTGAAGACAAGGAGGCGCAGGATCTCTACGAGCGACTGGCCCGTGCCTTCCGCCAGCGGCTGGAGAACCGGGGGCAGAGCGCGGCCGGATAACAACAAGCATCGATTGCAGAGGTGGATATGATGACGACTGATTGGTGGGACATTGCACCCCTTGGCTGGGAGAACATCCTGGTCTGTCTGGTGTGCGGCACTCTGGTAGGGCTGGAGCGCCAGCTGCGCGGCAAGCCGGTCGGCATACGCACCTCCTCGCTCATCATCCTCGGCACCTACTGCTTTCTCGCCATCGGCGCCGCCCTCAGCCCCCAGAGCGCCGATCAGGCACGGGTGCTGGGCCAGCTCATCACCGGCATCGGCTTTCTCGGTGCCGGGGTGATGATGACCCGGGATGGTCAGGTGCTGGGGGTCACCTCCGCCGCCACCGTCTGGATGCTGGCCGCCCTCGGCGCCCTCATCGGTATGCAGATGCTCCATCAGGCGCTGCTGCTCACCGGCGTCACCCTCTCCATCCTGGTCGGCGTCGACTATCTGGAGACCAGCTTCAAGAGCCTGCGCCGCGGGGTGCACAACCGGCTGGAGAGCTGGCGCAATGGCAACGGCAATGGTCACCCGCCAGCCGCTCCCCGCCCGGATGAGCTGGGCAGCAGCATCGAGAAGTAGGACGGCGTCGCAAATGAAAAAAGGGCTCCGCTATGGAGCCCTTTGCGTTGGGGCGAGGTCGCACTATTGCAGCAACAGGAAGCGACCGGTGAGGGGTGGCAACTCCACCGTCACGCTGCTGCCGCCGATGGCCAGGCGCTCGCCGCTCTGCAGATCCACCAGCGCGCTGCCACTGCGCAACTTGCTGGCCGGCACAGCATAGCTCTGGGGCGTGCCGGAGACGTTGAGCAGGTAGACTACTTGCTCCGCCGCCGTCTGCTTGATGTCGCCATAGACGCTTCCCTCGGCCACCAGCTTGACCCGCTCCCCCTGATAGAGGGCGGGGTGGGCGGCGCGCAGGGCCAGCAACTGGCTGAGCCACTGTTTCAGCTCGCTCTGCTCGCTGCTCGGCACGAAGCCGGTGGCACCTGGCACCTTGCCATCGCTGCGGGCCACGTGATCGTCACAGAGCCCCTGCGCGGCACAGTCGCCCCCCACCTGCTGGGCAAAGTCCGGCACCTCGTCGCCAAACTCCTCGCCGTAGTAGAGGGTGATGGGGCCGGAGCGGGCCGCCAGGAAGCTGAAGGCCGCCTTGTGGCGCTGCCAGTAGTCCGCCGGATTGAAGTTGCCGCGCTCCAGCAGATCGCCGAAGCGCACCAGATCATGGTTGCCCAGCATCAGATTGGGCATGGCGTGATCCGGGTAGTTCTCCACCTTGTTCCAGCTGGCGTCGAGCACGCTGGCCCCCTGCCCCCCCTTGCCGGACTCCTCCACCGCCAGCGCCTGCACCAGGCCGTAGCGCAACGGGAAGTCGAACGCCGAAGAGAGCGCCGGGTTGTCGCTCGGCCCATACGCCTGGGCGCGGATCTCGTCGGCGCCCTTCCACACCTCACCCACCATGTAGCCGAGGGTACCCCACTGCTGGCCGGCGTTCTTGCGCGCCGCGCTGACCCGCTCCACCTCGCTGCGAATGGCGCGCCAATCATCCAGCCCAAGCTGATAGGCCTGATCGAGGCGCCAGCCATCGATGCCGTACTGCTCGACCCAGTAGCGGGCCACCTCCTTGAAGTAGGCGAGACTCTGGGGCTGGCTGTAATCCACCAGCTGGCCGGGATAACCGGCACCGCCGCTCTTGAGGGCGGGCAGCCGTCCCTCGGGCGAGGGCTTGCTCACCCCCACCTTGTTGACGTGGCCGAACACCCCGTCGAGGAAGACGTAGAGGCCGCGCTGATGCGCACCGTCTACCAGTTTCTTGAGCTGGACGTTGCTGCCGAAGTTAGGGTCCACGTTGAAGAAGTCGCAGGCGAAGTAGCCGGTGGCATCCAGCTTGTCGTCACCGCCTTGCCCCGCGCAGGAATCAAACACCGGGGTGAGCCAGATGGCGTTGACGTTGAGGCTCTTGATGTGGTCCAGGCTGTCGATGATCCCCTGCAGATCGCCGTTGTGCTGGGAGGGGCCGTAGCCGACACCATAGTTGGCGCTGTCGTCGCCGTCGATAAACGACTCCACCATCACCTGATAGGTGCGCAGGTTGCAGGCCGGCTGATCATTGCCGTAGCAGGCGCGGCTGGCGGTGGCCGGCGGCGGGGTGACCGGCGGATTGACCACGGGGGGCGTGCTCTCCCCGCCCGAACTACCACTGCCGCCGCAAGCCGCCAGTAACAGGGCGGCCCCGAGCAGGCCGCCATAGCGTAACGTTCCCTGTTTCATTGTTGTGTTCCCGCTGTGAGAGCAGGCGTCTGATACGCCTGTTTTCACCATGATAACGATGCTCACACAGCGGTGTCTGTGACTGAAAACGTTATCTGACTCAACTGGTTAGAGCACACCGACCGAGGCGAAGCGGTAACTGACCGAGAGCCAGTAGGCGCGGCCCGGTTCCGGTATCCGCCCCACCTGCTCATAGCCCAACCCGGCCTGACTGCTGTGCACCGACTTGGAGAGGTGCTCGTAGTAGAAGGTGTCGAACAGGTTGTCTACCCCGGCCGAGAGCTGCCACCCCTTGGCAAACTGCCAGGCACCGCTCAGGTTCATGGTAAAGAAGCCCGGGGTCTCACCCTGATCCTGACCGGCGACCGTGCCGGAGCCCACATCGACCCGATCCTGCGCGGCCACGGCGCGGCCCAACAGGGTCAGATTCCACGCCTCGGCTGGCTGCCAGCCCAGCGCCAACTTGCCATCGAGCGGCGGCATCTGGGCCAGCGGCTTGTTGTCGCTCTGGTTTTCACCGTAGACCACCGCCAGGCCGCCATCGAGACGCCACTGCTCGGCAAACTGCCAGCGCCCCTCCATTTCGCCACCGCGGGTCTGGGCGTCGATATTGCGCACCTTGTTCGACTTGTTGTTATAGAGCAGGTAGTCCTTGATGTTGGCGCTAAAGAGGGAGAGGGTCAGATCCAGCTCGCGGCTGCGCAGGGCCAGCCCTGCGTCCCACTGGCGGCTGCGCTCCGGGTTGAGGGTGAACGGGGTGCTGTCCTTGCTGCGTTCCCAGTAGTCCGGCGCCCGCTCTGCCTGTCCCCACGCCAGATAGCTGGACCAGCGGGGCGACCACTGGTACTCATAGCGACCAAAACCGCTGTCGAGGTGCTCGGTCTCGCTGTAGAGGGTCTGATCACCCGCACCATAACGGGTTGTCTCGACCCGATCCTGACGATACCCCCCCTTGTAGCTGTGGGCCCCCTGCTGGCGCCCCAGCTCGGCAAAACCGCCCTGCTGCTCGAAACGCAGGGTGCGCTGGCGATCCTTGGTGGCATAGTCGACGCCGCCCCGGCTGCGGTGCTGATCCCGGTTGCTGTCGAGCCCGGCGGTCAGCAACCAGTCGGCTGGCAGAGCGATGTCGTTGGCCCAACGCCCGCCGGTGTTGCGGCGATCCGGGTTGGAGAGCATCTTCATGCCGCTGTTTGGCCGCAGACTGAAGTTGTCCATGATGTGGTCGATGTAGTTGTCCCACAGGGTCAGCTCGCTGCGCTGCCAGTGAGTGGTGATCTCCTCCTGCTTGAGCTTCAGCCCGAAGGATTCGCGGTCAAACATAGGGCCATCCATGGTGCGGTCCGCATAGGCGGCGCGGGCATTGCTGCGCTCGGCGGTGAATTCCAGCCAGGTGTGCTCCCCTGGCGTCCAGCCCAGCTGGGCGGTGCCGTTCTCGCGGCGATAGAAGGAGCGCACCTTGTCACCGTGGCCATCGCGGTAATCGTCACTGTCGGAGTGGGTAAACTGACCACGCAGATAACCATCGGTCGAGCCTGCCGTCATGTCGACCATCTGGTCATCGCGGCCGAAGCTGCCAAAGAGGGCCGAGGCGTCGCTCTTGAAGCCCGGTGCCATAAACTCTGGCCGGTCCCGCTCAAACAGCACGGTTCCCGCCAGGGTTGCCCCCTGCTCGAGGGATTGCGGCCCCTTGAGCACTCTGATCCGGTCAAAAGATTGGGGGAACACATAGGCAGTGGGCGGGTCCATCCGGCCACCACAGCCACCAGCCAACATACCGCCATCCATCTGCACGTTGAGGCGGGACATCCCCATCCCCCGCAGCACGGGATCGCCACCGAGCCCCCCTTTGCGCACCATGCTCATGCCAGTGACGTTTTTGAGATAACCGGCGCCATCGGCAGCGGGCATGGGGGAACCGGGCTTCTTGGGGTCCAGCGTCACCTCCAGAGTGCTGGCGGGGCGGGTTGCCACCACCACCATAGGATCCAACTGTTGAACCGCTTCCTGACCGGCAGCACCGTGACAGGCGAGCCCGCCCACCAGCAGGGCAAGAGGAGTGCGCATATGACAAGCCATACATTTGTCCTTATGTATTTGTTTATTTTATTTTTTTCATTCAACCGACCAAACCTTTCAGTAACAGAAAGGTTTACCATCAAGCCGCAAAAAAGGCCTGCGGCGCGAAAGCGGCAAGCCTCTGTCAGGTGAAGCGAAGACTAGTTGGCAAAATGTTGCGCAGGTTTTACCCAAGTTGACTCAGAAAGGCAAACAGGCAAACATTCCAGTAACAGTAATCTGGCATTGGCTCACAAAAAATGGGGATTAACTGAAGGCTTCTCGCTCATCGATGGGAGAGATGAGGTGATAGACCTCGTGGGCAGACAAGGTACATCCGACGGGCCACTCCAGCTGATGGTAGCGATTGATAAAGACCCGGGCACAGTGACGCTCGCTCTCCAGCTTTGCAAACAGCGGCTGGATGCGCCAGGGGGTCAGATCCAGCACGCCTGTGGTGCCGTCCGATAACACCAGAAACAGGCGCCATCCCTGCACATACTCGACATCGATAAAGACCGGCATCCCTTCGGCTCCGATTGAGATAATTCGCGGCAATTATAAATCGCGATCCCACCCCTATTCGCGCTGCGGGTCACATTTTATCCAGCTGGTTATGCTGTGCTCATTCGCTGTGCGACATCACATTTTTAGATGACAAATGTGCTGGTTTCGACTTTTAACAAACTTGAATGCAACCTTAACCAATTCGATCTGTCATAAGCTCACAGCAAGTAAACACGTCTGTGGACAGACGTCTTCAGTCTTAATCAGGAATAAAGATGACAGTACTAAAACAGCGACTCGGCCCGTTTTGGCCCTTTGCCGTCTTCTGCGTTTTCGCGCTTTTCTCTCTCTCTTTCAGCAGGCTCACCCTCGGTCTCTGGCAACTGGAACGGGTGGATGCCGTGGCCGGTTGGCAGGAGATGCTGCTGCAAGGGATCCGGGTCGATTTTGCGACCCTCTGCTGGGTCTGGGGAGTCCCCGCTATGCTAACCCTGCTGCTGGCCGGCCCCCACACCATCGGTCGCGGCTGGATGCAACTGATGCGCGTCTGGTTGACTGTCGGACTCTGGCTGATGCTGTTCCTCGAGATATCCACCCCTTCGTTTATCACCGAATATGGCGTGCGCCCCAATCGCCTCTATGTGGAGTACCTCATCTATCCGAAAGAGGTATTCGCCATGCTATGGGCGGGCCGCAAGGCTGAGCTACTGCTGGCGGTGCTCTTCAGTGGTGCCGTGCTGGCCGGTGGATGGTGGCTGAGCGGCCGTCTGGTACGTGGCCTCAGCTTCCCCCGCTGGTACCTGCGTCCGGCATTCGCCCTGCTCATTCTGGCCATAGGTTTTCTAGGTGCCCGCTCCAGCCTCGGCCACCGCGCCCTCAACCCGGCCATGGTCGCTTTTGCCGAGGATCCGCTGGTCAACGCACTGACCGTCAACTCCGCCTACTCTCTCTTTTTTGCCATCAAGCAGATGGGCGCCGAGGAGGATGCCAGCCGCTTTTACGGCAAGATGACGGAGCAGAAAGTGCTCGAGGTCATGCGCAGAGAGAGTGGCCGTCCGTCCAGTGATTTCAACTCCGATCTGCTACCCAGCCAGACCTTCAACGAGGCGAGCTTCAAGGGCAAGCCGAAGAATCTGGTGATCTTGCTGCAGGAGAGCCTGGGCGCCCAGTTTGTCGGCTCTCTCGGCGGCCTGCCGCTTACCCCCAACATCGATGCCCTGTCGCAGCAAGGCTGGGCCTTCGAGCAGCTCTACGCCACCGGCACCCGCTCGGTACGCGGTATCGAAGCGGTACTGACCGGCTTCACCCCGACCCCGGCGCAGGCGGTGGTCAAACTCGGCAAGAGCCAGACCAACTTCTTCACCATCGCGGATCTGCTCAAGCAACGGGGTTACGACACCAGCTTTATCTACGGCGGCGAGAGCCACTTCGACAACATGCGCAGCTTCTTCCTCGGCAACGGCTTCACCACCATCATCGAGCAGAAAGATTTCGACAATCCGGTGTTCAAGGGCTCCTGGGGCGCGTCCGACGAGGATCTGATGGCCAAGGCCGACGACACCTTCAACGCGCTGCACAAGGAGGGCAAACCCTTCTTCAGTCTGGTGTTCAGCTCCAGCAACCACGATCCGTTCGAATTCCCGGACAACCGCATCGAACTCTTCGAGCAGCCCAAACAAACCCGCAACAACGCGGCCAAGTATGCGGATTACGCCATCGGCGAGTTCTTCAAGAGGGCGAAACAGTCCGACTACTGGAAGGATACCCTGTTCCTGGTCATCGCCGACCACGACAGCCGGGTCGGTGGCGCCAGCCTGGTGCCCATCCCCCGATTCCATATCCCCGGCGTCATCGTCGGTGACGGCATTGCACCGAAGAAGGATCCGCGCATCGTCAGCCAGATCGACATGGCGCCGACCCTGCTCTCCCTGATGGGGATCAGTGCCGACTACCCCATGCTCGGCAAGGATCTGACGCGCATGCCCGCCGACTGGCCGGGGCGCGCCATCATGCAGTACGACAAGAACTTCGCCCTGATGCGCGGCAAGGATGTGGTGATCCTGCAACCGGAACGGGCAGCAGAGGGCTATGTCTACGACAATGCCAGCGAGAAGCTGACTCTGGCGGCGCAGCCGGACGCCTTGAAGGAGGATGCTCTCGGTCTTGCCCTGTGGGGCAGCATGGCCTATCAGAAGAGCCTCTATCAGACGGCCAAGGATGAACGCACCGCCGCCAATTGAGCCGCTCGTGCTGCTTCAACCCATAGCAGAATAGAAAAAACCGCCAGCTGGCGGTTTTTTCCATCTATCCATACCGTCGGCCCACAGGCCGTTATGGCTGGGGAAAGCAGGGCAGGGAGCGGCTGAACTTGTGCTCGAATACCAGCGAGGTTTCGAGGTGCACCACCTCTTCGCGGGAGGTGAAGTGATCGAAGACGAAGTTGCGCAGGTGCTCGGTATCGGAGACACAGAGGTGCACCAGAAAATCATCCTTGCCCCCCATGTGGAACAGGCTGATCACTTCGGGCAGCGCCAGAATGGCATCGCGGAAAGCATCGATGATCTGGCGGCTGTGGCGGGCCAGCTGCAGGGAGACCATTGCCTGAATGTGACCCCCGAGGGCCTGATAATCCACTTCACAGTGCGCTCCCTTGAGCACGCCATCCTGCTGCAACTTACGCACCCGCTCCAGACAGGTGGAGGGGGCAACGCCCACCAGCGCGGCCAGATCCTTGTTGGTCATGCCCGCATCCCGAAACAGATGGGCCAGGATATCCAAATCCAGTTGATCCAGGTTTCTCATCTTAACTCCTTGAACCGCTCAATTTTTTAGACTCTGCCCGTAAACCGGGGCAAACACAACGGCCATTGACATCCCCCCTGCCCCGCCTATCCTTGGCGCCATTCACCGGCCGCAACCCTGCGGCCACCACGCGAGGATCCGCCATGCACCCGTATCACCCCTTCTGGAGCCTTGAAGTTCCCCGTGTCGACGGTCAGCTGCTGCTGACCCCCTGCCCCGGCACCCAGCAGGTGCCGCTGACTCTGGCGCTCGATCAACTGCGGTTGGCCGGTGCCCACGGAGTGGTGACCCTGATGACAAGCGCCGAGTTAATCCGACTCGAACTGGCGCAGCTCGGCCAGCAGGTCGAGCACGAAGGGATGCGCTGGTTCCATCTGCCCATCGAGGATGATCTGGCCCCCGATGCCGCCTTCGAAGCTGCCTGGCAACAGGCGCTGCCACAGCTGCGCGAGCTGCTGGGGGATGGCAAACATCTGGTCATCCACTGCAAAGGGGGCAGCGGTCGTACCGGTCTGGTCGCCGCCGCGCTGCTGATGACCCTCGGCCAGCCACAGCAAGAGGCGATGGCCGCCATCAAGGCCCACAGACCCAAGGCGTTTATCCTGGCCTGCCACCGCCAATGGCTCGACCAGCTGGCCGAGCGGCTGGAGCAGGGCGACTGACTACTTGCCCCCCTGGTCGTAGGTGAAGACCTTGCCGATATCCTCCACCCGATAACTGGTGAGCTGATAGACGTAGTAGTTGAGCCAGTTGGCAAACAGCAGATGACCATGGCTGCGCCAGCTGGCGCGCGGCGTCCGGCTCGGATCGTTATTCGGGTAGTAGTTGACCGGAATGGCCGGGTCGAGCCCCGCCGCTAGATCACGCTGATACTCCCCATCCAGTGTCAAAGCATCGTACTCCGGGTGCCCGGTGACAAACACCTGACGACAATCCTTGGTCGCAGCCAGATAAACCCCCGCCTCTTCTGACTCTGCAAAGATCTGCAAGTCGGTCTGGGCACGGATCAGATCGCCATCAAACGCCGCATAACGGGAGTGGGGGGCGACAAACTCGTCGTCGAAACCGCGCAGCAGCGGCTCATGCTCGTCGAGGCGGTGGTGGCGATAAACCCCGGAGAGCTTCTCGCCGTGGGTCTGCTTCTCCATGCCATACAAGGCTTTAAGCGCCGCCTGCACCGCCCAGCAGAGAAACAGAGTGGAGGTCACGTGCTGATGGGACCACTCGATGATCTCGACAATGCGCGGCCAGTAGACCACCTCCTCGAACTCCACCAGCCCAAGCGGCGCCCCGGTGATGATCATGCCGTCGTAGTTGTTGCCACGCACCTGTTCGAAGTCGTGGTAGAAGTTCTCGAGGTGGGCCTGAGGTGTGTTCTTTGACTCCCTGTCATCAATGCGCAGCAGATCCACATCCACCTGCAGCGGCGAGTTGGAGAGCATCCGCATCAGCTGGATCTCGGTCTCAATTTTCTTGGGCATCAGATTGAGGATCAACACCCGCAGCGGGCGGATGTTCTGGGTGACGGCCCGGGATTCCGTCATCACGAAGATGTTCTCCTGCCCCAGCACTTCGGCGGCGGGTAACTGATCCGGGATCTTGATCGGCATGCTTACTCCCTGTACTGCATCGGTAAATATGTCTGGACATCCAGAAGCCTATAATAAAGCTCACGCACTGTCATCAGATACCTTTTGTATTCACCCCCACCTTTGACTAGCATACGGCTCAGTATCTCCCCTGCATCCAAGATAATGACCGGTATCAAGATTTCCGTAGATCGACTGCAAGTCGGCAACTATGTATCCCTGCCACTGGGGTGGCGTGAACACCCATTCCTGTTTTCCAGCTTCAAGATCAAAAGTGAAGAAGAGATCGAGCTGATCCGCCGTCTCGGCCTGAAACTGGTTACCATCATTCCCGACAAGAGCGACGTTCCGCCCAAGCCCCTCAATCAGGTACAGCCTCAGCAACAAGAGAGCGCAGACGCCGCACAGCGGCAAGCCCGAATGCAGCAGGAGAAGGATCAGCGTATAGAGCAGTTGCAACAGTATCGCCGCAATTTGCAGCAGTGCGAGAAGCAGTTCCAGCAGTCGCTGGCACAGGTGCGCAGCGTGATGAGCAAGATCCAGTCCCGCCCCCTCAATGCCATCGGCGAGGCACAGGAGCTGGTCAACGCCATGACCGAGCAACTGCTCTCGGTGGACGAGATGGTGCTCCATCTGGTCTCCGACAGCGAGGATGGCAACAACCTCTACTTCCACTCCCTCAATGTGAGCGTGCTCAGCATGCTGCTGGCCAAGGAGTGCTGCATGACGGCCGACGAGATCCGTCAAGTCGGCATGGGGGCGCTGTTCCACGATATTGGCAAGCTGAAGATCCCGAGCCAGATCCTGCGCAAGACCGAACCGCTGACCAAGCCGGAGCAAAACCTGATGGCCCAGCACCCGCGCTACGGGCTGGATCTGCTCAATCTGGCCAAGGATTTCCCGGCCGAGGCGAAGGGGATCGTGCTCCATCACCACGAATATCTCGATGGCAGCGGGCCGGAAGGGCTCAAGGGTGGCCAGCTCGATCCGCTGACTCAGATGGTGTCACTGATCAACGAGTACGATAACCTCTGCCACATGCAGGCCAAGGTACCCTACTCGGCCCTGAGCGGCCTCTACAAGCAGCGCAAGGCGCAGTTTAATCCGGAGTACCTCAGCATGCTGATCCGGCTGATGGGGATCTACCCCCCCGGCAGCGTGGTGCAGCTCTCCAACGGTCAGGTGGGACTGGTGATGTCGGTCAACGCTTCCCGCCTGCTCTACCCCTCGGTGCTGGTCTACGATCCGCGCATTCCCCGTCAGGAAGCCGCCATCATCGACCTGCAGCAAGCCGAACTGTCGATCGCCAAGGTGATCCACCCCAAACGGCTGCCGCCCGCCGTGTTCGAGTACCTCAATCCGCGTACCCGGATCAGCTACTACTTCGAGCACAACAAAGCCTGATTGTGTTGGCCCGAGGCCAACCGTTGCCACCCGTTTAATCCAAGGAGCCAGCCATGCGTATCGAGATCATCAGTACCGGAGATGAAATAGTGACGGGTCTGGTGGTGGATACCAACGCGGCCTGGCTCAGCGCTCTGCTGCTGGAGCAGGGCTGGCAGGTGCGCCGTCGCCTGACGGTAGGGGACAACCTCACCGACCTGAAAACGGTGCTGCAAGAGAGTGCCAGCCGCGCCGAGGTGGTGCTGGTGTGTGGCGGACTCGGGCCCACTGCCGATGACCTGACCGCTCAGGCGGCAGCTGAAGCCTTTGACCAGCCACTCACCCTCTTCCCCGAATGGCTCGCTACCATCGAAGCGCGCTACGCCAGCCGTGGCCGCCCCATGGCACAAAGCAATGCCAAACAGGCATGGCTGCCACAGGGGAGCGAGATCCTCGACAACCCGGTCGGCACCGCCTGCGGCTTTGTGGTGCGAAGTGGCCAGAGTCAGCTCTTCTTCACCCCGGGCGTGCCGTTCGAGTTCAAACAGATGGTGCGCGAGCAAATTCTGCCGCGCCTCAAACAGCTGGCCGGTGCGCAGATCGATACCGAGCTGCGTCGCTTTTACACCTTCGGCGTCTCGGAGTCGGCGCTCAGCGATATGCTGGATGCCGAACCCTGGCCAGCCGGCATCGAGCTGGGTTACCGCTCCTCCATGCCCCTTATCGAGCTGAAACTGATCGGCCACGACGCCAGTACCGCTGACATGGAGAGTGCCGAGCGCCGACTGCTGGATACGATCCGTCCCTGGCTGGTTGGCAGCGGAGATACGGAACCGGCGCAGCAGATCCTGGCGCTGCTGCAAGGCAAACCGCTGGCTCTGCTGGAGGGAGAGAGTGGCGGCGCCCTGCTGGCGCTTTGTCACGGCCATCCCAGGCTGGAGGCCAACTTCAGTACGCAACTGGCCGATGAGCTGGCGCAACTGCCGACCGCCGATGCGGGCCTGCAACTGACCATAGGGCGAGAGGGCACTGAGGGTGTACCACTGCTACTAAGCGCCGATGGAAAACACGTCGGTCAGACGGTCAAGGTCAGCCACCCCGACCCGGAGAGTCGCCGCAAGATCCTCGCCTTTGCCGCCCTCGACATGCTGCGCCGCCATATGCTGGGTGAGCCGGTGCTCGGCGATTACCTCACCCTGGCCAGAACAGCCCAGCGCAGCTGATAAGAACCGCCACTCCCCTGCCAGCAACCCTATGTCGCTGGCGCTGCGATCCGTCTTTTCACTCCGTTTCCAAACAGCGCCCACATTTATCTGGCCGCCATCACCGATTTGACTTCAATTCATTGACCATTCAGAGGAAATATCTGAATACTGCCCACTCTCAGGGTTGGCGACTCGCTTTATTAATCATTGAGAGATTAAATGACAGTAGAGGAACGAGCAGAGCGTTCCGTTCTCATCCAGCAAGGAGATGCGGTGTTAAGCAAAGAGTGGTTGCTGCTATCAAGCGATATGGAACTGGTCTGCCTGCGGATTGCCGCCGGTCTCACCAAACCTGTCACGGAACAGGATGTGCAGGCTCTGCTGCTCGCTTCCAACTGTCGCCGCTATCAGCCGCTGCCCGAGGGGATCAAACAGGCAATCAGCCTGCTTAATACCCTGCTCACCAACCCTGCCGCCCCCGTCCCTGCCAACCCCATCCCCATCGGCAAGCGTCAGGATGCCCGACTCGCCGTAATAGTGGAGAAGGATCGCATGAGCGCCATCGCCCAGATCACTGCCGACTGGGGGGGCAAGTATGTGACGCTGGAACAGCTGAAAGAGACGATCGCCATCAGCGAAATCAAACAGGGGGTGAGTGAGCAACTGCTCACCGCTGCCATCCAGTCAGCCAAGGAGGCCGCCCCCGGCAGTCAGCTCAAGCTGGTGATTGCCAACGGCCAGCCTGCCGTCAATGGTCAGGACACTCGCTATGAGCGGCTGGTGGAGACACCGGCCGAGCGGATCCTCAAGCCGCAAGAACTGGAGCATGGCAAAGTCGATCTGCGAGATCTTGGTTCCATCGTCACCGTCAAGGCAGGGGCCCAGCTGATGCGCCGCCATCCTGCCACCGTCGGGGTGCCCGGCTTTACCGTGACAGGTCAGGACTTGCCTGCCAAGGATGGTAAAGACAGTCCAATGAGTGCTGGCGAGGGAACCTTCATCTCCCCCGACGATCCCGACTTGTTGATCGCCAGTAGGGCTGGCCTGCCCTGCCAGGAGAAAGCAGGTATGAAAGTGGACGAGGTACTCAGTGTCAAGCAGGTGGATGCCCGCCACGGCCACATTGCGTTTGAGGGGGGATTAATCGTCAGCGGCGACGTCAACCCGGGCATGAAAATACGGGTCAGCGGTGACATCGTCATCGGTGGATTTATCGAAGGAGGTTGGATCGAAGCAGGGGGCAGCATTACGGTACGGCACGGTATCATTGGCCGCCGCAACGAGCAGGGAGAGTACCTTTGCCAGCTCAATGCCCAAGGGGAGATCCACGCCAGCTATGCCCAATACGCGCAGCTGGAAGCGGGTGGAGATATACAAATCCAGAGCCAGCTCAGCCACTGCTACACCCGCAGTGGACGGGATATCAAGGTGGGTGACACTAACATGCGTAAAGGCAATCTGCTGGGTGGAACCAGCATTGCCAATCGTCTAATCATGGCCCCCAGCCTGGGGGCCGAGGCCGCCAACCATACCCGGCTGCAGATCCTCGGTGGCTACTTCACCCACAAGGAACAGGAACACCAACTCAAGTTGCGCCAGCTGGAGTGTCAGGCTCAGCTCGACAAGATCAAGGCACTGGTGATGAAACTGCTGCAACTGCCCAGCGATAAACGCAATCCTGATACCTTGCGCAAGCTCAAACCAATCCGCGATCACCAGCTGGCGGAGCTGACCCTCATCCACGAACAGATCACGGCAAACAATGAAGATATGCAGAACTTGATGGCGCAAATGGAGGTCATTGCCACCCAGCATCTGTTCTCCGGCATCGAGGTCGAGATGGCCTGCTTTAAACGCAAGGTTACCATCACCCGAGGCCCCACCCGTCTGACCATTCATGATGACACGTTGGAGATGACCCCTTACGAGGGGCACAAATAGATCAACCGACACCGGCAGCTCGCTGTGCCGGCCGTGATCCCGACGCCGATTTTCGCTACACTCGCCACTTCCTTGGCCCCACCGGGCGGGCCACCCAGACTCAGGTAGTGAGAGATGTACAAGCTGATCGCATTGGATATGGATGGCACCCTGCTCAACCCGCAGGGCCAAATTACTCCCCGCACCCACGCCGCCATCAGCGCCGCGCGCGCCAAAGGGGTAACCGTAGTGCTGGCCTCTGGCCGTCCACTGGAAGGCATGAGCCGCTATCTGGAAGAACTCGGCCTCACCTCAGAGCATGACTACGTCATCTGCTACAACGGCGCCCTGGTACAACAGGTTGCCGATCAGCGCATCATCCGCAGCCAGCTGCTGACCGGCAGTGACGCCAGCGCCATCGCCAAACTGGCCGACGAGCTGGAGGTGAACGTCCACGGTTTCTCGGTCACCCGTGGCCTGATCAGCCCCCGTGTCAGCACCTACACCGAGCACGAATCCCGCCTGATCGGCATGCCGATCAATCTGATCGACTTCGCCACCCTGCCTGCCGACGAGCAGATCATGAAGGTGATGATGATCGACGAGCCGCCCCAGCTCTCCCGCGCCATCGAGCGACTGCCCGCAGAGCTCTATGAACGCTATACCGTGGTACAGAGCGCCCCCTTCTTCCTCGAGTTCATGAACAAGCACAGCAACAAGGGGACCGGCGTTGCCGCGCTGGCCGAGCACCTTGGCCTGACCGCCGCTCAGGTGATCTGCGTCGGAGATGCGGGTAACGATCGCCACATGATCGAGTACGCTGGCCTCGGGGTTGCGATGGGGAATGCCACCGACGAGATCAAGGATCTCGCCCAGCACACCACTGCCCGCAACGATGAAGATGGTGTGGCCCAGGTGATCGAGCAGTTCGTACTGAACACCTGATCGCAATCGATCGCCGCTGCGCCCGATTAGGAAATGAAAACGGGGAGGCTGTCAGCCTCCCCGTTTTTCTGGTCAGTTACCTGCGTGATGAGCGGTAATTCGCTCGTTTCACTGGTTCGCCAGACACTGGGTATGGGAACCTGGTTGCAGGTAAGGCATCAGCAGGGGAGCCATGCCCTTGAGCACCTGCACCGGCAGTGCAGATGTGAAGCGGAACTTGTCGGACTGGCTACCCGGTACATAGGCGGTCAGGGTACCGAAGTGATCATCCCCCAGATAGAAAACGAAGGTCGCGGTTCGGTTGCGCGCCAGCGAGCTGGTCACATTGCCATAACGGCCTACTGTTTCAATCCGGTTATCACCGGTGCCGGTCTTGCCCCCCATCTGCAACACAGTGCCGTCCTGCAGAGTAAAAGCACCGGCGATACGTCTTGCTGTGCCCCCTTCCACCACCTTGGAGAGCGCACTGCGCAGGGCTGCCGCCACCTCTGCCGGCATCACTCGGGTTCCCTCGGTGTGTTGTGGCTCAAACTCGGTCTCGAAGGGAGTCCCCTTGGCAAACGAGAGGTGCTCGATCCGCAGGGTCGGCGAACGGATGCCACCATTCTGGATTATGCCCATCAGCTCGGCCAGTGCAGCCGGACGATCACCGGAGCTCCCCAAGGCGGTCGCCAAGGACGGCACCAGATGGTCGAACGGATAACCAAGCTTGGCCCAGCGCTGATGAATATCGAGAAACGCTTCCACCTCCAGCATGGTGCGGATCCGGCTATCACGAGCACTGCGATGACGGGTCTTGAACAACCAGCTGTAGACCTCCTGGCGTTCGTCACGGCTGGCAGCAACGGCATCGGCAAAGGTTGCCTTGTCAAACTCCTTGAGATAGGCCAGCAACCACAGCTCCAGCGGGTGAACCCGGGCGATGTAGCCCTGATCCGGCAGTGAATACTTGCCCGGGCCATAGCTCACATAGAGCTGATTAATCCGCTTGGCACTCAGCTTCTCCCGCGGCAACCGCTCCGCCAGGAAGGCAGCAAAAGCCGCTTCGCTGGCTTCCGGCATCAGGTAGCGGTGAACCGCCGCCAGACGTACCGCACTCGGCTTGAGACCGTCGAGGAAGGTATCGAGCTGCTCCTCGGGGGTCTTGCCGCGATATTTGCGCCAGAAGCGCAGCAGATAGGTCTGGCCCTCTTTGTCAGCAAATTTGGCCAGATACTCCTGACGACGGGGATCCTTGTCATCCTTCAGCAACTGGGCACGGTTGCCCTCCTTGTAGAGGCTGTAGCGCACGATATCGCGCATCAGCCGCACAAAGGGCAAGTTAATCGACTCACGCAGAGAGTCACGCAACGTCGGAATGCGATTGTTATCCTCGCGGCGGAAGTTGTTGAAGGTGTGCATGCCGCCACCGGTAAAGAACCCTTCGTTGGGGCTGGCGGAGTATTTGCGATCCAGCGCCGCTTCCAGCATTACAGGCAGGCTCTTGTCCTGAGCCGTCATCAGATAGGAGATGGCCCAACGGCTGAGGTTGTCCTGAGAGACGGCGGCCAGCTTGCGCAGATTCTCGACCGGCATCCCGGCATAGTTGTCGTGCAGCTCAGCCACGATCTCCAGATAGGTGGTCAGCACCCGCAACTTGGCGGTTGAGCCCAACTCCAGCTTGGAGCCTTCATTGATATCGAACGGCTGATCGGTGTTGTCGGTCTGCACCCGCACCTTGAACCCTTCCGGCGACTTCTCGAACAGGGTGAAGCTGTAGCGCACATCGCCGGTCTTCTCCGGCGAGAGCAGGCGCTCACCAAACAGCCCTACCTGGGCGGCAAACGTCGGGTCGGCCAGCTGTTGCAGATAACGGGAGATTTCGTTCTGCAACGGCATGTTGAGGCTGGTATCGGCGGTCAGATCCATCCGGTCGAGGTCATAGAGCTGCACCCCGAGCTGGCGGCTCAAGCGAGTACGGGCAACCTGCAATCCCTTGTTATTGTTCACCCGGGTGATAGCCGGGGACTGCAGGAAGTCACGGAACGTAATCTTGGCCTTGAGCGCCGCCTCCATCAGAGGTGGCGTGATCATCCCCTCCTGCACAAACAGGCGCAGGTAGCTGTCGGTCAGGGTAGCCAGCGCCTCTCGCCCTTGAGCCAGATAGTAAGAGGGGCGGCGGTGCGCAATCATCAGCGAGACCACCTGACGCAGGGCAAGCCCCTGTTCGGCCAGCGGCGCATTCTGGTTGCGGGCGGGATCCAGCAGACGGTTCACGTCATCGACATTGGCACCAAACCAGACCCAGAGGCCATCTCCCAGACCATGTACTTCACCATATCCCGGCGCAGCCGAGAGCGGCACCGAGTTGAGGTAGGCCCAAGCAACCAGCTTACGCGCTTCGAGGGTTTCCGGCCCGAGACGATAGGCCCGCACGCTGGCAGAGGCCATCTGACGGATCTTCTCGGTCGGCGACAGGGTCAGGCCATCCGGCGAGTGGCGATACTTCTCCACCTGGGTCGCCAGGGTACTGCCACCGGCAGATTGATCCTGCATATCGAGCGCCTTGCCCACTTGAGAGAGCGCGGCCTTGGCAAAACGGGGCCAGTCGACCGCCGGGTTGGCCAACGGCTCTTCGTTGCTCAGCAAGTCGCGGTTCTCGATAAACAGCAGCGACTGGATGACGAGCGGCGGAATGGAATCAAAATCCGGATAGTGATGGGTCGGATACTTGAATTGATAGAAGGGCTCGGCGCGGCAATCGTGCAGCGTCAAACCGGCCTGCACCTTCTCGGTATAGGGCACGAAGAAGCCACGACTGGCATAGTCATAGAGTGCGTCGGAGAAATGCACCTGTTTGCTGACTTCATAGCCCCGCTGCAGCAAACGCTCCTGCATCATCGGCAGTTGCACATAGCCGAGCCGCTTGTCGAACGGGCCATCCTCAGGGAAGGCGATCTGCTTGCTCTGACCAGGTTCGACCTGATACGTGAGCTTGGCGGCATAGCGGGAAATCTCCTGAGATTGCAGCTTCGAGGTTTTCATCTCATAGCCAACCAGAGCGATCACCGCCCCCAGGCACAATAAAAAGAGAAAACAGAACAGCCAACGCCACCAGGGACGACGCTTGCGCTTTGGGTTCCCGTCCGAGGTCTGGACAGATGAATCTTGAGATGCCACTTGTGTCAAATCCGTCTGTTCTGATGCGCCCATATCAGCCCCACCATGGTTGCGCAATTTATTGTGTTTCACTCAAGCTTAGTCTTTTCAAGTCAATGGCTTGAAACTATTGACCGCTTTGTGGTGATGGTAACAGGGCAATTCTAAAAAGGGGAGCCGATTGTTGCAGGAGTGGCAGAGATCCGAGCTGATAACAAAACACCGGCCAGTGGCCGGTGTCTCTTAAGCGAAAGCGCAACGCTTATTTGTGAGAGCTCATGCCCTTCAGTTTGGTGCTCAGCTCTTTACGCTCTTTGGAGAGCTCGGCGTTCTTGATGATGTGGTCATCCACGCGCTCTTCATAGTCGGCACGCATGTTGGCGATGATCGCCTGTACATCATCAATGCTCATGCCCGGCTTGATGTAGTCGCTCAGGTTGTCGAGCAGCAGTACGCGCTTCTGGTTGTCACGGATCTTCTTCTCGTTATCCGCAATTTCACGCTTGAGTTTGTTCTGGCGACGGGACATACGCACATATTCCAGTACATCGCTGAAGGTGGACTTGTTTACTTGTTCCATATCGATACCACTGACTTAAGGTTGATAAAAACTGGCCAAGTTACACCTGGAACCCGGCAAACTCGGCGCGGGACAGGCAAACTCAAGATGCCCTTACTCTACCGAGTTATAAGCGAGATACAACCCTAATCGCGCGCCATGAACAGAGTTTGGCCAAAAGTAAACCAGTTAAAATGGCCAGTAATCCATCAGATAAGGGGTTGATATAGATAGAAAATGGTGGAGGTGACAGGGTTTTAGTTCTCTTCCTGCAGATAAATGCTAACACTGGCTGTTTAACACGCTAAAAATACAAAGCCCGGTTATGAACCCGGGCTTTGTGTTGATTCTGGTGTGCAAATCTGGAGGTCACGGTGAAAACCTTACATAGCAAAAAGGCCTTCCCAATCGGGAAGGCCTTCAAATTAGTGGCGGAGCGGACGGGACTCGAACCCGCGACCCC